>NZ_JBXEJE010000027.1:45699-160567 GCF_056820935.1 Streptomyces sp. Q2 | reverse complement strand
GGCTCCAGGCGGCCCCGGAAGTCGTCCAGGAAGGAGTTGTCGTCCGCCGGCTTGTGGCCGGACGTGAAGAACTTCTCCGTGGCGAACGTGCCCTTGCCGACGCGGAAGAAGTCGTACGCGTGCAGCCGCCCCGTCCTCACGTCGAACACCGGGCTCTCCTCGAGGCCCATGGCCAGGGCGTACGTCGATCCGCCGCCGCCCGAACCCAGTTCGACGACGCGGCCCTCGCCCGACAGGGTGTGGCGCCCCACCAGGTACAGGAACTGCAGCTCCCAGGTGCTGCACTGGGTGTAGGGAAGGTCGTCGGGCAGGTGGACGGTGTCGAACATCGAGTAGAGCCGGCCGAGCTTGGTCATGAGTGCCTCACGGGGTCGGATGGGCGGTGCCCGTGATCCTAGGCTCACGGGAGCCGTTTCACCTTGGAATCAACGGAGACACTCGATGGATTAACGTTGTTTCCTTTGTGGTAGCCCGTGGTTCACCCCTGCTTCGCTCAGCGCTTCACGGCCTTCTTCAGCGCCCGTGCCCGCCGCACCACCCGGCGTGCCGTCGAACTGTGCGGCAGGAACGCCAGCCGCTCCGGAATGCCGCCGGGCAGCCCGAGCGAGGTGAGCCGCTTGCGCTTGAAGTACCGCCGGGTGCGCGGGCCGAAGTGCTTCGCGAGGTAGCGCTCCGCCGCCGGGCGCAGGCTCGGGTGGATCTGCGGCTGCATGGTGAAACCGACGGCGGTGACCAGGCCGAACAGATCCTCGGCGGGGACCGGCGCCTCGCCCCTTCGGGACTCCACGTCCGGCAGCACCGCGTCGGCAAGCACCGCCGGGACCCGGTTGCTGTTCTGGTACGGCGTCAGCCGTTCCAGCAGTCGTTCGGTGCCGATGCGGGCGACGGGCAGGTCGTAGAACGCGGACGCCGTGAACAGGGCCGTGGAGAAGCAGCCGACGACCAGGCCCGGTCGCGCCTTCTCGAACAGCACCTCGGCGAGGACGGGCGTGTCCAGCACCGTGAGGTCCACGCCCAGCTTCCCGGCCTCGGTCTCCAGGGCACGGCTGTAGCGGGCCGGCGCGGTGGGGTGTGGCTTGAAGACGACCGTGCGGTGCCCGCGCTCGACCGCCGCCCGCATCATCCGTACGTGCAGGTCCTCCTCCTCGGCGGGGGAGAGGATGTTCAGCGCGGACAGGTACTGGCCCAGCAGCAGCGCCGAGTCGTCCGGCAGTACCGGCAACCCGGGTACCGACACGGCGAGTTCGTTCATCACCTTCAGGAACGTGGACGTCGGCACCACCCGCGCCGGCACCGCGAACTCGGTCAGCAGCATCGGCGTGAGCCCCGGCACCAGGTCCAGGTGCAGCAGCCGGCGCACCCGGGTGCCGACCAGCGGGTCGAGCTTGTTGCGGGTGGGGCCGTAGCTCATCAGGCCGTCGGCGTAGACGTCGACGGGCGCGCCGGTGAACAGCTGGGCCACCGTGAGCGCGGGGGTGACCTGGATGGACTCCAGGACCAGCTCCACACGGTCGTCGCCGAGGCCCCACAGGAGGCGGAGGTAGCGCTCGAAGAGCGGGACGTCGTCCGGGCGCGGGGTCCAGGAGCCGGGGTGGAAGGGGCTGATGGCCTGGTTCCAGGACAGGACGTCGTCGAAGTGGCTGCGCAGCGGCTCGAACCCCGGCATCTCGTCCAGCGCCGGTGTGGTCTCCGGGGTGGTGGAGTTGTTGAAGACCAGCAGCACCCGGCGGTCCGGCTCGGCGAACAGGTCGGAGTCGATCGCGGCGGCCAGGGTGGCGGCGCCGTACAGCGTCGAGGCGCAGAAGATCTGCGTGGTGCGAGGGGTGGTCTGGGGCATCAGGCGGCCGCCTTCGCTGTGCTGACCCGGCGCCGCAGCCGCCGCAGCTTGGCGGAGCGGCGCATGTCCATGGTCTCGAGTACGTCACCGAGCGCGTCCTGCGGCATGCGCTTGATCGCCGCCGCGCTCATCGCCCGCAGCTGCTTGGCCACGGCCGGCTCCCACTTGGACTCGTCCGAGAGATGGTGGGCGATGATCGCGCAGTAGGTGCGCACCGCCTTGGGGAGCAGCCGGCCGGCGTCCGGGTCCGCCGCCGTCTCCTCGATCACCTGGTCGAAGGCGCGGATGAAGTCGAGTTGGCGGGCGTCGCCGATCTGGGTCAGCGAGGAGGCGACCCCCCGCCGGTAGAACACGCCCAGCAGGCTCACCACGGCGAACGACTCGGCCTCACGGTGCAGTTTCCAGATCCACGGCCGGTCCTCGGCCGTGCGCAGCCCGTCGGTGAAGTGCAGCAGGCCCTGGTCGAGCAGGCGGCGGTGGTAGGCGCCGGCCCAGGCGTAGGCGTAGTCCACCGACGTCGTCCGGTCCGCGGGCAGGATCGCCTCACGCGGGTTCAGCACCTCGTCGCGTCTGCCCACCGGGGCCCGCTGCACGGTCCGGGCGCGGGCGGTGGCCTGCACATGGTCGGTGCGGACGAAGTCGCAGCCCAACCCCTCGATCGCCGAGGTCAGTTCGGCGAGGTAGCCGCGGGCCAGCCAGTCGTCGCCGTCCAGGAACGTCAGGTACTCGCCCCGCGCGGCGTCCAGGCCGGTGTTGCGCGCGGTGGCGAGGCCGCCGTTTTGTTCATGTCGGATATAACGCACCTGGGCGACATCGGAAAGCTCCTCGGCGGCGCGTTCGAGAATGGCCGGGGTTTCGTCCGTCGATTTGTCGTCGACCAGCACGAACTCGAAGTCGGGCCGGGCGTTCATTCGAAGGCTTCTGAGGGTGTCCGGGGCGAATTGCTGCACGTTGTAGAACGGCACGATCACGGAAAGCTTTGGCACCTGCAAAACCCTAGGAGCCGGTCCGGCAGCGGAACCGTACGGTGACCGTACAGGGGGTGAACTCCGTGTGTCGGAATGGTGCATCCACTGTACTTTTCGCTTTTCCACGGGCCAGTTCGGCTCTCGGTGGGCTGTTGTTAACTTTTCGTTGATTCCCGGTTGGGCCGCACCTAGAAATTGCTTCCTAGCGTCTTCCTCGTGCCACCAAGTACAGGAACGCGTACCAGGAACACCCCGCGAATCGCCGTCCTCGCGGACTCGGACACCCGCTGGAAATGGGGTGCGCTGACCGCGGACCGCATCACGCCGGGCCCGTCCATGGAAACCGCACCGCGCGACGACACGCAAGCCGGCCCCGCCCTGAGCGGATTCCTGCTGCGCGGCCGGGCCACGCCCACGCCCCGTCAGCTCGAGGAAGTGGGGGTGCGCGCCGAGTCGCTGCGCGAGGTCACCGCGGTCGAGTTCCTGCGCGCCATGGCCGAGGAGGAGTACGACGTCGTCGTCATCGCCCTCGTCGGCGGCGGCGTGCAGGCGATGCTGCACGGCCTGGGGCGGGCCTGGGAGGGCCGGGAGAAGCGTCCCGTCGTCGTCACCGGCTATGTCGGTGTCGTCTACGAGAAGCTCGCCGACGGCCTCCTGCTGCGGCACGGCGCCGACCTCGTCCTCGCCAACTCCCGCCAGGACGCGGACCGTTTCCGCACGGTGTACGAGGGAGTGGGCGCCGACGCCTCGTCGGTGACCGAGGTGGCACTCCCGTTCCTCGGCGGAGCCCCCTACACGGGCGAGCACGACCCGTCCGCGGAGCAAGGGCGCAGGCCCTACACGGTGGTCTTCGCCGCCCAGCCCTCCGTCCCGGACAGCCGCAAGGACCGTACGTACCTGCTGGAGCGGCTCGTTCGGCACGCCCGCACGCACCCCGACCGCGAGGTGCTGCTGAAGCTGCGCTCCAAGCCGGGCGAACACACCACGCACATCGAGGAGTTGCCCTACCAGAAGCTGGCGCAGCGGGCCGACCTGCCGCCCAACCTCCGTCTGGTGTACGGCCACATGGGCGAGCTGCTCGACCGCACCGACCTGCTGGTCACGGTGAGTTCGACGGCCGCCCTGGAAGCACTGCACCGCCGCATCCCCACCGTCGTGCTCACCGACCTCGGCGTGCGCGAGGTGCTCGGCAACCACCACTTCGTCGGCTCCGGCTGCCTCGCCTCCTGGGACCAGCTCGACGCCGGTCACCGGCCCGCGCCCGACGAGGAGTGGGTGGCCCGGCAGGGCGTCGCGGCTGAGGGCGGCGCGTACGCCCACGCCTTCGACGCGGCGCGGGAGCGGATCACCAAGCTGCTGGCCGCGCCCGGACTGCCCCCGCTGACCCCGTACTACACACCCGCGACCGCGCCCGGCTACCTGCCCGGCATCCTCGCCCGCCACCACCTCGGCCCGGACGGCAGCCCGCTGCCCGGCGCCCCCGCCGCCGACCGGGAGCCGGGCCCGGTCCGGCAGATCGTGCGCCGGGCGGCGCGCGGCGCCTACCGGCACGGGGTGCAGCGGGTGGCTCCCGTCATCCGGCGGATGGGGGAGCTGTGACCTCTCTTCAAGGAGTAGACCCCATGTCCCACCCGGCAGCGGGCCAAGGCGCTTCGGTGCGCCGGGTGCTCGCGGTGATCCCCGCGCGCGGCGGCTCCAAGGGCGTGCCCGCGAAGAACCTCGCCCCCGTCGGCGGTGTCCCGCTGGTGGCGCGAGCGGTGCGCGAGTGCCGTGCGACCCGGCTGGTGACGGACGTGGTCGTCTCCACCGACGACCAGGCCATCGCGGCCGCCGCCCGTCAGGCCGGCGCGGAGGTCGTGCTGCGGCCGGCCGCCATCGCCGGTGACCTGGCCACCTCGGAGGCCGCGGTCCTGCACGCGATGGAGGCCCACGAGGCCCTGCACGGCGCGGCCGTCGACGTGGTCCTGCTCGTGCAGTGCACCAGCCCGTTCATCGCCCGCGAGGACGTCGAGGGCGTCGCCGCCGCCGTCGTCGAGAACGGGGCGGACACCGCGGTGACCGTGGCGCCGTTCCACGGGTTCGTCTGGCGGGACGCGGACCAGGCGGCCGGCTCCGCCGACGGGAACGGCGGTCACGGCGTCAACCACGACAAGTCCTACCGCCCCCGCCGCCAGGACCGCCCCCAGGACTTCCTGGAGACGGGCGCCGCCTACGCGATGGACGCGGCGGGCTTCCGCAAGCACCGGCACCGCTTCTTCGGCCACACGGAACTGGTCCGCACGGACCCGGCCCGCGTGCTGGAGATCGACGACCCGCACGACCTGGCCCGCGCCCGCGCGCTGGCCCCCCTCTTCGACGCGAACCGTCCCGGCGCCCTTCCCGCCGCCGACGACATCGACGCGGTCGTACTGGACTTCGACGGCACCCAGACCGACGACCGGGTGCTGATCGACGCCGATGGAAAGGAGTTCGTCTCCGTCCACCGCGGAGACGGCCTCGGCATCGCCGCCCTGCGCAACAGCGGCCTGAACATGCTGATCCTCTCCACGGAGCAGAACCCGGTCGTCGCCGCCCGTGCCCGGAAGCTCAGGATCCCGGTCCTGCACGGCATCGACCGCAAGGACCTCGCACTGAAGCAGTGGTGCGAGGAGCAGGGCATCGCGCCCGAGCGCGTGCTCTACGTCGGCAACGACGTCAACGACCTCCCGTGCTTCGCCCTCGTCGGCTGGCCCGTGGCGGTCGCGAGCGCCCACGACGTGGTGCGCGGCGCCGCACGCGCGGTCACCACCGTCCCCGGTGGCGACGGCGCGATCCGAGAGATCGCCAGCTGGATCCTCGGCCCTTCTCTCGACTCCCTCAACAGTTAAGGAACGTTCCTGCCATGAGCACCAACTCCCGCCTGCGCACGTTCGGTTCGAAGACCGCCGGCCCGGGTCACCCCGTCTACATCACCGGCGAGATCGGCATCAACCACAACGGCGAGCTGGAGAACGCCTTCAAGCTCATCGACGCGGCCGCCGAAGCCGGCTGCGACGCGGTCAAGTTCCAGAAGCGCACCCCCGAGATCTGCACGCCGCGCGACCAGTGGGACATCGAGCGCGACACCCCCTGGGGCCGGATGACGTACATCGACTACCGCCACCGCGTGGAGTTCGGCGAGGACGAGTACCGCCAGATCGACGAGTACTGCAAGACCAAGAACATCGACTGGTTCGCCTCCCCCTGGGACAACGAGGCCGTCGCCTTCCTGGAGAAGTTCGACGTCCCCGCCCACAAGGTGGCCTCCGCCTCCCTGACCGACGACGAGCTGCTGCGCGAGCTCCGCGCCACCGGCCGCACCGTCATCCTCTCCACCGGAATGTCCACCCCGAAGCAGATCCGGCACGCGGTCGAGGTCCTCGGCTCGGACAACATCCTGCTCTGCCACGCCACCTCGACCTACCCGGCGAAGGCCGAGGAGCTCAACCTCCGGGTGATCAACACCCTGGAGAAGGAGTACCCGAACGTCCCGATCGGCTACTCCGGCCACGAGACCGGCCTGCAGACCACCCTCGCCGCCGTCGCCCTCGGCGCCGCCTTCGTCGAGCGCCACATCACCCTCGACCGCGCGATGTGGGGCTCCGACCAGGCCGCCTCCGTCGAGCCGCAGGGCCTCACCCGCCTCGTCCGCGACATCCGCACCATCGAGGCCTCGCTGGGCGACGGCGTCAAGAAGGTCTACGAGTCCGAGCTCGGCCCGATGAAGAAGCTGCGCCGCGTCAGCGGTGTCGTCGCCGAGGCGGAGATCGCGGCGGCGGCGGGCGAGCCGGTCGCGGTCTGAGCCCCGGCACCCACACCCCCCACAGAATCAGTTACGACGGGACGGTCGTACGTAGATGAGCCGCCGCGCCGGGTCCGCCGGCCCCCGCACTCTCGCCTTCGTGGAGAGTCCGGTACAGCTGCTGAACGTGCTGGAGTGGGCGCACACGCGTGTGCGGGCCCCCGAGCACGACGAGCAGGAGCGGGCACCCGGCGCGGGGCTCACCCTCGTCGTCCTGTCCCCGATCGACCCCATGACCCGCGGCCAGCTGCGCCGCATGTCCGAGCTCGCCCGCGAGGAGGGCCACCAGGTCCGCTGGGAGGAGGCGAGGGGCGGTCCCCTGGCTCCGTTCCAGACCATAGGCGGCCTCACCGGAATGCTCCGCCGGGCCGACCGGGTGGTCCTGGGCGACCCCTTCTCGCGATACGTCCAGCTGCTGCTGACGATCACCAGGGCCCGCGACCTCGTCGTCGTCGACGACGGCACGGCCACGATGGAGTTCGTCGCCCAGCTGGCCGGCGGCGAACGCCTGGTCCGCTGGCACCGCAAGGGCGGCCGGCCGGGCCCCCGCGACCTGGTCTTCGCGCCGGTGTCGTCCGTGGCCAGGCGCCGGCTGACGCCGAGCGGGCGCCGGACGGTGGAGATCTTCTCCTCCATGCCCATGGACGAGACCCCGGCCGGCGTCACGGTCACCGCGAACGCCTTCGCCTGGACCCGCTCCCGCTTCGGCCCGCCCCGCATCACCAAGGGCGCCGACCTGGTCGGCACCTCGCTGGTGGAGACGGGAGTCGTCGACGCCGACCGCTACCTGGAGGCCGTCCGCGCCCTGGCCAAGGCCCACGGCGCGACCCGCTACTTCGCCCACCGCCGGGAAGCCACCGACAAACTCCACCGCCTCGCCGTGGAGACCGGCCTGGAGATCGTCCGCCCCGACCTCCCCCTGGAGCTGATCGCCCGCCGCGGCCCGGTCGGCCGTACGATCCTCAGCTTCCCCTCGACCGTCGTCCACACCCTCCCGCTCGCCCTCGTCGGCACGGACGTACGCGTCGCGGTCTGTGACATCGACCCCGAATGGCTCACCCGGAACGCCTCACCGCGCGCCCAGGGCTTCCTGTCGGGCGTGACGGGCTCGGCACGGGACGTGACCCGGCTGTCGGCGGTCACCGCGGTGTGACGGTTCCTACGCAGGCTTCCTCGCCAGGAGGAAGGTCCGCGGCCGCGTCTCCTCCCCGTACGGCTCACGCAGCACCCGGACCTGGAGGCGCAGGCCCGCGTCGGTGAGGTGGCCGGCGACCGTCTGCGGTGTACGCCAGTAGTAGTCGAGCGAGATCTCCCGACCGAACCGCTCCGCCAGGTGCAGCCGCCCTTCCTCGTCCCCGGACTGGAAGGCGAGCAGCACATGACCGCCGGGCGCCAGGACGCGGTGGAACTCGGCGAACGCCGTCGGCAGATCCTCGTCGGGCACGTGGATGATCGAGTACAGGGCGACGATCCCGCCCAGCGTCCCGTCCGGCAGATCCAGGGACGTGAGGGATCCCACATGGAAGCGCAGACCGGGGTGGGCCCGGCGGGCCAGCTCCACCATCCGGGGCGAGATGTCGACGCCGAAGACCGGCAGCCCGAGCGCACGCAGCCGGGCGGTGACGTACTCGGGGCCGCTGCCGAGATCGGCGACGGGAGCCGACCCGTTGTCACGCACCAACTCGGCGAAGGCGGCGACCTGCGCGCGGTCCACCGGTCTGTCGGCGAGGCCGTCGGCGTAGCGCTCGCTGTAGACGTCGGCGATCTTGTCGTACGACGTTCGGGTGGCCCGCAGGTGGTCCAGCGTCTCGGCACTCACGCTGCCGCACCCTACTGATCCGGTGCCTGGAATGTGGGGCGCTTCACCAGTCCGACAGGTGAACAGACCGGCCTTTTCAGGACGAGGCGTGGTATCCGTGGAGAAGGGGATGGGTGCGATTCACATCCACTCGGCCGGAAAGCCGGCGAGTGTACCCATCCCGAACGGTACATATACGTCCGGCGATCAGATTTTCTTCCCTCTCATGGTTGATCTTTTGTTGATCGAGGGTCGGTCGACCGCCCGGGCGTCCTACCCTTCAGAGGGTGAAGCAATTGACGTCCCTAGAGTCCGAGGCCGATTCCGCCGGGGAAGCGCTGCTTCCCGGTGTGCTGCCCGAGGCGCTCCGTGCCGAACTCGTCGCCTTCCGCCGAGACCTGCACATGCACCCCGAGCTCGGCAACCAGGAGTTCCGCACCACGGCGGCGATCAAGGAACGGCTCGAGAAGGCCGGCCTGAAGCCGCGCGTACTCGCGGTCGGCACCGGGCTCGTCTGTGACATCGGCGAGTGGGACGGCGGCCGCCCCATGCTCGCCCTGCGGGCCGACATCGACGGCCTGCCCATCCCGGACACGAAGACCGAGTGCTCGTACCGCTCCACCGTCCCGGACCGCGCGCACGCCTGCGGTCACGACGTGCACACCACCGTGGTGCTGGGCGCCGGGCTCGTCCTCGCCGAGCTGCACCGGCAGGGGCTGCTGCCCAGACCCGTACGGCTGATCTTCCAGCCCGCGGAGGAGGTACTGCCCGGCGGTGCCGCCGACGCCATCGACTGCGGGGTGCTCGACGGGGTCGGGCGGATGCTCGCCGTCCACTGCGACCCGCGGGTCGACGCCGGACGGATCGGGCTGCGACAGGGCGCCATCACCTCCGCCTGCGACCGGCTGGAGATCGCCCTCGACGGCCCCGGCGGCCACACCGCGCGACCTCACCTGACGACCGACCTGGTCACCGCCGTCGCCCGCGTCGTCACCGACGTGCCGGCCCTCGTCGCCCGCCGCGTCGACACCCGCGCGGGTCTCGCCGTCACCTGGGGCCGCATCGAGTCGGGCCACGCCCCGAACGTGATCCCGCAGCACGCCGAGCTCTCCGGGACCGTACGGTGCCTGGACATCGACGCCTGGCGGCAGGCGCCCGACATCGTGGTCGCCGCGATCGACGAGGTCGCCAACCTGCACCGCGCCAAGTCGGAGATCAACTACGTGCGCGGAGTGCCGCCGGTCGTCAACGACCCGGACGTCACCGAGCTGGTCCGGGACGCCATGATCGCCCGCCGGGGTGTCGACTCCGTCGAGAGCACCGAGCAGAGCCTGGGTGGCGAGGACTTCTCCTGGTACCTCCAGCACATCCCCGGCGCCATGGCCCGCCTCGGTGTCCGCCCTCCCGGCGAGCGCGCCGTACGCGACCTTCACCAGGGCGACTTCGACGCCGACGAGTCGGCGATCACGGTGGGCGTGGAACTGTTCACCGCCGCCGCCCTCCTGGACGGCGGTCTCTAGCCGGTCCTCCGAAAGCCCCGTTCAGGTTGCGGCCCGGGCGGGGCGGAGAGAGTCTGAGCGCGTGGCGTGCAACAGGTGCGTCATCACGCTGGTCACATCCGGAGGCACGGAAAGTTACGGGACCTGAGAGCACGGTGTCCCACGGCATCCCATTCGATCCAGTGGTTCACAGGGACGTAACCGGCCATCGGCACGAATGGATAACGGCCACACGAAACCCCGTTCCCAGGAGTGTCTACGCGCGTTACTCTGCGCCGAACTCAGCACCCACTGCGGGGCTTTGGAGAATGGGGAACTTCGAGATGCGTCGGATATCCAAACTGACCCGTGTCGCGGTGGGGGTCGCGTCGCTCGCGCTCGCCGCAACCGCTTGTGGCGGCACCAGCACTGACGGCGGCAGCGACAGCGAGACCAAGAGCGACCTCGGTCTCGCCATCGCGTACGACATCGGCGGCAAGGGCGACCAGTCCTTCAACGACGCCGCGTTCTCCGGTCTGGAGAAGGCGCAGAAGGAGTTCGGCTACAAGACCGCCGACGTCGAGCCCACCGAGGGCGAGACCGACGCCGACAAGGAACAGCGTCTGTCCTCGCTGGCCAAGCAGGGCTACAACCCGATCATCGGCGTCGGCTTCGCCTACACCCCCGCGATGGAGGCCGTGGCCGCGAAGTACCCGAAGACCACCTTCGGCATCGTGGACTCCGTGGTCGAGGGCAAGAACGTGGCGTCCCTCGTCTTCGCCGAGAACGAGGCCTCGTACCTGGCCGGCGTCGCCGCCGCCAAGGCCACCAAG
Source organism: Streptomyces sp. Q2 (assembly GCF_056820935.1). Classification (NCBI taxonomy): domain Bacteria; kingdom Bacillati; phylum Actinomycetota; class Actinomycetes; order Kitasatosporales; family Streptomycetaceae; genus Streptomyces; species Streptomyces sp. Q2. Next base: position 149,833 of record NZ_JBXEJE010000027.1, on the reverse strand, counting down.
ACGAACATCGTCGGTTTCGTGGGCGGTGTCGACGTCCCGCTGATCCACAAGTTCGAGGCCGGCTACAAGCAGGGCGTCGCGGACACCAATCCCAAGGTCAAGGTCCTCTCGCAGTACCTGACGCAGACGGCGGAGGAGGGCGGCTTCTCCAGCCCCGACAAGGGCAAGGCCGCTGCCGAGGGCCAGATCGAGAAGAAGGCCGACGTTCTCTACGCGGCCGCCGGTCTGTCCGGCCAGGGCGTGATCGAGGCCGCCGCCAAGGCCAAGGTCTGGGCGATCGGCGTCGACTCCGACCAGTACAAGCAGGCCGCGCTGGCGTCGTACAAGGGCTCCATCCTGACCTCCGCGCTCAAGGACGTCGGCGGTTCGGTGTACGCCCTGGCCAAGTCCGTCAAGGACGGCAAGCCGCTGACCGGCGTCCAGACCTTCGACCTGAAGGTGAACGGCGTCGGCCTGTCCGAGAGCAACCCGGAGTTCGCGAAGGTCGCGGGTCTCTCCGCCGCGGTGGCCAAGGCCAAGGAAGAGATCATCGACGGCACCATCAAGGTCAAGACCGAGTAGTTCCCCGCGGTTCTGCCCGAACGGGCGAACGCGGTCGGATCGGTACGAAGCGGGCGGGGACTTACGAGTCCCCGCCCGCTTCGGCGTGTCGTGTCCGGGTCACTCACCGCCACCCTCCCTTTGCGGTCGGCAACCCTCGGGTCAAGGGCGAGTTCGCGTTGGGCACGGCCGGATAACAAGGTGGACAGAAGGGGTTTTCAGGCAGGTCTACGCGCGTTAATCTGCGGCGAAGCCAGCGTCGAAGCCGAAACCGTCCCCGGCGCTGAGCGACCCCGGGGAAGTCGAGCGACCCCCGCGCCGCCTCGGCACGGGAAGAGCACGCACCGCCTGTGGCATCAGCCGCCGCCGCGGCGGGCGCGGCAACGCACCCGCACTTCTCCGGACCCGCTACTCGACAGGAGCACCACACATGCGCCGGATTTCCCGGATCACGGTCGCAGGCGCAGCGACCGCCTCTCTGGCCCTCGCCCTCTCCGCCTGTGGCGGTACCTCGACTTCGAGCTCGTCCTCGGACTCGAAGGGCGACAAGGGTCTCGCGATCGCGTACGACGTCGGCGGCAAGGGCGACCAGTCCTTCAACGACGCGGCGTACGCGGGCCTGGAAGAGGCGAAGAAGGAGTTCTCCTACGACACGGCCGACCTCGAGCCCACCGAGGGCGAGACCGACGCCGACAAGCAGCAGCGTCTGGAGTCGCTGGCCAAGCAGGGGTACAACCCGGTCATCGGCATCGGGTACGCGTACGCGACGGCCGTCAAGGAGGCCGCGGCCAAGTTCCCGGACACCACCTTCGGCATCGTGGACGACTCCACGGTCCAGGCGGACAACGTGGCGGACCTGGTCTTCTCCGAGGAGGAGGCCTCCTACCTCGCCGGTGTGGCCGCCGCCAAGAACACCAAGACGAACGTGGTCGGCTTCGTGGGCGGCGTGGACATCCCGCTGATCCACAAGTTCCAGGCGGGCTTCGAGCAGGGCGTCAAGGACACCGACTCCAAGGTCAAGGTCCTCTCGCAGTACCTCACCCAGACGGCCGAGGAGGGCGGCTTCTCCAGCCCGGACAAGGGCAAGACGGCCGCCGAGGGTCAGATCGAGAAGAAGGCCGACGTCGTCTACGCGGCCGCCGGTCTGTCCGGCCAGGGCGTGATCGAGGCCGCCGCCGCCAACAAGATCTGGGCGGTCGGCGTCGACTCCGACCAGTACAAGCAGGAAGCCCTCGCGAAGTACAAGGACTCCATCCTCACCTCGGCGATGAAGGACGTAGCCAAGGCGGTGTACAACCTGGCGAAGTCGGTCGAGGACGGCAAGCCCGAGACCGGTATCGTCAGGGGCGATCTGAAGACCGGCGAGGTCGGCCTGTCGAACTCCAACCCGAAGTTCGCGGACAACACCGAGCTGCAGGACGCCCTCAAGACGGCCAAGGAGAAGATCATCAGCGGCGAGATCAAGGTCAAGAGCAGCTGACTGAGCAATACCCTGAGCAGCGTGTAACCGCGGGGTTACGTCCGCTCAACGGGGTACGGGGAGGCTGTCTCCCCGTACCCCGTTGTCACGGGCGCCGGGCCCCTTTTCGATGCCGTAGGGGCGCTACGCGCGTAGACGACCCCCGTCCCCAGGAGAGTGCGCCATCAACGCGTCCAGCAGCCCTCCGGCCGGAGCGGCGGTCAAAGGTCAAGTGACCGCCGTCGAGCTCGCCGGGATCACCAAGCGTTTCCCGGGCGTCGTGGCCAACCACGACATCCATCTCACCGTCCGCAAGGGCACCGTCCACGCCCTCGTCGGCGAGAACGGCGCCGGCAAGTCGACGCTGATGAAGATCCTCTACGGCATGCAGAAGCCGGACGAGGGCACCATCGCGATCGACGGTGATCAGGTCACCTTCTCCTCCCCGGCCGACGCCATCGTCCGCGGCATCGGCATGGTCCACCAGCACTTCATGCTGGCCGACAACCTCACGGTGCTCGAGAACGTGGTGCTGGGCAGCGAGAAGCTCTACGGCATCGGCGCCAAGGCCCGCCGCAAGATCCAGGAGATCTCCGAGCGCTACGGCCTCGGCGTGCGCCCCGACGTCCTCGTCGAGGAACTCGGCGTCGCCGCCCGCCAGCGCGTGGAGATCCTCAAGGTCCTCTACCGAGGCGCCCGCACGCTGATCCTCGACGAGCCGACCGCCGTGCTCGTGCCGCAGGAGGTGGACGCGCTCTTCGACAACCTCCGCGAGCTCCGTGCCGAGGGCCTGTCGGTCATCTTCATCTCCCACAAGCTCGGCGAGGTCCTCTCCGTCGCCGACGAGATCACCGTCATCCGCCGCGGCACGACCGTCGGCACCGCGGTCCCCGCCGAGACGACCCCGCGTCAGCTCGCCGAGATGATGGTGGGCAGCGAGCTGCCCACCCCCGAGACCGCCGAGTCCACGGTCACCGACCGCCCGGTCATCACCGTCGACAAACTGCGCCTGGAGGCGTTCGGCGGCAAGGCCCTCCTCGACGACATCAGCTTCACCATCCACGCGGGCGAGATCCTGGGCATCGCCGGAGTCGAGGGCAACGGCCAGACCGAGCTGGTCGACGCGCTCATCGGCCTCAAGGGCGCCGACTCCGGCACGATCACGCTGATCGACGAGGACATGACCGGCTGGCCCACCCGCAAGCGCCGCGAGCAGGGCATCGGCTACATCCCCGAGGACCGCCACCGCCACGGCCTGCTCCTGGAGGCCCCCCTCTGGGAGAACCGCATCCTCGGCCACGTCACCGAGAAGCCCAACGCCAAGGGCGTCTGGCTGAACCCGAAGGCGGCCCAGGAGGACACCCGCCGGATCGTCGCCGACTACGACGTCCGCACCCCCGGCATCGACGTCACCGCCGCCTCCCTGTCCGGCGGCAACCAGCAGAAGCTGATCGTCGGCCGTGAGATGAGCAGCAAGCCGCGCTTCCTGATCGCCGCCCACCCCACCCGGGGTGTGGACGTCGGAGCGCAGGCCGCGATCTGGGACCACATCCGCGAGGCTCGCCGCGAGGGCCTGGCCGTGCTGCTGATCTCCGCCGACCTCGACGAGCTGATCGGCCTGTCCGACACCCTGCGCGTGATGTACAACGGCAAGCTGGTCGCCGACGCGGACCCGGCCACCATCACCCCGGAGGAGCTCGGCTCGGCCATGACCGGTGCCGTCACCGGGCACCTCGAACACGAAGAGACCACCGAGACCCCGGCAGACACCCCCGAGACCCCCGAGATCCGCAAGTCTCCCGAGTCTCCGGAAGACGAGGCCCGCTGATGAAGAAGTTCGACAAGGAGCGCGTGCTCCTCGCGGTGGCCGGACCGGTCATCGCGCTCGCCGTGGCCTTCGTGCTGAGCGCGATCGTGCTGGTCGCCTCCGGCAAGAACCCGGTCGAGCCCTTCTCGATCATGTTCGAGCAGGCCTCGTTCTCCGACGTCCAGGTCCGCATCATCAACCAGGCGTCGATGTACTACATCGCGGCGCTCGCGGTGGCCATCGGCTTCCGGATGAACCTGTTCAACATCGGGGTCGACGGCCAGTACCAGCTCGCCGCCATGATGGCCGCGATCGTCGGCGCCCACGCGAACCTGCCGGCCGTCCTGCAGATCCCGCTGCTGCTCCTCACCGCGATCCTCACCGGCGCCTTCTGGTCCGGCATCGCCGGTGTCCTCAAGGTCACCCGCGGGGTCAGTGAGGTCGTCGCGACGATCATGCTCAACGCGATCGCGGTCTCCGTGATCGCCTACCTGTGGCTTCCGAACGTCTTCGGGGTCAAGGTCGGCAACAACAACACCACCGGCGAGATGCACGAGTCGGGCTGGGTGCCCGGCATCGACATGGGCGCGGCCGGCGAGATCTACGGCCTGGTGGTCCTCGCCGCTCTGCTCGGCGTCGGCTACTGGGTCGTCCTCAACCGCACCCGCTTCGGCTTCGACCTGCGTGCCTCCGGTGCCTCGGAGTCCGCGGCGGCGGCCAGCGGTGTCGACCCCAAGCGCATGATCCTGACCGCGATGCTCATCTCCGGCGGTCTCGCCGGTCTCGCGGGCCTGCCGATCCTGCTCGGCGACTCGCACACCTACAACCTCAACTTCCCCACCGGCATCGGCTTCCTCGGCATCGGCATCGCCCTGCTCGGCCGTAACAACCCCACCGGTATCGCCTTCGCCGCCCTGCTGTGGGCCTGGCTCGACAAGGCCTCGCCCGAGCTGGACTTCCACGACTACGACAAGGAGATCGCGGTCATCATGCAGGGCCTGATCGTGCTCTCGGTCGTCGTCTCGTACGAGGCCGTACGCGAGTGGGGCCTGCGCCGCCAGCAGCGCCGGGTCGGCGCGGAACTGGCCGCCGGAAACATCCTCGGCGCCGACAACAACGTGAAGAAGGAGGTGGCGGGCCGATGACCACCGTGACCGACCTCAACCAGCCCACGCTGCAGCCCACGGCGCCGACCGGGCGCCGCATGTCATGGCCCGTCCTGCTGCTGGTCATCGCCGGCGCCCTGGCGCTGACGTCGATCGTCCGCATCATCACCGGCGCCGACGGCATCACCAACGTCAGCCAGATGTCCACCGCCCTCCAGCTCGCCGTCCCGATCGGCCTCGCCGGCCTCGGCGGTCTGTGGGCCGAACGCGCGGGCGTCGTCAACATCGGCCTCGAGGGCATGATGATCCTCGGCACCTGGTTCGGTGCCTGGGCCGGCTTCCAGTGGGGCCCGTGGACGGGCGTCCTGGTCGGCATCCTCGGCGGCGCGATCGGCGGTCTGCTGCACGCGATCGTCACCGTCTCCTTCAACGTCAACCACATCGTCTCCGGCGTGGCCATCAACATCCTCGCCCTCGGCGCCACCCGCTACCTCGCCCCGCTCGCCTTCGAGGGCCACACGGGCGGCTCGGCCAAGCAGTCCCCGCCGGTGGACTCCCTCGGCAACTTCACGGTGCCCGGACTGTCGGACGCGCTGACCGACCTGAACGCCAAGGGCTGGTTCTTCATCTCGGACATCGCCGGTCTGCTCGGCGGTCTGATCACCAACGTGTCCTGGCTGACCCTGATCGCCATCGCGCTGATCCCCGGCACCTGGTGGATCCTGTGGCGCACCGCGTTCGGCCTGCGGCTGCGGTCCTGCGGCGAGAACCCGATCGCGGCCGAGTCGCTCGGCGTGAACGTCTACAAGTACAAGTACATCGCCGTGATCATCTCCGGCGGTCTGGCCGGCCTCGGCGGTGCCTTCCTCTCCATCGTCGCCAACCCCTTCTACCTGGAGGGCCAGACCAGCGGCCGCGGCTACATCGGTCTCGCCGCGATGATCTTCGGCAACTGGATGCCGGGCGGACTCGCCATCGGCGCCGGCCTGTTCGGCTACACCGACAGCCTCAACCTGCGCGGCGGCTCCGAGAACGTCCACGCGCTGCTGCTGCTCGGCGCGCTGCTGCTGATCATCGGCTCCATCTGGCTGGCGTTCCGGAAGAAGTACACCTCCTCCGCGATCACCCTGCTCGTCGGCGGCCTGGTGCTCACCTGGTACCTGGGCACCAACGAGGTCCCCAACCAGGTCGTCTCCGCCACGCCGTACGTCATCACGCTCGTCGTCCTCGCGCTGTCGGCCCAGCGCCTCAGGATGCCGAAGGCGGACGGCATGCCCTACCGGAAGGGACAGGGCAAGTGACCGACGTCGACTGGGACACGCTGCGGGCGGTGGCCCGGGACGCCATGTCACGGGCGTACGCCCCGTACTCCGGCTACCCGGTCGGCGTGGCGGCCCTGGTCGACGACGGGCGCACGGTCTCCGGCTGCAACGTCGAGAACGCCTCGTACGGCCTCGGCCTGTGCGCCGAGTGCGGTCTCGTCTCGGAGCTGCACAACACCGGCGGCGGCCGTCTGACGCACTTCACCTGCGTCGACGGCCAGGGCGCGATCCTCGTCCCGTGCGGCCGCTGCCGGCAGCTGCTGTACGAGTTCGGCGGCCCCGACCTGCTGCTGGAGACGCCGGCGGGCATCCTGCCGCTGTCGCAGATGCTGCCGCAGGCCTTCGGGCCGGGGCATCTCACCAAGTAACTCCCGTGCGGTCCCTTCGAGTCGCCGGCTTCGGCCACTCGGGGGCCGCGCAGTTTCTGAATGCTTTTCGGAAGGAAGGCCACGCCATGGCCATGGACGCCATCTCCGTCATCCGCACCAAGCGGGAGCGCGGTGAGCTCAGCGACCAGCAGATCGACTGGGTCATCGACGCGTACACCCGCGGGGAGGTCGCCGACGAGCAGATGTCCGCGCTTGCGATGGCCATCCTGCTCAACGGCATGAACCGCCGGGAGATCGCCCGCTGGACCGCCGCGATGATCGCCTCCGGGGAGCGCATGGACTTCTCGTCCCTGTCCCGCCCGACGGCGGACAAGCACTCCACGGGCGGCGTCGGCGACAAGATCACCCTGCCGCTCGCCCCGCTGGTCGCGGCCTGCGGCGCGGCCGTCCCGCAGCTGTCGGGCCGGGGCCTCGGCCACACCGGCGGCACCCTGGACAAGCTGGAGTCGATCCCCGGCTGGCGGGCCCTGCTCTCCAACGAGGAGATGCTGTCCGTACTGGACGGCACCGGCGCGGTGATCTGCGCGGCGGGCGACGGCCTGGCCCCGGCGGACAAGAAGCTGTACGCCCTGCGTGACGTGACCGGCACGGTCGAGGCGATCCCGCTGATCGCCTCCTCGATCATGTCGAAGAAGATCGCCGAGGGCACCGGCTCCCTGGTCCTGGACGTGAAGGTCGGCACCGGCGCCTTCATGAAGACGATCGAGGACGCGCGCGAACTGGCCTCCACGATGGTGGGCCTGGGCACGGACCACGGCGTGAAGACGGTCGCCCTGCTCACGGACATGTCGACCCCGCTCGGCCTGACGGCCGGCAACGCCCTGGAGGTCCGCGAGTCGGTGGAGGTCCTGGCGGGCGGAGGCCCGGCGGACGTCGTCGAGCTGACCATCGCCCTGGCCCGCGAGATGCTCGACGCGGCCGGCGTCAAGGACGCGGACCCGGCGAAGGCCCTCGCCGACGGCTCCGCCATGGACGTGTGGCGCCGCATGATCGCGGCCCAGGGCGGCGACCCGGACGCGGAGCTGCCGGTGGCGCGCGAACAGCACGTGATCAAGGCCCCGTCCTCGGGCGTCCTGACCCGCCTCGACGCCTACGACATCGGCGTCGCCGCCTGGCGCCTGGGCGCCGGCCGCGCCCGCAAGGAGGACCCCGTGCAGGCGGGCGCGGGCGTCGAGCTGCACGCCAAGCCCGGCGACACGGTGACCCAGGGCCAGCCCCTGCTGACCCTGCACACGGACACCCCCGAGCGCTTCGCGTACGCCCTCGAGTCGGTGGAGGGCTCGTACGACATCGCGGCGGCGGGGACGACGTTCTCGGCGTCGCCGGTGGTGCTGGAACGTATCGCTTGACCTGGACTTTCCTCGTTTGGGTGAACGGGACCGGTGGACCCCCGCCGGTCCCGTTCGGCAGCCCTCGGGTGCGTCCGTCTCCTGCCAGATCCGGACGAGTTCGTCCCACTCGTGGCCGCCGGCCGTCGAGTGGTCGACGGGGAGTGCGCTCATGGCGGTGTCTCCGATCGGTGCGTCACCGGTCCCAGCATCGAGGGGATCGTCACCGTGGCACCCCACCGCCGTCCAACGCGCACAACGACATCGCGGACCTCGTGCAGCGCAGCCTGTACGAGGTCATCCCGAAAGACTGGGGCGTCTACCAGAGGTTGTGCACAGCCGTGCCGTCCCGCATCGGGCTGTATATTCCGGACCTTGCTGTGGCGCCGAGGCAGGTGCTGCGCGCCGAGAAGGGCTGTTGCGTCCCCGCTGACGCGGCGGAACTCATCGTCGAGATCACCTCCAAGTCCAACGCGAGCAACGACCGGATCAAGAAGGCGGCGGGGTACGCACAGGCAGGCGTTCCTCTCTACCTCCTCATCGACAATCGGGCCCCCGGAGGCCCAACGATCACGCTGCACGGCGAGCCCCATGGTGACGTCTATCGCGTCCTGCGGGCGGGCAAGTTCGGTGCCACCATCCCCTTGCCGAAGCCCTTCGACCTCGACCTCTACACCAGCGACTTTCCCCATAGTTGATGCAGGTCACCCCAACAACGCCGCCACCACCACCAAAACCGGCACCGACAGCACCGTCGACACCAGGATCGAGTCCCGCGCCAGCCGCTCGCCCACCCCGTAGCTGGACGCGTAGGTGAAGAGGTTCTGTGCGGCCGGCAGGGCCGAGGTCACCACCACGTCGAGGAGTGCGGCACCGCGCAGCCCGAACACGCCCACCGCCAGCGCCCAGGCCACCATCGGCTGCCCCACCGTCTTCAGCGCCACCGACAGCAGCACGAGGTGGCGGTCCGGGCCCCGGCCCGGCATCGTGCTGCCGCACAGGGAGATGCCGAAGGCGAGCAGGACCGCCGGGACGGACATGTTGCCGATCAGGGTGACCGGATTCATGACGGCGGCCGGGATCCGCATCCCGCTCGCCGACACCAGGACCCCGGCCAGCGAGCCCACCGCGATCGGATTGCGCAACGGTGTGAGCAGCCGCTGCCACAGCGGCCCCTTCTGGCCCCTGCCCGACAGGTCCAGGATGGTCAGCGCGACCGGCGCCAGGAGGAGGAGTTGGAACAGCAGGACCGGTGCCACCAGGGAGGCGTCGCCCAGCACGTACACGGCGATCGGGATGCCGAGGTTGCCGGAGTTGACGTAGCCCGAGCACAGGGCGCCGATCGTCGTGCGGCCGATTCCCCAGCCGCGTACGACACCCACCGCGACGAAGACGCCCGCCGCGGCCGCCGTGCTCAGCGCGGTCACGACCAGGCGGCTGGAGAAGATCAGCGACAGGTCGGTGCGGGCCAGCGTGGTGAACAGCAGAGCGGGTGAGGCCACGTGGAACGCGAGCTTGGTCAGGACGTCACGGCCGTGTTCGCCGAGGTGACCGCCCCGCCCGAGCGCATAGCCGACGCCGATGACGACGGCGATGACCGCGAAGCCGGTCAGCACCCCCTGCACGGAGCCTCCTCACAGGTGAGGAAGGCGTGCGGTCTCCGGGGCGGCGACGATATGTGGGGCATACAGGCAACCCTCCGGGGAAGGAGGGCGGCGGGTCAATGTGATCCCGGTCGGCGGACAGCGAGGGAAGACGCCGGCCGCGATGAGTTACGCCCGCCCCGCCGGTCTACCGCTCGTGGACGCCATGACACCCGCAGTACTCGTGCTGACCGGCCCCGTCACCAGGGACGAGGTGACCGGGCTGTGCGACGAGGTGCGGGCGCTGCTGGAGGCCGGTGGTGCCAGGGCCGTGGTGTGCGACGTCGGAGGGGTAGGGCCGCCGGGGCTGGGCACCGTCGACCTGCTGGCCCGGCTGGAGCTCACCGCCCGGCGGGCCGGGGGCCGGATCCGGCTGCGCGATGCCGACCCCGGCCTACACGCCCTCCTCGACCTGGTCGGCCTCCGCTTCGAGACGGAGCGGCAGCCCGAACAGCGGGAACCAGCGCTGCGTGTCGAGGAAACAGTGGAACCCGGTGATCCGGCCCTGTGAGATCTCGAGGACCTGCACCGCCCACGGGATGAAGCCACCCTTGTCCGGGTCCGGCTTGTACTGGGCGAAGCCCGGCAGACCGTTGACCTGGACCGGCACCAGGTGTGAGCCCGCGCAGGGAGCACCGAGCGTCGTCATGAAGCCGGTGATGTCCGAGGGGCCGGTCAGCCACAGGTCGAACGGCGGCATCGTCATGACGGCGTCCTCGTGCAGCAGGGCCGTCAGAGCGGTCATGTCATAGCCCTCGAACGCCGCCACATAGCGGTCCAGGAGCTTTTGCTGCTCGTCGTCCAGCGGGTCGGACACGGCCGCGTCCGCGCCAAGCTGCTCCCGCTCGGCGAGCGTCGCCCGGGCCCGCTGCAGCGCGCTGTTGACCGAGGCGACCGAGGTGTCGAGCAGCTCGGCGACCTCGCTCGCCTTCCACGCCAGCACCTCACGCAGGATCAGCACCGCGCGCTGCTTGGCCGGGAGCTGCTGGAGGGCGGCCATGAAGGCCAGCCGCACGGACTCCTTGGCGACGGCCGCCTCCGCCGGGTCCTCGGTCGTCGGCAGTACGCGTGCGTCCGGCATCGGCTCCAGCCAGGTGTTGTCCGGGCGGGGGGACAGCGCGGCCCGGGCGAGGGGGGTGGAGTCGGTGAGATCCATCGGCCTCGCGCGTTTGTTGCCGGCCGTCAGCATGTCCAGGCACACGTTCGTCGCGATGCGGTACAGCCAGGAGCGGAGGCTGGAGCGGCCCTCGAACTTCTCGTAGCTGCGCCAGGCCCGGACCATCGTGTCCTGCACCGCGTCCTCGGCCTCGAAGGAGGAGCCGAGCATGCGATAGCAGTACCCCGTCAGCTCGGTCCGGTGTTTCTCCAGCCTGACGTCAAGATCCGTCGTCACCGTGTCACTCATCGTCGTCCACCCACCCCTGTGGCGTTCTGTCGCGCGCCTTTGCGCCCAGCACTTCGGAAGCTACCGCAGGGCACTGACAATGGCCNCTCGGCCTCGAAGGAGGAGCCGAGCATGCGATAGCAGTACCCCGTCAGCTCGGTCCGGTGTTTCTCCAGCCTGACGTCAAGATCCGTCGTCACCGTGTCACTCATCGTCGTCCACCCACCCCTGTGGCGTTCTGTCGCGCGCCTTTGCGCCCAGCACTTCGGAAGCTACCGCAGGGCACTGACAATGGCCTGGGGAGTGGGGAAAGGAGCAGGTGGGAGAGGCCGGCCTCCGCCTGTCGCCCCACCGGGTCGGGCGGGGCGACAGGCGGAGGCCGGGGGTGCCAGGGGGCGGAGCCCTCTGGCACGGCCAGGTCAGTGGGCCGGCACAGGGACCCGCCGCGCGGCGACCCGCGCCGCCCGCGACCCGAACACCGTGATCGTCACGACGCCGAGCACCGCCAGCAGGCCGACGCCCACCGTCCCGGCCCAGCCGCCCGCGTGGAAGGCGACCGCGCCGACGGTGCTGCCCGCGCTGGAGCCGACGTAGTAGGACGACTGGTAGAGGGCCGAGGCCTGCGCCCGCCCCTTCGTCGCCGTCTTGCTGACCGCCGACGACGCGACCGCGTGCCCCGCGAAGAAGCCCGCCGTGATCAGCACCAGTCCCAGCAGGACCAGCGCAAGGGAGTCGGCCAGGGACAGCAGCAGACCCGTGGTCGTCGTACCGCCCGCCGCGTACAGCGCGCCCCGGCGGCCGAGGCGCCCGACCAGCCGCCCGGCCGTGGACGCCGACACCGTGCCCACCAGGTAGACCAGGAAGATCGACCCGATGATGCCCTGGGGCAGGTCGAAGGGCGCCTCGGTCAGCCGGTATCCGATCACCGTGTAGACGCCGCCGAACACCGTCATGAACAGCGCGCCGATCGCGTACAGCCGGCGCAGCAGCGGGTCGGAGAGGTGGTCACGGACCGTGCGGGCCAGCACCCGCGGCCGCAGTGAGCCCGGCGCGAAGTGCCGTGGGGCGGGCAGCAGCAGCCGGAAGGCCACCGCGCAGCCGACCGCGATCACGCCGATCACGCCGACCGCGACCCGCCAGCCCCACTCCTGCGCGACCCAGCCGGTGATGACCCGGCCGCTCATCCCGCCGACGCTGTTGCCCGCGACGAACAGGCCGATCGCGGTGACCAGCGCCTTGGGCGTGACCTCCTCCGCGAGGTAGGCCGTCGCCGAGGCCGGCAGACCCGCCAGCGCCGCGCCCTGCACCGCCCGCAGCACGATCAGCGCGGTCAGCGAGGGTGCGAAGGGGACCAGGAGACCGACGGTCACCGCGACGGCCAGCGAGGCCGTCATCACCGTACGACGGCCGAACCGTTCCGACAGGGCGCTCATCGGCAGGACGAACAGGGCCAGTCCGCCGGTCGCGGCCGCCACCGTCCAGCTCGCCTCGCTCGCCGCCACCCCGAAGTCGCCGGAGATCAGCGGCAGCAGGGCCTGTGTGGAGTAGAGGAGGGCGAAGGTCGCGACACCGGCGAGGAAGAGGGCGAAGCTCATCCGGCGGTAACCGGGGCCGCCCGGGGCCACTCGGGAATCGACGACAGGGGCTGGAGCAGCGGCGCCCACGATGGTGGACGCCCCGGTACTGGCGGGAGACATGCCTCGAAGTTACGTACGCTCCCGATCATCCGTCCAATGCATGGAATCGGCATAATCGTTCCCATGGAGCATCAGCAGAGGTCACAGGCGCGCCTGTCACCGTCCAGTGACACAGAAGACATGGTGATGTTGCTGGCCCCGCGCCTCGCGTACTTCGCCGGCGTCGCCCGCACCGAGCACGTCACCCGCGCCGCCCAGGAGATGCAGGTCCCGCAGTCCACCCTGTCGAGGGCCATGGTCCGGCTCGAACAGGACCTGGGCGTCGACCTGTTCGCCCGCCGCGGCCGCACGGTCTCCCTCACCCCCGCCGGCCGCACCTTCCTCGGCTCCGTCGAGCGTGCCCTCGCCGAGATCCGGCGCGCCGCCGACGAGGTCCGCGCCGACGCCGACCCGGCCACCGGCAAGGTCGCCTTCGGCTTCCTGCACACCATGGGCGCCGAGACCGTGCCCGGCCTGCTTCAGGCCTTCCGCACCGACCATCCCCGAGTCCGCTTCAGCCTCGTCCAGAACTACGGCGAGGCGATGATCGAGCGGCTGCGCGCGGGCGAGCTGGACCTGTGTCTCACCTCTCCCGTTCCGGACGCCCCCGACCTGGTCGCCCGCCGCCTCGACGAGCAGAAGCTCCGCCTGGTCGTCCCGGCCGACCACCCCCTCGCCGGCCGCCGGCGCGTCCGTCTCGCCGAGGCCGCCGACGAAACCTTCGTCACCCTCGAACCCGGCTACGGCCTGCGCCGCATCACCGACGACCTCTGCCAGGAGGCCGGCTTCAAGCCCCGGGTCGCCTTCGAGGGCGAGGAGGCGGAAACGCTGAGGGGTCTGGTGGCGGCCGGCCTGGGGGTAGCCCTCCTGCCCCCACCCGTCTTCCCTCGCCCGGGGGTTGTGGAACTGACGGTCACAGCCCCGCGGGCGGCCAGAGAGATCGGCGTGGCCTGGCTGGACGGCCACCCGGATACGCCGCCCGTGGCCGCCTTCAAGAAGTTCCTGCTCTCGAAACGAGGCAACCTGCTGCCGACCTGAGGGCGCGGGGCTGTGTCGACATGCGGCTCCGCCGCGTGGGCGCGACCAGCCCCCACGAACCCGCACACCCCCCACCGACCCCGAGCCTCAACGGCGAAGGGACTGCCCGAAGCCTGAGGCGAGCGGCATCCGCAACCCCAGCGGCGGCGGCGCCGCCAACGCGTCCCGGACCGGCCGTGACAGCGCCCGCCCGAACAGCGTCCCCATCACGAAGTCCGCCGCCAGCGCGTGGACTTCGTCCCGGTGCTGATGCAACCCGTGTCCGTCGGAATGGACTTCGAACCGGCACACGTCCCGGTTGGCCTTCTTCGCCCGTGCCGCCAGCCGGAACGACAGCTCCGGATCGGTACGTTCGTCGTTCGTGCCGTGCACGATCAGCACCCGGCGTCCCACGAGCTGCTTCACCGGTTCGGGTGGGGCGGCCATGTCCTCCTCGGGCAGCCAGGGGGCCAGTGCCACCACGGAGTTGACGGCCTCGTGCCCGCTCGCGTGCAGCGCCGCGCGCCCGCCCATGTCGACGCCGACCAGGCAGACGGAGACGTCGCCGTAGCGCCGTACGACCTCCTCGACCGCCCAGGACGTGTCGTGCGCCGGATGGGCCTCGCTGCCGTTCCAGCCGCGATAGCGGTAGTGGACGACATGCGTGACCAGGCCGTCGTCACGGCCCGTACGTGCCAGCCGGCGGCCCAACGCGCGTACGGACGCGGTCGCCATCAGGGGAGACGGTCTGCGGCCGGAGACCTCGTCGCCGCCGGGGAGCAGCAGCACCACCCCGCTCACCGCCGTCGGCTCCGGTCCCAGTGCCCGCCCGAGCCGGGCCGTGCGAACCGGCGTCGCTTGCTGTGCCATGACAGAACAGTGTCAGAAGCGCGGGTGTACGCCACTAGTACGTGCGGTCACCGTTACGTATCGACGATTTCGTACAGCGCGCCATCTACGCGCGTAGGCGTTAGAGTGCGGAAATGACGAGCCAGACTGCCCCGAAGGGAACCACCCCGAGCTCGGACCAGATCCGCCGGGCGCCCAAGGTTCTGCTGCACGACCATCTCGACGGCGGGCTGCGCCCCGGCACGATCGTCGACCTCGCCCGGGAGACCGGGTATACCCACCTCCCGGAGACCGACCCCGAAAAGCTCGGCATCTGGTTCCGCGAGGCCGCCGACTCCGGTTCCCTGGAGCGGTACTTGGAGACCTTCTCGCACACCGTCGGCGTGATGCAGACCCGGGACGCGCTCGTCCGGGTCGCCGCCGAGTGCGCCGAGGACCTCGCCGAGGACGGAGTCGTCTACGCGGAGGTGCGATACGCCCCCGAACAGCACCTGTCCGCCGGCCTGAGCCTCGAAGAGGTCGTCGAGGCCGTCAACGAGGGCTTCCGGGAAGGCGAACGCCGGGCCCGTGCCAACGGCCACCGCATCCGCGTCGGCGCCCTGCTCACCGCCATGCGGCACGCCGCCCGTGCCCTGGAGATCGCCGAACTCGCCAACCGGTACCGCGACCTGGGCGTGGTCGGCTTCGACATCGCCGGCGCCGAGGCCGGGTTCCCGCCCACCCGGCACCTCGACGCGTTCGAGTACCTCAAGCGCGAGAACAACCACTTCACCATCCACGCCGGGGAGGCCTTCGGACTGCCGTCCATCTGGCAGGCCCTGCAGTGGTGCGGCGCCGACCGGCTCGGCCACGGCGTGCGCATCATCGACGACATCCAGGTCCACGAGGACGGCTCGGTCCAGCTCGGGCGGCTCGCCTCCTACGTACGGGACAAGCGGATCCCGCTGGAGCTGTGCCCCAGCTCCAACCTCCAGACCGGGGCCGCGGCCTCGTACGCCGAGCACCCCATCGGGCTGCTGCGCCGGCTGCACTTCCGGGCGACCGTGAACACGGACAACCGCCTGATGTCCGGCACCAGCATGACCCGGGAATTCGAGCACCTTGTCGAGGCGTTCGGTTACACACTCGAAGACCTGCAGTGGTTCTCCGTCAATGCGATGAAATCAGCGTTCATTCCATTCGATGAACGGCTCGCGATGATCAATGACGTGGTCAAGCCCGGATATGCCGAGCTGAAGTCCGAATGGCTGTTCCAGCAGACCGCCTCCACCAGCGGTTCTGTGGGTGCGGAGGGCTGAGACGGGAAATTCGCTGACCCGGAATGCGGACGGGCTTTCACGATCCGTCCGCATTTCGTTGTTTGCGGCGGGTGGCGCGGCGTGTTTACGGTCGGGGACCGCTCACATCACCGTCATCCCATTCAAGGACGCGTTTTAATGAAGCAGTCTGCTGCCAAGACCCTCGGTGTCGCCGCTCTCGGTGCCGCCTTCGCCGCCGCCGGTGCGGGCGCCGCGAACGCCGCCCCGGCCGTCCCGGACGCCACCCAGGCGCTGGGCGGCGTCACCCAGACGCTGCCGGCGGAGGGCGTCACCGAGTCCCTGCCGGGGGCCGGTGAGGCGCTGTCCCAGGCGCAGCCGGCGCTCACCACGAGCCCGGCGGCCGTGCAGCCGGTCGCGCAGAAGGTGCTCTCCGAGGGCTCGACCGCGCCGGTCGCCGGTCTGCTCGGCGGGCTGCCGGTCGGTGGCGCCGGCCTGCCCGCGCAGGGCCTGCCGGTGAACGGGATCCCGCTCGGCTGATCCGCACCGCCTCCGAACGCGCCGGTGGGGCGCACCCTTGGACACGGGGTGCGCCCCACCGGCGTACGCGCTTACGCGACTACCAGGCCGTGCGCGCGGCCTTGTCCTCGGACGGGAACAGGATCCACAGCGCGATGTAGAGCAGGAACTGCGGGCCGGGCAGCAGGCACGAGACGACGAAGATCACGCGCATCGTGGTGGCGGAGGTGCCGAAGCGCTGCGCCAGCGCGGCACACACTCCGCCGATCATGCGGCCGTTGGTGGGGCGGGCGAGGCGGGACATGTCGGCTCCTTCGTGAGCGTCTGTCGGAGGCGACCTTGTTGTTCGCCTCATCTGACAACCACGGTACGGAGACGAAGAGGGCAAAGCATCGCTCTACGGTGCGATCCCGACCCTGGGAATCGTCGGGGTCCGACCCTGAGGAGCGTCCTCCTGGCGGACGGGGCGGCTCCCGACCCGCTCGGTCCTGCGGCGCAGCCAGGCGCGGGCCGCGGGCACGAGCGCCGCGTGGGTGAGGGCGACGCCCGCCGTGTT
The DNA here is from genome assembly GCF_056820935.1 of Streptomyces sp. Q2. Classification (NCBI taxonomy): domain Bacteria; kingdom Bacillati; phylum Actinomycetota; class Actinomycetes; order Kitasatosporales; family Streptomycetaceae; genus Streptomyces; species Streptomyces sp. Q2. The sequence continues at coordinate 132,982 of NZ_JBXEJE010000027.1, read as the reverse complement.
CAGGAGCAGCGAGTCGATGTCCACGACCTGTCCGGGCACCGCGGTCTGGAGCAGTTCGATGCCCAGCGAGATCAGGGCGCCGGCCGCCATCGTCCGGAGCAGGGAGGCGAGCGGAGAGACCGTGAGCCTGCCGTGCGCCATCGGCAGCAGCACGCCCAGCGGGGCCAGCAGCGCGAGCCCCTCGGCGATGCGCCGGACGCCCTCCTGCCAGCCGAGCGCCGCATCCGCCCGGATGCCGGCCAGCGGATGCAGGTTGGGTGGCATCACCCAGGGGACGTCCAGTGGACGCAGCGTGAACCAGGCGACGAACACGAGGTGTGCGACGAGGAGGACACCTCCCGTCACACGGATGCGAATCGCGGCACTGCCGCCGATGGAGCCTTGACGCTGCACGCCCCCCTAGACGCGGCCTCCGGCACGAACGGTTCCGGGACACCCAGGGGTACGTGCATGAGGCTTGCGCCACACCCGTACGTCAGCCGCCCGTCACCTCGCCCGACGGCGGCTCCTTGCTGCCCGGACGGGAGCGGACCTCGTCGGTGCACTCGTAGCGGCGCAGAGGTGCGCTGTCGGGCCCGCCGAGGATGACGGAGCCGTCGCCCTCCGCGGCCGCCGAGTCGGAGAAGGTGCAGACGAGCTGGGCGAGGGAGTAGGAGGTCAGGTCGCCCGGCGGGGTGCTCAGACGCAGGGCGTCCTCGGGATCCCCGGCGCGCGGTCCGCTCACCGTCATGCCGCCGCGCACGTCGGTGGTGTACCCGGCCTCCTTCTCCGCGGCCGACGGCGTCGCGGCGAGTTCGTCCAGCAGCCCCTGCGCGACCAGCACCCGCCGCGTGGAGTCGGCAGTGCCGTCCGGCACGCGCACGGTCCGGTCGACGGCCACCAGTGACGAACCGCACAGCAGGAACACCTGCACCGGCAGCCCGCGCGAGGCCTGCGTGGAGACGTCCGGCTCGGACAGGGAGCAGCGCACCCGGGAGGGCGCGGGGCCGAAGTCGGTCGGCACCTCGGTGGCCCGGATGCCGCATCCGGCGAGGAGCAGGGCGAGCGCGGGGAGCGCCAGCAGACGTCGTACGTTCATCAGGCGTCCTCCGGGCCCTTCTCACCTTCGTCGGCTTCCTCCGTGAGCGGGTACGAGTCCCGCGGCAGCCGCAGCGTGAACACCGCGCCGCCCTCGGCGGAGTTGGCGGCCGTGATCTCGCCGCCGTGGATGTGGGCGTTCTCCAGGGCGATGGACAGGCCCAGGCCGCTGCCCTCGGAGCGCGGCCGGGAGGCGCTGGCCTTGTAGAACCGGTCGAAGACGTGCGGCAGGACGTCCTCGGGGATGCCCGGTCCGTGGTCCCGCACCTCGATGACGACCTCCTCGTCGGCCGCCCGCACGGCGACCCGCACCGGCGACCCGCCGTGCTTGAGCGCGTTGCCGACGAGGTTCGCCAGGATCACGTCCAGGCGGCGCGGGTCGAGACGGGCGTGGATACCGCGCTCGGCGTCCAGCTCCACCGCGTCCAGCCAGGCCCGCGCGTCGATGCAGGCGGTGATCTGGTCGACGACGTCCACGTCGTCGACGACCAGCCGGGCGGTACCGGCGTCGAACCGGGTGACCTCCATGAGGTTCTCGACGAGGTCGTTGAGCCGCCGCGTCTCGCTGACCACGAGCCGTACCGCCGGATCGACCATGGGATCGATGCCGCCCGACTCCAGCTCCTCCTCCAGCACCTCCGTGACGGCGGTGATGGCGGTCAGCGGCGTCCGCAGCTCGTGCGACATGTCCGCCACGAACCGCCGGGACGCGTCCTCCCGCGCCGCCATGTCGTCCACGCGTTTCTCCAGCGCCGCGGCCGCGTTGTTGAACGTCCGTGACAGGTCGGCGAGTTCGTCGGTACCGGACACCCGCAGCCGCGTGTCCAGCTTCCCCTCCCCGAGCCGCCGGGCGGCGACCCCGAGCCGGTGCACCGGCTTCAGGACGGTCGTGGCGGCGGCCTGCGCGAGCAGCGCGGAGCCGATCAGCGCCAGGCCGGTGGCGATCCCGAGCGACCAGGCGAGGGAGTTGAGGTCCTTGGCCTCCGGCTCCAGCGACTTGAGCATGTAGCCGGTCGGCCCGCCGCCGATCACCTTCGTACCGGCCACCAGGTAGGGGGTGCCGTCGCTGACTATCCGCTGCCAGTACAGGTGGTACGCGTACTTGTTGGTCGAGGTGACCTTCTGCTCCCTGTTCACCGCCTCGCGCAGGGAGGCGGGCACGTCCTGGAGCGAGAAGCCGTCCAGCGCGCCGGAGTTGCCGTACACCGTCGCGCCGCTCTCGTCCTGGGCGACCAGCAGCACGCTGAAGCGCTGGCTGCTGTTCGCCATCTGCCCCGCCGTGTGCTGCAGTTCGTCCTGGGTGGGGGTCCGGGTCAGCGAGCCCGCGCGGTTCTGCATCTCCTGCTCGAAGTCGCGCAGCACGGCGTCCTGGGTACGCGTGAGGACGGCCTCCCGGTTGAGCCAGTAGGCGATGCCGGACGCGGACACGGCGGCGGTCAGCGCCACCAGACCGAACACGACGACCAGCCGCAGGCGCAGGCTGGTGAACCGCAGCCGTGTCCAGGTTCCCTTGCGGGCCGCGGCCCAGCCGCGGACCCCCCCTTGCGCTTCGGTCACTGAGGAGTGTCCAGCCGATAACCCACGCCACGCACGGTACGGATCAGCGTCGGGGACGAGGGCACGTCCTCCACCTTGGCGCGCAGCCGCTGCACACAGGCGTCCACCAGCCGCGAGTCGCCGAGATAGTCGTGCTCCCACACCAGGCGCAGCAACTGCTGCCGCGACAGGGCCTGCCCGGGCCGGCGGCTCAGTTCGAGCAGCAGCCTGAGCTCGGTCGGGGTGAGCTGGAGGTCCTCGCCGTTCTTGGTCACGGTCATGGCCGCGCGGTCGATGACCAGGGACCCGAACGTGGCCGCGTCGTTGGCCTCCCGCTCGCCGCGCCGCAGCACGGCCCGGATCCGGGCGTCGAGGACGCGCCCCTGCACGGGCTTGACGACATAGTCGTCGGCACCGGACTCCAGTCCGACCACCACGTCGATGTCGTCGCTGCGCGCGGTCAGCAGAATGATCGGCAACTGGTCCGTGCGCCGGATGCGCCGGCACACCTCGAACCCGTCGATGCCGGGCAGCATCACGTCCAGCACGATCAGATCGGGCCGCTGCTCGCGCAGCAGCTGCAGGCCGTCCTCGCCAGTGGCAGCGGTGGCAACCCGGTGTCCCTGGCGCGTCAGAGACAGCTCCAGGGCCGTACGGATGGCGTCGTCGTCCTCGATCAGCAACAGGGAAGGCACGGGGGTCATTCTGACCCATGGTGGGCCGGGGCTGCGACACCTGTATTTCTCCGGCCCGAACCTGTATTTCTACGCGCCGGTAACGCTCTTGTCTGTGTGGGGACTGTGCCACGCCCGTGAGCGGCATCCGAGGGGGGCCTGTGACAGGTCTGTGACAGTCGGCGGACACGGCCATGAAGTGGTCCGGGCAAGCTTCTCGGCACAGGCAAGGAAGCAAGGCGAAACACCGGAAGTCCACGACGGGGGGCGCGAGATGAACACGCTGCACGGCAACAGCACGAGCGCAGTGATCACGCGTCTGCACGACGTGAACGGGGGCCGGGGTTCCGAGAAGTCCGGTGCCGTGAGCGGGCGGGGGTGCGCTCGCGGCACCGGGCGTCAGCACACCGGATACATGACGGTGGTTGACGGTTTCACGGGGGAAGCACACGGGGGAAGCGCGTACAGGGAGGACACGGGGGAGCGTCGTTCGCTGTCGGAGGCGGAGTTCACCGCCTACGTCCAGGAGCGCCGCGCCTCCCTGTACGCAACCGCCTATCACCTCACCGGCGATCGCTTCGAGGCCGAGGACCTGCTGCAGAGCGCGCTGTTCTCGACGTACCGGGCGTGGGACCGGATCAGTGACAAGGCCGCGGTCGGGGGCTACCTCCGCCGCACCATGACCAACCTGCACATCAGCGCGTGGCGCCGCCGCAAGCTGAACGAGTACCCGACCGAGGAACTGCCGGAGACGCCCGGCGACACGGACGCGATGCGCGGCACGGAACTGCGCGCGGTCCTGTGGCAGGCGCTCGCCCGGCTGCCGGAACTCCAGCGCACCATGCTGGTCCTTCGTTACTACGAGGGCCGCACGGACCCGGAGATCGCCGAGATCCTCGACATCAGTGTCGGCACGGTGAAGTCCAGCATCTGGCGGTCACTCCGCCGGCTGCGCGAGGACGACGTCCTCAGCTTCGGCCGTGACGAGGAAAGCGCCTTCGGGGAGCTCGTCGCCTGAAGGTCGGGGGGAAGCAAGTAACGGGGGAGCGGTAACCGGGGAGGGGCCCACGGGGGATCACGGGGTCACGGGAACCGCAGGGGGCCACGGGGGCCTTGGGGGGAAAGCACGGGGGAGCACCAAGGGAGCGGGACTGGAGGGCCGGGGGGCCCGTCCAGTCCCGTTTTCGCGTGTACGGCGGCAGCCCGTGCGGCGGCCGGCCCGTACGGCGGTCAGGCGGCCGCGGTCAGCTCTTCGAGGCCGACGTCGCGGCCGGGCGGCGGCCCGCCGCAGCCGCGGCCAGGCGGCCCAGGGCCTCGTCCTTGTCGCAGGCGTGAGCGCCGAGCGCCGTCTGGCGGGCCACGATGGAGCGTTCGGAGCGCATCAGGCGCCAGCCGCGACGCAGGAGGAAGGGCACGGACTTACGGCCTTCCCGCAGGTCGCGCAGGAAGCGGCGGCGGAAGGTCCGCAGCGGGCCCCGGCTCAGGCACAGGGCGTCGGCGAGGACGCCGAGGTCCCGGCAGCGGGTGACGATCTCGGCGGCGAAGATGCCCTCCGCGATGAACAGCGGGGTGCGGCCCACCTCGACCGACTCCTCGCCGGTGCGGGCGCTCAGCGAGATGTCGTAGACGGGGATCTTTGTCCGGCCCGTGCGGCACAGGTCCACGATCGCGGCGATCGCGGTGTCCGCGTCCCACGAGTCCGGGTGGTCCCAGTCGATGTCGGAGCTCCCCGCCACCAGCGGCAGCGTCGGGTCGTCGCCCTCCTTGTAGAAGTCGTCCAGCCGCAGGACCGGCAGGCCGGAACGGGCGGCGAGGAGGGACTTGCCGGAGCCGGAAGGGCCGCAGAGCAGCACGACTCGCGTCGGTATGGGTGGTTGGGAGCTCACGGGACACCAGTGTGAGGCATCCGGCGGCCCCCCTACGACCCCGTGGGTCGGCTTTGAAGCGCGCGTCACACGTCAACTACCCTTCGTGTCGACCTCATTACCCTGTGCAGATCGAAGCAAGCAGAAGGTGGCAGAAACGATGGTCCGACACGCGTCCTCCCAGAACCCGACCGCCCCGCACGCCCTGGTCGCCCTCGCGACCGCGGGCGCGGCCCTGGGAGCAGGCGCGGCGACGGCCGCCGCTGCCACCGAGCCGGTCGCCGACGTGACGCGCCCCCGCCCCGCCTCGCTGGGCAACGTCGACCCGCAGGCCGGGGTGCAGGCCCTCACCGGCACCGTCGGCTATGTCACCGGCCCGGTCGCCGGCCTCAAGCCCAACCCGCTCGCCGGCACCGGAGTCGACCCCCTCGACAACGGCGTCGGCACCCAGCCGGCCGACTTCAAGCCGCTGACCTCGCAGGCGCTGACCGGGCCGGTCGCGCAGGCGCAGTCGATCGGGAGCATGCCGGTGGTCGGGCAGGACGCGGGGCTGCTGGGCGACGGCTGAGCACGGCAGAGAGCCGCGCCTGCCCCTGGACGGAGGGGAGGCGCGGCTCTCCGGTCTTCGGCGGCTGTCAGTACGCGGAGCCGGACGCGCCCAGCGAACCCGTCGGGTGCCAGACCGTCTTCGTCTCCAGGAACGCCGTCATGCGGTCGATGCCGGGGGTGGCCGACCAGTTGTCCACAGGCTGTGGACGAAGGACGCGCTTCAGGTTGTCCGCCGCCGCGATCTCCAGTTCCTTCGCCAGGCCATCGTCGGTGCCGGCGCCGGCCAGATCGATCGCGTTGACGTCCTGGTGTGCCGCGAGAGGCGCCGCGATCTCCGCCGTACGGCCGGAGAGGATGTTCACGACCCCGCCGGGCAGGTCGGAGGTGGCGAGGACCTCGCCCAGGGACAGGGCCGGGAGCGGGGACTTCTCGCTCGCGATCACGATCGCCGTGTTGCCGGTCGCGATCACCGGGGCGAGGACCGAGACCAGGCCCAGGAAGGACGACTCCTGAGGGGCGAGGACCACGACCACGCCCGTCGGCTCGGGGGAGGAGAGGTTGAAGTACGGGCCCGCCACCGGGTTGGCGCCGCCGACCACCTGAGCGATCTTGTCGGTCCAGCCCGCGTACCAGACCCAGCGGTCGATCGTGGCGTCCACCTGCTCGGCGGCCTTGGACTTCGACAGGCCCTCGGCGTCGGCGACCTCGTGGACGAACTGGCTCCTGCGGCCCTCCAGCATCTCCGCGACGCGGTAGAGGATCTGGCCGCGGTTGTACGCGGTCGCCCCGGACCAGCCGCCGAACGCCTTGCGGGCGGCCACGACCGCGTCACGGGCGTCCTTGCGGGAGGCGAGCGGCGCGTTGGCCAGCCACCTGCCCTTCCCCGCCGCGTCAGCGTCTGATGTCTTCGTCGTCACCTCGTACACCCGGCCGCTCTCGGAACGCGGGAACTTCCCGCCGACGTACAGCTTGTAGGTCTTGAAGACCGACAGCCGCTCGGTCCTCTCCGCCTTCTCCGCCTTCTCGGACTTCTCAGACATCGAGGTACGCCTCCAGGCCGTGACGACCGCCCTCGCGGCCGAAGCCCGACTCCTTGTAGCCGCCGAACGGCGAGGTCGGGTCGAACTTGTTGAACGTGTTGGACCAGACGACGCCCGCGCGGAGCTTGTTCGCCACCGCCAGGATGCGGGAGCCCTTCTCCGTCCAGATGCCCGCCGACAGGCCGTACTGACTGTTGTTGGCCTTGGCGACGGCCTCGTCCGGGGTGCGGAAGCTGAGGACCGACAGCACCGGGCCGAAGATCTCGTCGCGGGCGATGGCGTGCGCCTGGGTGACGTTCGTGAAGAGCGTCGGGGCGAACCAGTAGCCGGACGAGGGCAGTTCGCAGGCCGCGGACCAGCGCTCGGCGCCCTCCGCCTCGCCCGCCTCGACGAGCGTGGTGATGCGGGAGAGCTGCTCGGCGGAGTTGATCGCGCCGATGTCCGTGTTCTTGTCCAGCGGGTCGCCGAGGCGGAGGGTGGAGAGCCTGCGCTTCAGGGAGTCCAGCAGCTCGTCCTGGATCGACTCCTGGACCAGCAGCCGGGAGCCCGCGCAGCACACCTGGCCCTGGTTGAAGAAGATGCCGCTCACGATGCCCTCGACGGCCTGGTCGATCGGGGCGTCGTCGAAGACGATGTTGGCGCCCTTGCCGCCGAGTTCGAGGGTGACCTTCTTCCTCGTGCCCGCCACCTGGCGGGCGATCGCCCTGCCGACCGCCGTGGAACCGGTGAAGGCCACCTTGTTCACGTCGGGGTGTTCGACGAGGGCCGCGCCCGTGTCGCCGTATCCCGGGAGGATGTTGACGACACCCCGGGGCAGGCCCGCCTGGCGGCAGATGTCCGCGAAGAACAGCGCGCTGAGCGGGGTCGTCTCGGCCGGCTTCAGGACGACCGTGTTGCCGGTCGCCAGCGCCGGGGCGATCTTCCACGCCAGCATCAGGAGCGGGAAGTTCCACGGGATGACCTGGCCGGCCACGCCGAGCGGGCGCGGGTTCGCGCCGAAGCCCGCGTGGTCGAGCTTGTCGGCCCAGCCCGCGTAGTAGAAGAAGTGCGCGGCGACCAGGGGCAGGTCGGCGTCCCTCGTCTCCTTGATCGGCTTGCCGTTGTCCAGCGTCTCCAGGACGGCCAGTTCGCGGCTGCGCTCCTGGATGATGCGGGCGATGCGGAAGAGGTACTTCGCGCGCTCGGAGCCCGGCAGCGCCGACCACTTCGCGAAGGCCTTGCGGGCGGCCCGCACCGCGCGGTCGACGTCCTCGGAGCCCGCCTGGGCGATCTCGGAGAGGACCTCCTCGGTCGACGGGGAGACCGTCTTGAAGACCTTGCCGTCGGCGGCCTCGGTGAACTCGCCGTCGATGAACAGGCCGTAGGAGGGCGCGATGTCGACGACGGAGCGGGACTCCGGTGCGGGTGCGTACTCGAATGCGGATGCCATGGTGATCAGTCCACCGTCACGTAGTCGGGGCCGGAGTAACGGCCGGTGGCCAGCTTCTGACGCTGCATCAGCAGGTCGTTCAGGAGCGAGGAGGCGCCGAAGCGGAACCAGTGGTTGTCCAGCCAATCCTCGCCCGCGGTCTCGTTCACCAGAACGAGAAACTTGATCGCGTCCTTGCTCGTGCGGATCCCGCCGGCCGGCTTCACGCCGACCTGTACCCCGGTCTGGGCGCGGAAGTCGCGGACCGCCTCCAGCATGAGGAGGGTGTTCGCGGGCGTCGCGTTGACGGCGACCTTGCCGGTGGACGTCTTGATGAAGTCGGCTCCGGCGAGCATGCCGAGCCAGCTGGCGCGGCGGATGTTGTCGTACGTCGACAGCTCGCCCGTCTCGAAGATGACCTTGAGGCGGGCGGCGCCCGCGCAGGCCTCCTTCACGGCGACGATCTCGTCGAACACCTTGGTGTAGTTGCCCGCGAGGAACGCCCCGCGGTCGATGACCATGTCGATCTCGTCGGCGCCCGCGGCGACCGCCTCGCGGACGTCCGCCAGCTTCACGGAGAGCGCGGCGCGGCCCGCCGGGAAGGCGGTGGCGACCGAGGCGACCTTCACCGAGGAGCCGGCGACGGCCTCCTTGGCGGTGGCCACCATGTCCGGGTAGACGCAGACGGCCGCGGTCGCGGGGGCCGTACGGTCGGTCGGGTCGGGGCGGACCGCCTTGGCGCCGAGCGCCCGGACCTTGCCCGGGGTGTCCGCGCCTTCCAGCGTCGTCAGGTCGACCATCGAGATGGCGAGGTCGATGGCGTACGCCTTCGCGGTCGTCTTGATGGAACGGGTGCCGAGCGAGGCGGCGCGCGCCTCCAGGCCGACCGCGTCCACGCCGGGCAACCCGTGGAGGAAGCGGCGCAGCGTGCTGTCGGACGCGGTCACGTCGGCGAGAGCGTGTGCAGCGGATGCAGTGGTGGGCATGGTCACAAGCCGAGCATATCTACGCGCGTAGCGGCTGTACACCCCGACGGACATATCAGGTGCTCATCCGCTGGGCGTCCGGTACGGCGGCACCACGTTCCGGCGTCGCCGGGGGCTTCGGGCAGAATCGGGACCATGACGACCCCGGAGCCCCAGTCACCAGCGCCGCAGCCCTCGGTTCCCCCGTCGCCGGACCGGATCTACCGGTCGCCCGCGGGCATGGCCGGCGGTTTCCTGCTGCTCGGCATCACCGGCTGGCTCGGCATCGACGCGATCGTCACCGGCGAGGACCGCACACCGTGGCTGGCACTCGCCGCGCTGATCCTCGTGGTGCCGCTGGTCGTGGCCTTCTCACTGCGCCCCGCCGTGTTCGCGAACGAGGAACGGCTGCGCATCCGCAACCCCTTCCGCGTGATCGTGCTGCCGTGGGGGCAGATCGAGGCGCTGCGCTCCAGCTACTCGAACGAGGCCGTCGCCTCCGGCAGGAAGTTCCAGCTGTGGGCCGTGCCCGTGTCGCTGCGGGGGCGGAAGAAGGCGGCTCGGCGTGAGGAGCGGCGCGGTGCGGACGGGGCCGGGCGGGGCGGCGCGTTCGGCGGGCTGTCCGGGGCCGGGGGGATGCGGGCCGGGGGCCGGACCGCGGTGCCGGACGGGCCGGTGCGCGCCCAGAACGACCGGATCATGGACGAGCTGCGGGAGCTGCTGAAGGCCCAGGCGAAGTCGGAGGCGGCGCAGGGCGAGGTGACCGTGCGGTGGGCCTACGAGGTCATGGGACCGGCGGTGACCGGGGCGGTGCTGCTGGCGATCCTGATCGCGACGGGGTGAGGCGGCCGCGGGCCGTCGCCGACGGTCACGGCGCGCCGCGCCAGACCGGCACCGTGTACGCCCCGGAGTACGGCGAGCCTGTCCGGGCGGCTGTCGGGACGACCGTGGGGTAGGGGCGGATGCGTGGGTCCGGCGATGGCCGGGGCGGTGCTGGTGGCGATCCTGATCGCGACGGGGGGAGGCGGCCGCGGGCCGTCGCCGACGGTCACGGCGCGCCGCGCCATACCGGCACCGTGTACGCCCCGGTGTACGGCGAGCCTGTCAGGGCTGCTGTCGGGACGACCGTGGGGTAGGGGCGGATGCGCGGGACGGGTTGAGGGTCAGGGGTGAGCGGGGTGAGGCGGCCGCGGGCCGTCGCCGTCGCTCACGGTGCGCCGCGCCATACCGGCACCGTGTACGCCCCGGTGTACGGCGAGCCTGTCCGGGCAGCTGTCGGGACGACCGAGGGGTAGGGGCGGATGCGCGGGACGGGTGGAGGGTCAGGGGTGAGCGGGGTGAGGCGGCCGCGGGCCGGCGCCGACGGTCACGGCGCGCCGCGCCAGACCGGCACCGTGTACGCCCCGGTGTACGGCGAGCCTGTCCGGGCCGCTGTCGGGACGACCGCGGGGTAGGGGCGGATGCGTGGGTCCGGCGATGGCCGGGGCGGTGCTGGTGGCGATCCTGATCGCGACGGACCGGCCGGCCGGTGGCCGCGGGGGGCACGGTTGCCGCCGGGGTGGTCTCGGTGGTCGCTCGGGGTGTCGGCCGGAAGGCGGTCGAGGACACGGCGGCGGCTCCAGGCAGGCTCGGCGGGGTGCTACCGGTCCACCGTTGCCCGCGGGGTGGGGCGGGACCTGGAGCCCGCGTCAGCCTGCCTGGGGAAATCACCCGATGGGGTGCCTCCGAGTTGTCTCGGGGGCACCCCGTCCCCGGGCCTGGATCTGTCGCGTACGGATCAGATGCCGGCCGCCGTCGACAGGTCCCGCTTGATCGTCGCCAGCAGTTCCGTCGCCCTCCTGCGGGCCGCCGGGAGATCGGCGTGCGCGGCGACCGGGACGACGACCTCCAGGTAGCACTTCAGCTTCGGCTCGGTGCCGCTGGGGCGGACGATGACCCGGGCGCCGTCGAGCGTGTAGCGCAGGCCGTCGGTGGGTGGAAGCGTGTCCGTGCCTTGGCTGAGGTCCTCGGCCCTCGTGACCGGCAGGCCGGCGAGGCGGGTCGGGGGCTGTTCGCGCAGGCGCCGCATCGCGTCGGCGATGACCGACAGGTCCTCGACGCGGACCGCGAGCTGACCGGTGGCGTGCAGGCCGTGCTCGACGGCGATGTCGTCGAGGAGGTCGAGGAGGCTGCGGTTCTCCTCCTTCAGCGTCGACGCGAGTTCCGTGATCAGGAGGGCGGCCGTGATGCCGTCCTTGTCGCGTACGCCGTCCGGGTCGACGCAGTAGCCGAGGGCCTCCTCGTAACCGAAGCGCAGGCCCTCGACACGGGCGATCCACTTGAAGCCGGTGAGGGTCTCCTCGTACGGCAGGTTGGCCTTCTCGGCGATACGGCCGAGGAGGGAGGAGGACACGATCGACTCGGCGAAGGTGCCGCGGGCTCCTCGGGCCACCAGGTGGGTGGCGAGGAGGGCGCCGACCTCGTCGCCGCTGAGCATCCGCCAGTCGCCGTCGTCCTTCACGGCCACCGCGCAGCGGTCGGCGTCCGGGTCGTTGGCGATGATCAGGTCGGGGTCGGTCTCGCGGGCCTTCGCGAAGGCGAGGTCCATCGCGCCGGGCTCTTCCGGGTTGGGGAAGGCCACGGTCGGAAAGTCGGGGTGGGGGTCGGCCTGTTCGGCGACGAGGACGGGCCGAGGGAAGCCCGCGCGGGCGAAGGCGGCGAGGAGGGTTTCCTTGCCGACGCCGTGCATCGCCGTGTACACCGTGCGGGCCGTACGGGGGGAGCCGGGGGCGAGGACGGCGTCCGTGCGGGCGAGGTAGGCGTCGAGGACGGCGTCGTCGAGGGTCTCCCAGCCGGTGGTGGGGCGGAAGACGGTGGTGAGGGACGGGATGGCGTCGATCTGGGCCGCGATCTCGGCGTCCGCCGGGGGCACGATCTGGGAGCCGTCGCCGAGGTAGACCTTGTAGCCGTTGTCGCGGGGCGGGTTGTGGCTGGCGGTGACCTCCACGCCGGCGACCGCGCCTAGGTGCCTTATGGCGTACGCCAGGACGGGGGTGGGCAGGGGGCGAGGCAGGACGGCCGCGCGCAGGCCCGCTCCCAACATCACGGCGGCCGTGTCCCGGGCGAAGTCGGCCGACTTGTGGCGGGCGTCGTAGCCGATGACGACGAGTCCGCCGTCCTGGCCGTTCGCCTTGAGGTACGCGGCGAGGCCGGCGGCGGCGCGGATGACCACGGACCGGTTCATCCGCATGGGCCCGGCGCCGAGCTCGCCCCTCAGGCCCGCCGTACCGAACTGGAGGGTGCCGCTGAACCGTTCGGCGAGCTCGGTGACGTCCTTGGCGTCGATCAGTTCGGCGAGTTCCTCACGGGTCTCCGCGTCGGGGTCCTCGGCCAGCCATGCCTTGGCCTGTGCGATGACATCGGCGTGCACTTGGGTCGACCTCTCGTTTCGGTTCGTAGGTGGCCGGGGGGTTTGCGGGACGGGTTTCTCGCCCCCGCCGCCCCTACCCGTCCTGTCCCCGGGGGCTGCGCCCCGGACCCCCGGTCGGCCCTGAACGGGTCTTGTCCTCAAATGCCGGACGGGCTGATCGGGGTGTGGGTGGAGCCCTTCCCGTCCTGTCCCCGGGGGCTGCGCCCCGGACCCCCGGTCGCCCTGAACGGGTCTTGTCCTCAAATGCCGGACGGGCTGATCGGGGTGTGGGTGGGCGGAGCCCTCTGGTGCGGTCTCTACAGGCGGCCCAGTACCTGTGCCAGCAGGGAGCCCATCCGCGTCGCCGAGTCGCGGCCCGCCTGGAGGACCTCCTCGTGGTTCAGCGGCTCGCCCGTCATGCCGGCGGCGAGGTTCGTCACCAGGGAGATGCCCAGCACCTCCGCGCCCGCCTCGCGCGCCGCGATGGCCTCCAGCACGGTCGACATGCCCACCAGGTCCGCCCCGATGACGCGGGCCATGCGGATCTCCGCCGGCGTCTCGTAGTGCGGGCCGGGGAACTGGGCGTAGACGCCCTCCTCCAGCGTGGGGTCGATCTCCTTGCACAGGGCGCGCAGGCGGGGGGAGTACAGGTCGGTGAGGTCGACGAAGTTGGCGCCGATGATGGGGGAGGTGGCCGTCAGGTTGATGTGGTCGCTGATGAGGACCGGCTGGCCGGGGCGCATGCCCGCGCGCAGACCGCCGCAGCCGTTGGTGAGGACGATCGTCTTGCAGCCGGCGGCGACGGCGGTACGGACGCCGTGCGCGACGGCGGCGACTCCGCGGCCCTCGTAGTAGTGGGTGCGGCCCAGAAAGACCAGGGCCCGCTTCGCACCGATCTTGTACGAGCGGACGGTGCCGCCGTGGCCCTCCACCGCCGGCGGCGGGAAACCGGGCAGCTCGGTGACCTGCAGCTCGGCGTCGGGGGTGCCGAGGGCGTTCACGGCCGGCGCCCAGCCGGAGCCCATCACAAGGGCGACGTCGTGGGTCTCGGCGCCGGTCAGTTCGCGCAGGCGCGCGGCGGCGGCGTCGGCGGCGACCCTCGGATCATGAGGGGTGGCGCCCTGGATGTCGTCCGGAAGGAGAGATGCGTTCACGCCGATGAGGGTAGCCGGTCAGGGCCTACGCGCGTAGATGACAGAGCTCACGGGATGGGGATCGTTGTCTTGTCGTTTCCAACGAGAAAGGCGCTCCCCGGGCCGACGGGCGAGCGCCCCGGCGGCCTCAGCAGGGGTGCTTGCGGAGCTCCATCACATAGTCGTGCGGCGCGCCCGCCGACTCCGCCGCGTCCGCGACCTCGCCCAGGTAGCGGGCCGAGGGCAGGCCGCCCTCGTAGCCGTTGAGGACGTACACCCAGGCCGGTTCCTGGCCCTCCAGGGTGTGTACGCGCACGCGCATCCGGCGGTAGATGTCGAGGCCGACACCCTCCCAGCGGTCCATCGAGTCCTCGTCCATGGGCGCGAGGTCGTACAGCGCGACGAAGACCTGCGCGCCCGGCGCCTCCACGATCGTGGCGAGCGCGCCCTCCCAGCCCATGTGTTCGCCGCCGAAGGTCAGCCGCCACCCGTTCAGCCAGCCCGTCGCGCGCAGCGGCGAGTGCGGGGCGCGGCGGGTCATCAGCCGCGCGTCGAGGTTGCCGGCGTACCCGGCGTAGAGCGACATGCGTCGAGGGTACGGCAGCCGTTTCGCGGGTCTCTCCCGTCACTGACGTAACGGATGGGCCTCCCTGTCGCCCCCGGGGCGGTGGCATGGCGCGGCGTGCGGGACAATGGAGTACGTGACTCGGATCGTGATCATTGGCGGCGGACCCGGCGGATACGAGGCGGCCCTGGTGGCCGCCCAGCTCGGCGCGGAGGTGACCGTCGTCGATTGCGACGGCCTGGGCGGGGCGTCGGTGCTCACCGACTGCGTCCCGTCGAAGACTCTTATCGCCACGGCCGAGGTGATGACCACCTTCGATTCGTCCTACGAAGAGCTGGGGATCATCGTCGCCGACGACACCCCGCCCATGGAGCAGGCCGCCCGGGTGGTGGGGGTCGACCTCGGCAAGGTCAACCGGCGTGTGAAGCGGCTCGCCCTCGCGCAGTCGCACGACATCACCGCCTCCGTGACCCGCGCCGGCGCCCGGGTGCTGCGCGGGCGCGGGCGCCTCGAGGGCATGCAGGCCCTCGACGGCTCGCGGAAGGTCGTGGTGCGTGCCGTCGACGGGACCGAGGAGACCCTCGTCGCGGACGCGGTGCTCATCGCCACCGGCGGTCACCCGCGTGAGCTGGAGGACGCCCAGCCCGACGGCGAGCGCATCCTGAACTGGACCCAGGTCTACGACCTCGACGAGCTCCCCGACGAGCTCATCGTGGTCGGTTCCGGTGTCACCGGTGCCGAGTTCGCCGGGGCCTACCAGGCGCTCGGCTCCAAGGTCACCCTCGTCTCCTCCCGCGACCGGGTCCTGCCCGGCGAGGACTCCGACGCCGCCGGCGTTCTGGAAGAGGTCTTCAGGCGCCGTGGAATGAACGTTTTGGCCCGCTCCCGCGCCCAGTCCGCCAAGCGGGTCGGCGACCGCGTGGAGGTCACCCTCGCCGACGGCCGGGTCATCACCGGCTCGCACTGCCTCATGGCCGTCGGCGCCATCCCGAACTCCGCTGGCATGGGACTGGAGGAGGCCGGGGTCAAGCTCCGCGACTCCGGGCACATCTGGACCGACAAGGTCTCCCGGACCACCGCCCCCGGCGTGTACGCCGCCGGTGACGTGACCGGTGTCTTCGCCCTCGCCTCCGTCGCGGCGATGCAGGGACGTATCGCCATGTACCACTTCCTCGGCGACGCCGTGGCCCCGCTGAACCTGAAGACGGTCTCCTCGAACGTGTTCACCGACCCGGAGATCGCCACCGTCGGCTACAGCCAGTCCGACGTCGACTCCGGCAAGATCGACGCCCGTGCCGTGAAGCTGCCGCTGCTGCGCAATCCGCGCGCGAAGATGCAGGGCATCCGGGACGGCTTCGTCAAGATCTTCTGCCGCCCGGGCACCGGCATCGTCGTCGGTGGCGTGGTGGTCGCGCCCCGCGCCTCGGAACTGATCCACCCGATTTCGATCGCCGTCGACAACAATCTGACGGTCGAACAGATCGCGAACGCGTTCACCGTCTACCCCTCCCTTTCAGGGTCGATCGCCGAGGTCGCGCGGCAGTTGCACACGCGTAAGGCGGGCGACGAAGGCTGACGGCCGAAAGCGATTCCTCGCCGGTCACAGGGAGTTGCCGCGCATGCGGGCGGCATGTGCGCCGGAATTAGGCCCTATACCACCTGCCGTCCCCGTGTGCGAACAACTTCTGTAATTCGGCGCAAACTGCTGAAACCAGGCGGTCGTTGGGGTTACTGTCAGTTTCGTGTTCGCTGCAGAACGTCGCCAATTGATCCTCGAAATGGTGCGAGCGAACGGGGCCGTGTCGCTCCGTGAGCTCGCCCGCGTCGTCCAGACCTCCGAAGTGACCGTACGGCGGGACGTGCGCGCACTGGAGGCAGAAGGACTCCTCGACCGCCGACATGGCGGTGCGGTATTGCCGGGCGGGTTCACGCGAGAATCCGGCTTTCCGCAGAAATCCCATCTCGCGACCGCCGAGAAGACGGCCATCGCCGATCTCGCCGCGAGCTTCGTCGAAGAAGGCGAAGCCATCGTGGTCGGGGCGGGAACCACCACACAGGAGCTGGCCCGCCGGCTCGCCCGCGTGCCCGGGCTGACCGTCGTCACCAACTCCCTGTTGGTGGCCCAGGCGTTGGCCCACGCCAACCGCGTGGAGGTCGTGATGACCGGCGGGACGCTCCGCGGTTCGAACTACGCCCTCGTCGGCAGCGGTGCCGAACAGTCCCTCCAGGGGCTCAGGGTGTCGCGGGCCTTCCTCTCCGGGAGCGGACTGACCGCCGAGCGCGGGCTGTCCACGTCCAACATGCTCTCCGCGTCCGTCGACCGGGCGCTGGTGCAGGCCGCCGCCGAGGTCGTGGTCCTCGCCGACCACACCAAGCTCGGCACCGACACCATGTTCCAGACCGTGCCGACGGACCTCATCACCCGCCTCGTGACGGACGAACCGCCAGGCCACGACGACCGGGCGGCCACCGAACTCCAGGCCCTCGCCGACCAAGGGGTGCAGATCGCCATCACCGGGGCGTCGGAGCACCCGGGGGGTGATCAGGTCCCGGCGCGCCGCCAACAGCGCCGGGACGTGCCCCTGCCGGGCCCGCGCCGCGGCCAGGTCCCGGCCGGCAGCCAAGGACTGCGCTCCGCCACGGCCCTGGGCGAACAGACCCCGGGCACCGAACGGGCGAGGGTCGCGGACCTCCGCCGCCGCTGACAGGCGGGGGTCCGAGGAGACCCGCGACGGGCTGACGGGTTCCGGTTTCCCACCGACGGGGGACCGCCCGGCACAAGGTGGCCCCGTACCGTCGCCTCAACGACGGTCGGCACAGTGCCCACGGACATCACCGGTGCGGACGCACGGGCGGGTGCCGGGACCGACCCGTAACCGGGAGAACGCCACCCGCACGCAGGAGTCGCGAGGGCGGGCGCCGACCGCGGCCACGACCCTGGTGCCCGTCGACGCGGGGCAGCGCAGCAGCTTCTCGAGGCCCTCCTGTACGCGACCGGGTCGCGGGGTCGGGGTGCTCAGCGAAGCGGCCGGGTGTCCCTTCTGAACGCGACCGAGTCGCGGGCTTGGGGTGCTCAGTGAGTCGCCGGGTGTCGCGGCCGGCTACGCGCTCGACCGCGGCGGCAGCGACCTCCCCGAGCCGGAACGCGACCTGGAGAGCTTCGCCCAGCCGTGGCTCGCGGCCATCGCGAGCCGGCCGGCCGAGCGGCAACGCCTGCTCGCACGCTCTGCTGCCGCCTGCCGCCTGCCGCCTGCCGCCCGTCACTTCGCACGCGGCCGGGGTTGCGGGACGGGACGCGCCTGGGGGTGTCACGCACACGCCTACGACCTCATGGTCAAAGGCGTGCCGGCCCCCTGCTTCGTCGCCGCCCACACCATCGCGCGATCCTGCTCGGCGTCGCCCTGCGGAGGGGCCGGTCGGTCCCCGCCTGCGCGGCCTGCTCCCCGTGACCATCGCGTGTCCGTGACTGTCCCGTCTCCGTGACGATGGCCGTCGCCGTCGGCGCAGCGATTGCGGTCCCACGGGGGGACGGGAAAGACGAGGCGCCCGGCGGAATGTTCGTTCCAGTCCGCCGGGCGCCTCGGGTGTCGTACGGGGTGTCGTACGGGGAAGGCCGTCAGTCCTTGATCTCGCAGATCGCCGCGCCGGACGTGATGGACGCGCCGACGTCGGCGGACAGGCCCTTGATGGTGCCGGCCTTGTGCGCGTTCAGCGGCTGTTCCATCTTCATCGCTTCGAGGACGACGATCAGGTCGCCCTCCTGGACCACCTGGCCCTCCTCGACCGCGATCTTGACGATCGTGCCCTGCATCGGAGAGGCGAGGGTGTCGCCGGAGGCGGCCGGCCCGGACTTCTTGGCCGCGCGGCGCTTGGGCTTGGCGCCCGCCGCGAGGCCGGTGCGGGCCAGGGACATGCCGAGCGAGACCGGGAGGGAGACCTCCAGGCGCTTGCCGCCGACCTCGACGACGACCGTCTCGCGGCCCGCCTCCTCGTCGGCCTCGGTGTCCGCGGGGGCGGCGAAGGGCTTGATCTCGTTGACGAACTCGGTCTCGATCCAGCGGGTGTGGACCGTGAACGGGTCGGCCGAGCCGGTGAGCTCGGGGGCGAACGCGGGGTCCTTGACCACCGCGCGGTGGAACGGGATGGCGGTGGCCATGCCCTCGACCTGGAACTCGTCCAGGGCGCGCGCTGCCCGCTGCAGGGCCTGCTCGCGGGTGGCGCCGGTGACGATCAGCTTGGCCAGCAGGGAGTCCCAGGCCGGGCCGATGACCGAGCCGGACTCGACGCCGGCGTCCAGGCGGACGCCCGGGCCGGACGGCGTGGTGAAGGTGGTGACGGTGCCGGGGGCCGGGAGGAAGCCCCGGCCGGGGTCCTCGCCGTTGATGCGGAACTCGAAGGAGTGGCCGCGCAGCTCGGGGTCGCCGTAGCCGAGTTCCTCGCCGTCGGCGATGCGGAACATCTCGCGTACGAGGTCGATGCCGGCGACCTCCTCGGTGACCGGGTGCTCCACCTGGAGTCGGGTGTTGACCTCCAGGAAGGAGATCGTGCCGTCGACACCGACCAGGAACTCCACCGTGCCGGCGCCGACGTAGCCGGCCTCCTTGAGGATGGCCTTGGAGGAGGAGTACAGCTCGGCGACCTGTGCCTCGGAGAGGAAGGGTGCCGGAGCCTCCTCGACCAGTTTCTGGTGGCGGCGCTGGAGGGAGCAGTCACGCGTGGAGACGACGACCACGTTGCCGTGCTGGTCGGCCAGGCACTGGGTCTCGACGTGCCGGGGCTTGTCGAGGTAGCGCTCGACGAAGCACTCGCCCCGGCCGAACGCGGCGACCGCCTCGCGGACCGCCGAGTCGTACAGCTCCGGGACCTCTTCGAGGGTGCGGGCGACCTTCAGACCGCGACCGCCACCACCGAAGGCGGCCTTGATCGCGATGGGCAGGCCGTGCTCCCGGGCGAAGGCGACGACCTCCTCGGCACCGCTCACCGGGTCCGGCGTGCCGGCGACCAGCGGGGCGCCGGCGCGCTGGGCGATGTGCCGGGCGGCCACCTTGTCGCCGAGGTCGCGGATGGCCTGCGGCGGCGGGCCGATCCAGATCAGCCCCGCGTCCAGGACCGCCTGGGCGAACTCGGCGTTCTCCGACAGGAAGCCGTAGCCGGGATGGATGGCGTCGGCGCCGGACTCGCGCGCGGCGTTCAACACCTTCTCGATGTCGAGGTAGCTGGTCGCGGGAGTGTCACCGCCCAGAGCGAACGCCTCATCCGCGGCGCGGACATGCAGAGCGTCCCGGTCCGGGTCGGCGTAGACGGCCACGCTCGCGATACCGGCATCCCGGCAGGCCCGGGCCACGCGGACAGCGATTTCGCCACGGTTGGCGATGAGCACCTTGCGCACGATTGAGGCTCCCTCCTTGAAACAAGCCGAGTTTAGGGACTGCCGACACGACACTTCGACCCGTCCCCACTGGTGAGCTTGCCCACACGGAGCGTGATGCGAGGCCAGCTCGACCGCGAAATCCCTTGTCGCACCTGGGTACGCAGGGCTTCTGTCGAAACCCTAGCCCTCCTTTGTGGTCAAGGTCTCTATGAGAGCGTGCTGCGGGCCACAGGGTTTCTTTGTGGAGTCCCTACGAATGGCCCAATGATTCTTTGCCCGTGGCGGAACTCTTGTCCGCGGGTGTACCCGTGAGTAGCGTTCAGGATGTCCCGGACGTACTTGGGGTAACAGCAGCCTTGCTCGAGTGGTACTCGAAAAGCTCGGAAGTGGGTGGGGACCGGTGGTGCGCAGACCGGTGGCGTGGATCGTGGCGGTCGTGCTCTTCGTCGAGGCGCTCGGGGTCGTCGCGCTGAACTGGCTCCTGGGGACCGTCGTCGACAACCAGCAGATGTCCCTGGCCGGCCTCGATCCGGACGTGATGTCCACGTCGTCGAAGGTCAGCGGCTTCCTCTTCGGTCTCTACTTCGTGATGTGCGGCCTGGTCGCGCTGCTGGTCGGCCTGCGCGACCGCCCGCCGGCCGGCCTCGGGCGTGTCCTGCTCATCAGCGCGGCCGTGGTGCACGGGTTGCTGGGCGCGTTCGCGTGGGGGCTGATGGGCTGGCACGCGTTCCTCTTCATGATGCTGGTGCTCGCGCTCATCGTGCTGCTGCTGATGACGTACGACGTTCAGGGCCGGACCGAGCCCGAGCCCGCCGACGCGACGCCGGACGGCCCCAAGGGCGGCGACGGTTCGCCGCTCAGCCCTCCGCCCACGCCCAGCACCCCGTAACCGGCTCTCCCGGTCACTTCTCCCCGGGCGTCCACAACTCGGTGATGCCGACGCCCAGTTCGGCCAGCAGTCGTCGCAGGAGCGGCAGGCTGATGCCGATCACGTTGCCGTGGTCGCCGTCGATGCCGTCGATGAACGGGGCCGAGCGGCCGTCGAGGGTGAAGGCCCCGGCGACGTAGAGGGGCTCGCCCGAGGCGACGTAGGAGGCGATCTCCTCGTCGGTCGGGTCGCCGAAGTGGACGACGGTGGAGGCGACGCCGGAGGTGTAGCGCCCGGTGGCGGTGTCGTGGACGCAGTGGCCTGTCTGGAGCGTGCCGGCCCGGCCGCGCATCGCCTTCCAGCGGGCGGTGGCCTCCTCGGCGTCGGCCGGCTTGCCGAGCGCCTCGCCGTCCAGGTCGAGCACCGAGTCGCAGCCGATCACCAGGGCGCCCTTGACCTCGGGCTTCGCCGCCACCACGGACGCCTTGGCCTCGGCGAGGGCGAGCGCCAGTTCGGCGGGGGTCGGCGCGGTGACGGCGTCCTCGTCGACGCCGCTCACGATCACCTCGGGGTCGAGTCCGGCCTGGCGCAACAGGCCGAGCCGGGCGGGGGACTGGGAGGCGAGGACGAGTCGGCGGCGCGGCTGATCAGTCATGCGGCCAGGGTATCGGCGGCCGGCCCAGGGGCTCCAGGAGCGCCTCTCACCTCACCCCGAGCACGATCATCGCCAGCACCATGGCCAGCGCGATGAGAACACCCAGCCGCCGAAGCATGTCCTGCGTGTCGCGCAGTTCCTTCGGCGGCTCGTTGTCGGGGTCGGACCACAGCATGGTTTCCAGCGTGCGGGGGCTTCGTGGAGGGCGCCTGAGTACGCGTACTCAACTTCCGTCCCCCTCGACAAAGGGGTCTACTGTTCCGTTAATCTAAAGGAACTTCAGTCCCGTTTGGAGAGGGTGCCATGTTCACCGCTGCCTGGACCGCGTCACCCCAGCTGCCCGCCGAGGGCTTCACCCCCAACTGGTCCCGGGAGGGCTTCTGGCGTCAGTCCGTCCGTCAGGTCGTCCGGCTCACCGCGGGCGGCGGCCGGCTCCGGATCCGGCTCTCGAACGCGTACGGCACGTCGGCGCTGCGGGTGGCCGGCGCCACGGTCGGCCGTACGGTCGCCGAGGCCGCGGTCGACTCCCCGACGCGGCTCACCTTCCACGGGGCGTACGACGTGTCGCTTCCGGCGCGCGGACACGCCGTCAGTGACGCCGCCGAACTCGCCGTGGCGACCGGGGAGTCGGTGGCGGTCACCCTGTACTTCGACACCACGACCGGGCCCGCGACCTTCCATGCCCAGGCCTTCACGACCAGCTACCGGGGCGAGGGGGACCTGCTCGCGGACGCGGGCGGCGACGGGTTCGACGCGACGAGCGAGTCCTGGTACTTCCTGTCCGCCGTCGAGGTCGACGCGGGCCGCACCGACGGCATCGCACTCTTCGGCGACTCGGTCACCGACGGCTTCGGATCGACGCCCGGCGCCGACCGCCGCTGGTCGGACGCCCTGGCCGGGCTCACGGGCCGACCGGTCCTGAACGCCGGGATCGGCGGGAACCTGCTGCTCAACGACTCCGCGTGGTACGGGGAGAAGGGCGTCCACCGGCTGCGGCGCGATGCGCTGGAGCTCGCGGGGGTGGACACGCTGGCCGTGCTGATCGGGCTGAACGACATCGGGTTCAGCGAGACCGACCAGCAGCCGACGTACCGGCCGGCGCCGGTGGTGGAGGCGGCGGAACTCGTCGCCGGGCACCGGGAGCTGATACGGCAGGGGAAGGAGCGGGGGCTCCGGATGATCGGCTGCACCCTGCTGCCGTTCGCGGGCTCGGACCATTGGGGCGAGCACGCGGCCAAGGTGAGCCACGAGGTCGACGAGTGGATCCGGTGCGCGGGGGAGTACGACGCGGTGGTGGATCTGCGGCGCGCCCTGGCCGATCCGGCGGATCCGGACCGGCTGCGGCCGGTGTACGACTTCGGCGATCACCTGCACCCCGATGACGCGGGGTACGCGGTGATGGCCGAAGCCGTCGCGCGTTGTCTGTAGCCGAGGGTGCGTGGGGGCACCGTTCGCGCCCCTCGGCACGTTTCCTTTATCCCGGCCAGTAGGTGCGGCTCCAGGCGGTCGGGCTCGGCTCCGGAAGCCGGTGCGCCGCGATGCGGGACGGGTCCGACCATGCGTCCCGTGGGGTGGGCGCGCCGGGCGGGGCTTCCGCCGCCGCCGCGGCGCGGGCGCGGACCACCGCCAGAGCGGCGGCCAGCTCCTCGGGGGTGGGGTTGCCCCGTACGACCTTGATCGTCATGAGCGGCTCCTAGAGGGGGATGTTGCCGTGCTTCTTCGGGGGCAGGGACTCCCGCTTGGTGCGCAGTTGACGCAGGCCGCGCACGACGTGCCGGCGGGTGTCGGACGGCATGATCACGGAGTCGATGTAGCCGCGCTCGGCCGCGATGTAGGGGTTGAGGAGGGCGTCCTCGTACTCCTGGATGAGCCGGACCCGGGTCGCCTCCAGGTCTCCGGCGGCCTCCGCCTCGGCGATGGTGCGGCGGTGCAGGATGTTGACCGCGCCCTGGGCGCCCATCACGGCGATCTGGGCGGTCGGCCAGGCCAGGTTGAGGTCCGCGCCGAGGTGCTTGGAGCCCATGACGTCGTAGGCGCCGCCGAAGGCCTTCCGCGTGATCACCGTGATCAGCGGGACCGTGGCCTCCGCGTACGCGTAGATCAGCTTGGCGCCGCGGCGGATGATGCCGTCGTGCTCCTGGTCGACGCCGGGCAGGAAGCCGGGGACGTCCACGAAGGTGATCACCGGGACGTTGAAGGCGTCGCAGGTGCGCACGAAGCGGGCGGCCTTCTCGCTGGCCTTGATGTCGAGGCAGCCGGCGTACTGCATGGGCTGGTTGGCGACGATGCCGACGGGGCTGCCCTCGACCCGGCCGAAGCCGGTGAGGATGTTCGGTGCGAACAGCGGCTGCGTCTCGAAGAACTCGGCGTCGTCCAGGATGTGCTCGATCACCGTGTGCATGTCGTACGGCTGGTTCGCACTGTCCGGCACGATCGTGTCCAGCTCGCGGTCCTCGTCGGTGACGGCGAGGTCCGCCTCCTCCGGGAAGGCCGGGGCCTCGCTGAGGTTGTTGGACGGCAGGTACGACAGCAGTTGCTTGACGTACTCGATGGCGTCCTTCTCGTCGCCGGCCATGTGATGCGCGACACCCGAGGCGGAGTTGTGGGTGCGGGCGCCGCCCAGCTCCTCCATGCCGACGTCCTCGCCGGTGACCGTCTTGATGACGTCCGGGCCGGTGATGAACATGTGCGAGGTCTGGTCGACCATGACGGTGAAGTCGGTGATCGCGGGCGAGTAGACCGCGCCGCCCGCACACGGACCCACGACCAGGCTGATCTGCGGGATCACACCGGACGCGTGGGTGTTGCGGCGGAAGATCTCGCCGTACGCGCCGAGGGAGGCGACGCCCTCCTGGATGCGGGCACCGCCGGAGTCGTTGATGCCGATGACCGGGCAGCCGGTCTTCAGCGCGAAGTCCATCACCTTGACGATCTTCTGGCCGTAGACCTCGCCGAGCGCGCCGCCGAAGACGGTGAAGTCCTGTGAGAACACGGCGACGGGGCGGCCCTCGACGGTTCCGTAACCGGTGACCACGCCGTCGCCGTAGGGGCGGTTCTTGTCCAGGCCGAAGTTGGTGGAGCGGTGCCGGGCGAACTCGTCGAGCTCCACGAAGGAGTCCTCGTCGAGCAGGAGCTCGATCCGCTCACGGGCCGTCAACTTGCCCTTGGCGTGCTGCTTTTCCACGGCGCGTGCGGAGCCGGCGTGCGTCGCTTCCTCGATGCGTCGCTGGAGGTCCGCGAGCTTGCCCGCGGTGGTGTGAATGTCGATCCCTGGGATCTCGTGACGCTCTTCCGGCTCGGACATCGGGATACGGCTCCCTGCCTGCTCAAAAGGGGGGACGGTTACTCATCCGTACAGTAGTGGCGTGCCCAGGAATCAGCAGTGCGGTGTTTACCACACCTAGGGTGGCTTGCATGACGCCGCGAGATGCCTCAGACGACAGCCGTTGGTCCGACCTGGAGCGCCCGCCGCTCAACGGTGCCGCCCTGCGCAGGGCACTGGTGCGCGACGACGGCCTGTGGTCCGGCATCGAGATCGTGCAGCTCACCGGATCCACCAACCACGACCTGGTGGCGCTGGCCGACGCGGGCAAGGCGGCCGAGGGCGCGGTGCTCGTGGCCGAGGAGCAGAGCGCCGGGCGGGGCCGCCTCGACCGGCAGTGGACCGCACCGGCCCGTTCGGGCCTCTTCTTCTCCGTCCTGCTGAAGCCGGCCGAGGTCCCGGTGGCCCGCTGGGGCTGGCTCCCGCTGCTCACCGGCGTCGCGGTGGCGACGGGGCTGTCACGGGTGGCGGGCGTCGACACGGCACTCAAGTGGCCGAACGACCTTCTGGTGACCGTGGCGGGCGAGGAACGCAAGGCCGGCGGCATCCTCGCCGAGCGGGCCGGCGACGACGGGGTGGTCGTCGGGGTCGGCATCAACGTCACCCTCCGCGCGGACGAACTGCCGGTGCCGCAGGCCGGGTCGCTGGCGCTGGCCGGGGCGGTGAGCACGGACCGGGATCCGATCCTGCGGGGCGTGCTGCGGTCCCTGGAGGACTGGTACGGGCGCTGGCGGGCGGCCGGGGGCGACCCGACGACGAGCCGGCTGCAGGAGGCGTACGTGGCGGGGTGCGCCACGCTCGGGCGGACGGTGCGGGCGGAGCTGCCGGGGGACCGGTCGGTGGTCGGGGAGGCGGTGGCGGTGGACGGGGACGGTCGGCTGGTGATCGCCACCGAAGAGGGCGTAGAGGAGCCCGTGGGAGCGGGAGACATCGTGCACCTGCGACCCGCGTGAGCGATGCGGCCACGGGGCGGGGCCGTGTCGAGGTGCGGCTTTGCCGCGTGGGCGAGGCCGGCCGCACACGACCCGCGGCACCCCCGACACGAACCACCCACTCCCTCCCTCGCTCCACCTGGCGGAGCGAAGGAGTGAGCTACCGCACACCTGCCGTAAAGTGAAGGCCGGTCGAGAACTGACCGCGGCAGATCGGAAGGGCAGCAGGCGTGACCGTCGACGACACGGGCTCCGGCGCGGACGCGGACGGCCGGGCGGACCCTCCACCACTCTCGGCTTCGCTCGAGGAGGGGGACCCCCAAGCCGCCGAGTCCGACGACGACCCGCTCGCCCTGCGCATCGAACAGCTCATCCTGGGCGCCGAGCGGCGCTACACCCCCTTCCAGGCGGCCCGCAGCGCGGGCGTCTCGGTGGAGCTGGCCACCCGCTTCTGGCGGGCCATGGGCTTCGCCGACATCGGACAGGCCAAGGCGCTCACGGAGGCCGACGTGCTCGCGCTGCGCCGGCTCTCCGGCCTGGTGGAGGCGGGGCTGCTGAGCGAGGCGATGGCCGTGCAGGTGGCGCGCTCCACGGGGCAGACCACCGCCCGCTTGGCGGAATGGCAGATCGACTCGTTCCTGGAGGGGCTGACCGAGCCGCCCGAGCCCGGTATGACCCGCACCGAGGTGACGTACCCGATCATCGAGCTGCTCCTGCCCGAGCTGGAGGAGTTCCTCGTCTACGTCTGGCGCCGCCAGCTCGCCGCCTCGGCGGGCCGGGTCGTCCAGACGGCCGACGACGAGGAGATGGTCGACCGGCGCCTCGCAGTCGGCTTCGCCGACCTCGTCGGGTTCACGCGGCTCACCCGCCGTATGGAGGAAGAAGAGCTCGGCGAACTCGTCGAGGCCTTCGAGACCACCGCCGCCGACCTGGTCGCCGCGCGCGGCGGGCGGCTGGTCAAGACCCTCGGCGACGAGGTGCTGTACGCGGCGGACGACGCCGGCGTCGCCGCCGAGATCGCCCTGCGGCTCATCGAGACCATGGCGGCCGACGAGACCATGCCGGAGCTGCGCGTCGGCATCGCCTTCGGCACGGTCACCACCCGTATGGGCGATGTTTTCGGTACGACGGTGAACCTCGCCTCCCGGCTGACGTCGATAGCCCCGCGCGACGCCGTCCTCGTCGACAGCGCCTTCGCCGAGGAGCTGATCCGCACCGGCGACGCGCCGGCCTCCGAGGCGGAGGCGGCCGAGGCCGCGGCGGCCGCCGAGAAGGAGGGCGAGGAGCCGCCCACGTACCGCTTCGCCCTGCAGCCGATGTGGCAGCGGCCGGTGCGCGGACTCGGCGTGGTCGAGCCGTGGCTGCTGACGCGGCGGACCGGGCAGCCGTAGCCCGTCTCAGTCGCGTCTCAGTCGCGCCGGGCGGTCAGCGGGTCCACGCACACGGCGATGACCGGCACGCACAGTCCGGGCTGGTGCGGCTGGTCCGGGCGGTCCGGCTGGTCCGGCTGCGGGGCCGGGGGAGTCGTGGCCCTGCTCGGCGTGGGTGTCGGGGCGGGCTGCGGGGGCCTGCCTCGGGACGTCGAGGGACGGGGCGCGGTGGTGGGCGCTGCCGTGCCGGTCGGGTTCGGCGCCTGAGGGATCGTCGGGGACGACGGCCGGGACGTCCTCGCGGCCGGGGCGGGGGCGAGGGACACACCCGGCGTGGGCAGCGCGCTCGGACCGCCCATCGCGGTGGTCGCGGACGGATGCGCCCCCGGGACGACGGCCGCGACGGTGGCCGCGGCGTTGGTCGCCCGGTCCGCGCCGGCCTCCTCCTGGTCCACGCGGGGCCCGGCCTTCGTGGTGGCGAGTCCGCCGACGCCCGCATCGGGGGTCAGTTGTACGAGGCTCAGCGCGCCCGCCGCCAGCGCCAGGCCGCCCGCGGCGAGCAGCACCTTGCGGGGCCGGGGGCGGCGGTGCCGGCCGCGGGAACTCCAGAGCCGGGTTCCGGTGCCGTACGACTCCGGCGGTACGGTCGCCGCGCCCTCCGCGCTGTCTCTGGCCGTCTTCGCCGCCGGTGTGTCCGTCGTCGTCATCGTGATCCTTCCCCGTGCGCCCGCGCCCCCTGTGCGCTGTGGCGGACGCACGTTATGCCCTCCCATGGGCGGTGGAGTGCGGGTTGGGCGTGATGTCACTCGAACGGGGTGTCGGGTACGGACCCCGGAACCGGCCGGCCCTTTCCTGCGCGGGGCACGCCTGCGATGATCAGGGCAACGGATGTTAACCGTCGTTAACCGGGAGGGTGTCATGAGCGAGGAGCGGTTCGGGGAGTACGTGCGGGTACGGCGACACGTCGACGGGGCTGACGGGTACGTCGCGGAACTGGCCCTGGACCGGCCCAAGGCCATGAACGCGGTCTCGACGGAGATGGCCCGCTCGCTCGCCGGTGCGTGCGCGGCGCTGGGCGCCGATCGTGACGTACGCGTGGTCGTGGTGACCTCCACCCATGAACGGGCCTTCTGCGTCGGGGCCGACCTGAAGGAGCGGAACTCCTTCAGTGACGCGGATCTGCTGCGGCAGCGGCCGGTGGCGCGCGGCGCCTACACCGGCGTCCTGGAGCTGCCGGTACCGACGATCGCCGCCGTGCACGGGTTCGCGCTGGGCGGCGGTTTCGAGCTGGCGCTCGCCTGCGACCTGATCGTCGCGGACCGTACGGCCGTGGTGGGGCTGCCGGAGGTGTCGGTCGGCGTGATCCCCGGGGGCGGCGGCACGCAACTGCTGCCGCGGCGGGTGGGGGTGGCCCGCGCGGCCGAGCTGATCTTCACGGCCCGGCGGGTGGAGGCCGGGGAGGCGGCCTCGCTGGGGCTCGTCGATGTGCTGGTGGAGGAGGGGCGGGACCGCGAGGAGGCGTTGGCGCTGGCGTCCCGCATCGCGGGGAACTCGCCGGTGGGGCTGCGGGCGGCGAAGAAGGCGCTGCGGCTCGGCCAGGGGCTGGACCTGCGGGCCGGGCTGGAGGTCGAGGACGCGGCGTGGCGGGCGGTGGCGTTCTCGGGGGACCGGGCGGAGGGGGTGGCGGCGTTCAACGAGAAGCGGCGTCCTTCCTGGCCGGGGGAGTAGAGGCACCGAGCCTTCGCCCTTTTCCAGGCGGTCCACCGGGGCAGTCACCCCGCCGCCGCATCCAACGCCCGTTTCGCCCCGAAACTCCCTAGCCTGGTGTGATGGGTGAGGACAGTCGGCTCGCGGGTGTTGTCGCTTTGGCTCAGGGCATGGCCGCCGCGCACAGCTCGCGGGAGGTGTGGTGGGCTGCCGCCAGCGGGGCGTACCGGGCGCTCGGGGGCAGTTTCGCCGCGCTGTCCGTGTGGGAGCGGGAGCTCGGGCGGCTGCGGGTGCTGGTGAACGTGGGGGAGCGTGCCGAGGACGAGGAGGAGTTCCCGGACGCCGAAACCTACCCGGTGTACCAGTTCGCCGAGATCACCGAGTTCCTGCACGAGCGGTGGGCCGGGGGCGGTGAGCCCGACGCCTGGGTGGAGACCGCGGCGGGGCCCGCCGCCGGACGCCGGCCCGGTTACGTCCATCAGCGTGTCGCCGCCCTGCGCCGCCGAGGCCGCGGCTGCTGCGTGGTCGCGCCGATCGTGCTGCACGGCCGGGCCTGGGGCGAGCTGTATGTCGCCCGGCCCGTCGGCGCCCCGGTCTTCGACCGCGGGGACGCGGATTTCGCCACCGTCCTGGCCTCCGTCGTCGCCGCGGGCCTCGCCCAGACCGAGCGGCTGGAGGAGGTGCGGCGGCTGGCGTTCACCGACGCGCTGACCGGTCTGGCCAACCGTCGGGCCGTCGACTCCCGACTGGACGAGGCCGTCGAGCGGCACCGCAGGGACGGCGCGGTCGTCAGTCTCGTCGTCTGCGACATCAACGGGCTCAAGCGCGTCAACGACACCTGCGGGCACGCCGTCGGGGACCGGCTCCTCGAACGCTTCGGGTCGGTGCTCTCGCTCTGCGGCGCCATGCTCCCCGGCGCGCTCGCCGCCCGCCTGGGCGGGGACGAGTTCTGCCTGCTCACCGTCGGACCGGCCGCCGACGACGTCGTCAAGGCGGCCGACGAACTCTGCCGCCGGGCGGCCGAGCTGGAGCTCGGGGAGGGCGTCGCCTGCGGGGTCGCGTCCACCGAGGACCCCATCGGGCCGGTGCACTCCGCGCGCCGGCTGTTCCGGCTCGCCGACGCCGCCCAGTACCAGGCCAAGGCCGAGCGGTCCTCGCGCCCGGTCGTCGCCGGGCGCGCGGGCCCCGACGATCCCGTCGTACGGCTTGCCGACGAGCCCGCCGTCGAGCAGCCGACCGCCGAGCGCCGCCGCTTCCGCGGGCGTGGCTGAAGCGTGACCCATCGGTAAGGGGCGAACCCGGCCCCCACTGGTGACATCTCGGAATTCACTGCGTACGCTCCTGAATATGGATATGCACACTGTGGTGGTGGGGACGTCCGGGGTCACCGCGTCCGACGTCCTCGCCGTGGCGCGCGCCGGCGCCCGGGTCGAGCTCTCCGGCGAGGCGGTCGCGGCTCTCGCCGCCGCCCGCGGCATCGTGGACGCGCTGGCGGCCAAGCCCGACCCCGTCTACGGCGTGAGCACCGGCTTCGGCGCCCTGGCGACCCGGCACATCAGCCCGGAGCTGCGGGCCCAGCTGCAACGCAACATCGTCCGCTCGCACGCCGCCGGCATGGGGCCGCGGGTCGAGCGTGAGGTCGTACGGGCCCTGATGTTCCTGCGGCTCAAGACCGTCTGCTCGGGACGCACGGGCGTACGCCCCGAGGTCGCGCAGGCCATGGCCGACGTCCTGAACGCCGGCATCACCCCGGTCGTCCACGAGTACGGCTCCCTCGGCTGCTCCGGAGACCTGGCCCCGCTGTCCCACTGCGCCCTCACGCTCATGGGCGAGGGCGACGCCGAGGGCCCGGACGGCGTCGTACGCCCCGCCGGCGAACTCCTCGCCGCGCACGGCCTCGCACCCGTCGAGCTGCGCGAGAAGGAGGGCCTCGCCCTCCTCAACGGCACCGACGGCATGCTCGGCATGCTGGTCATGGCCCTCGCCGACCTGGACACCCTCTACAAGTCCGCCGACATCACGGCCGCCCTGTCGCTGGAGGGCCTGCTCGGCACCGACAAGGTCCTCGCCCCCGAACTGCACGCCATCCGCCCGCACCCGGGGCAGGGCGCCAGCGCCGCCAACATGCTGGCCGTGCTGCACGGTTCGGAACTCACCGGCCACCACCAGGACGACGCGCCCCGCGTCCAGGACGCCTACTCCGTGCGCTGCGCCCCGCAGGTCGCGGGAGCGGGCCGCGACACCATGGCGCACGCCCGCCTCGTCGCCGAGCGCGAACTGGCCTCGGCGGTGGACAACCCGGTGGTGCTCCCCGACGGGCGCGTCGAGTCCAACGGCAACTTCCACGGCGCCCCGGTCGCCTACGTCCTCGACTTCCTGGCCATCGCCGCCGCCGACCTCGCCTCCATCGCCGAGCGCCGCACCGACCGGCTGCTCGACAAGAACCGCAGCCACGGCCTGCCGCCGTTCCTGGCCGACGACCCGGGCGTCGACTCCGGGCTGATGATCGCCCAGTACACGCAGGCGGCGCTGGTCAGCGAGATGAAGCGGCTCGCCGTACCGGCGTCCGCGGACTCGATCCCGTCCTCCGCGATGCAGGAGGACCACGTCTCCATGGGCTGGTCGGCCGCCCGCAAGCTGCGCACGGCCGTCGACAACCTCACCCGTGTCATCGCCATCGAGCTGTACGCCGCCACGCGCGCCGTCGAGCTGCGCGAGGGGCTGACCCCGGCGCCCGCGTCCCGGGCGGTCATCGACGCCGTACGGGCCGCGGGGGTCGCCGGCCCTGGCCCGGACCGCTTCCTGGCGCCCGACCTCGCCGCGGCGGACGCCTTCGTACGCGCCGGACAGCTGGTCACGGCGGCGGAGACGGTCACCGGGCCACTGCGGTAGCCCAGGCCGGACAGCACGGAGCCCCGCCGGTCCGCCGACCGACGGGGCCCCGGGTGGTCACTTGAGCTTGGCGCCCTGCGCGTCGATCACGGCGGCCGGGATGTCGTAGGCCTTGCCGGTGGTGAGCGCGGCGAAGTTCACCGAGTAGTACGTGGCGATGGTGCTGCCGTGCCGCACGACCTCGGTGTGGAAGGTGCCCGACTCGCCGTCCGCGCCGGAGTCCACGGCGAACGCCACCGACTCGTCGCCGACGCCGGAGGCCTTCTCGGAGGTGATCTTGGTGATCTTCGTGTCCGTGCCGTCGGCGGTGAAGCCGAACCCGCCGGAGCAGGCCGTGATCCCGTCGGAGACGGCCTTGAAGGCCTTCTCCGCGCCGTCGCCCTCGTACGAGGAGAGGCCCACGTAGGTCGCGGTGAGGTTGAACGCCTCGGCCAGGTCGCCCGCGGAGGCGGCGTCCGTCGGGGCGTCCTCGGTGACGGTGTTGCTCGCGCTCGCGTCGGTGTCGCCCGGCGGCAGCGCGGCCATGGCGTAGGCGACGGGCTCGCACTCGGCCTTGTCGATGTTCTTCAGCACGCTCTTGGACTTCGGCAGCGTGTCGTCGCCGGAGGTGACCTTGTACCCCTTGATCTCGCCCTGCGCGAGCAGCAGCTTCTCCAGCTCCGCCGCGCTGTACGCCTTCGCGGCCGCGGTCGGCGACGAGGACGAGGACGACCCGGAGTCCGCGGAGTTCTTGGGGTCGTCGGACCCTTCGTCGGAGCAGCCCGTGATGAGGGCGAGCGACAGCACGCTCACGGCAACCGTGGCGCCTATGCGCGCGCCCGATGATCTCTTCATGAGCGGACTATGAAGGTTTCCTCAAGAACGCGTCAAGCCGGTTTAAAAGCCGAGGCGTTCCCGGCGCACCGAATAGACCACGAACCCGGCGCCCAGGGCCAGGCACAGGGTCCCGCCGGCGACGTACGGCGTGGTGTCGAAGCTGCCGGTGTCGGCGAGCCGGGTGGCGTCACCGGTCGTGCTGCTGGTGTCCGTGGACATGGCCCGTGCCTGGGTCGTGACCTGCGACGTCGGGGTCGCCGAGGGCTTCGTTCTGGCCGGCTGGTCCCCCGTCGCGTTGGCGGAGGGGACGAACCACAGGGCGCCCAGAAGGGTCCCCGCGGCGGTGGCGGTCAGCAACGAACGTCGAGCGGGTGACACGGAATATCGATCCCCTTGTGGCGCTGGCGAATTGGCCGTGTGGGGCGATGTTAGTGAAAGGTGCGGGTCACGGGAAAGTCACGGGAGGGATGAGCCTTACGCTCCGGGCATGAGCACTCCAGAGACATCACGTTATGTACGGCTTCGCGTCGATCTGATTCTCGAGATCGACGACGCCGGAGCCGTCATCGAGGCCGCGCTGGGGCGGATCGCGGACGACACCGACCTGCCGGCCGACGAGCGGGCACACGCCGAGAGCGCTGTGACGGAGGACACCGCGGAGGCCCTCGCCTACCTCGTCGACCCGTTCGACCTGGTCAGCGAGATCCCGGGGGTCGAACTCGCCCAGGCCTCCTGGTCCAGCGAGCAGATCGCCCACGATCCCGATTCGCCCGACTGGGGTCTGGACGAGGATGATGTCGACGAAGAAGACGACGAGGGCGACGACGGCGACGCGTTCGAAGGTGACGGCGAGGTCGAGGACGACCGCGAAGTCGGGGACGACCACGAGAACGAGCGGGTCGGCTGACGTTCCTTGGGGAAATCGTGACCCCGGACGGCAACCGCTGTTCGGGGTTTCGTCGTCTCATGGGGCGCACGGACCGACCCCCGCACCACCCGCCTCCGGGAACGTGGTGTGCCCCACACCTTCAATGAATGTGGAACGGGACGAACCGGTCGTAGCGTTGAAGGTTCTTGACGGGGACTCTCGGGCTTTTGGGGATTCGGCAACGATGGAGAAGCGTGTGATGACCAACAGTAGGCGGCGCAGGGGCCTGACGGTCGCGTCCGCACTGCTCGGCGGTGTGCTGGTGCTCTCGGCGTGTTCCAGTGGCGGCGACGACGCCTCCGGGAACGACGGCGGCAAGGACACCTCACAGGCCAAGGTCGACGAGGCCGCGGCCGAGAAGACCTCCGAGGCCCAGATCAAGATCACGCCCAAGGACGGTTCGGACAACGCCTCCATCAACAACTCCGCCGCCGTCACCGTGACCAAGGGGACGCTCACCGACGTGGCGATGACGACCGCGGACGGCACCGCGGTCAGTGGTGAGATATCCGCGGACAAGCTGAGCTGGAAGCCGAGCGCCCAGCTGGAGCGGTCCACCACCTACAAGCTGACGGCGGAGGCGAAGGACTCGGAGGGGCGCGTCGCCCACGAGAACGCCTCGTTCACCACGGTCTCGCCGACCAACAGCTTCATCGGCACCTTCACACCGGACGACGGCACCACCGTCGGGGTCGGGATGCCCGTGTCGATCAACTTCGACAAGGCGATCACCGACAAGGCGGCCGTCCAGAAGGGCGTCACGGTCTCCTCCACCAGCGGTCAGGAGGTCGTCTGCCACTGGTTCAACGCCAACCGCATGGACTGCCGGCCCGACGACTACTGGCAGGAGAACTCCACCGTCACGCTGAAGCTCGCGCTCGACGGTGTCGAGGGAGCAGACGGTGTCTACGGCGTCCAGCAGAAGACGGTGACCTTCAAGATCGGCCGGAACCAGGTCACGTACGTCGACGCCAAGACCAAGCAGATGAAGATCACGCAGGATGGCAAGACCGTCAAGACCATCCCGATCTCGGCCGGTTCGCCGGACAACAAGACGTACGAGGGCGTCATGGTGATGTCGGAAAAGTTCAAGGAGACGCGCATGAACGGCGCGACCGTGGGCTTCACCGACGACGACGGCAAGGGCGAGTACGACATCAAGGACGTGCCGCACGCCATCCGTCTGACGAACTCCGGCACCTTCGTGCACGGCAACTACTGGGGCGCCAAGTCCATCTTCGGCAGTGTGAACACCAGCCACGGCTGTGTGGGCCTGTCGGACACGAAGGGCGCCAACGACCCCAACACGCCTGGCGCGTGGTTCTACAACAACTCGATCCTCGGTGACGTCGTGGTCGTCCAGAACACCGGCGACAAGACGGTCTCGCCGGACAACGGCCTCAACGGCTGGAACCTGAGCTGGGCCGACTGGAAGGCCGGTTCGGCGGTCTGACCGACCCGTAATTCACAGTTTTCCGATGCCGCCCCCAGGGGCGGCATCGGTGTTTCCGGGCCAGGCACAGCCTTCTCATGCTTCTCTTATGTCAGGCTTATCCCTTCATCACGCGCCGTACCTACCTTGCGGCCATGTTCTTCACCTACCTGAGGCGCGAGTTGCGCCGCCGCAGAAAAGCGGCCCTCGTCGTCGCCTCCGGGCTCGCGCTGGGTATCGCGCTGGTCATCGTGGTCAACTCCGTGTCCTCCGGCATGGGCAAGGCCCAGGACAAGGTCCTCCAGTCCCTCTACGGTCTCGGCACCGACATGACCGTCACCAAGGCGGCCCAGCCGCAGGCCAGTGCCTCCGACCGGCCGCGCTTCCGGTTCGACGCGCGGGACGAGGACTCCGGCGCGGAGCAGAGCACCGACCGCGTCGTGGTGCAGGGCTTCCAGACCCTGTCCACCGCGACCGTCACCAAGGTCGACAAGCAGACCGGCGTCTCCGGCGCGGTGGGCGGCCTCAGCCTCCAAGTCATCAAGGTCAGCGGCGAGTTCACCCGCGGCCAGTTCCAGCAGAACGGCGAGGGAGGCAACCGGCAGGGCGCCCCCGGCGGCCAGGGCGGCGGCACCGGCCAGCCGCAGGGCGAAGTGCAGGGCGGTGGCGCCAACTTCGACGTCAACAACTACTCCGTCTACGGCACCGACGTCACCGAGCCGGCCCTCGGCCCGCTGACCTCCTCGAAGATCACCAGCGGCCGCACGTTCACGTCGTCCGAGACCGACGCCAAGGTGGCCGTCGTCGACTCGGCGTACGCCAAGGAGAAGAAGCTCAAGGTCGGCAGCACCGTCACCATCAAGAGCGTCAAGTACAAGGTGATCGGCGTCGCCACGGCCGACAGCGGTGACGCGGCGGCCGACCTCTACATCCCGCTGACGCAGGCGCAGACGCTCAGCGACTCCAAGAACAAGGTCACCACGATCTACGTCAAGGCGACCGACTCCCAGAAGATCGACAGCGTCAAGTCCGCCATCCAGAAGAACGTCTCCGGTACGACGGTGACGACCTCAGCGGACCTCGCGGACACGGTGTCCGGCTCCCTCTCCACGGCCTCCTCCCTCGCCACCAGCGTCGGCAAGTGGCTGTCGATCGCCGTGCTCATCGCCGCGTTCCTGGTCGCCGGTCTGCTGACCTCCTCGGCCGTCTCACGCCGGGTGCGTGAGTTCGGCACGCTGAAGGCGCTGGGCTGGAAGTCGGGGCGGGTGACCCGGCAGGTCGTCGGCGAGGCGATGGTCAACGGGCTGGTCGGTGGTGCGCTGGGCATCGCGCTGGGGCTGGCCGGGGCGTACGTCGTCACGGCCATCAGCCCGACGCTGCAGGCGCAGTTGGGCGGCGGCGGTGGGGGGCTCGGGGGCGGGCCCGGCGGTGGCGGAGGCTTCGGTGGTGGCCGGCAGGCCGCGGCTCGGACGCTCGACGTCACGCTCACCGCGCCGGTCAGTCTGACGACCATCGGCGTCGCGGTGGGGCTTGCTGTGGCGGGTGGGCTGATCGCCGGAGCGTTCGGTGGCTGGCGAGCTTCTCGACTGCGGCCGGCTGATGCCCTTCGGCGCGTCGAGTAGCCGACGTCGGACGGGGCGAGGGGCGGGTCGCGCGGCCCGGCGTGTGCGGGGTGGGTGCCACTGCGCCCACCCTCCCCCACTCTCGGCTTCGCTCGAGCGGGGGGACCCCCATCGCCCCAGCGGCACGACTGCCCGCAGTTACGCGGGATCGACAACTTCCTCACCACCCCAGGAGCACTCACCATGTATGAACTCAAAGGTGTCACCAAGCGCTACACCCGAGGCAAGGACACCGTCGACGCGCTCGACGGTGTCGATCTCACGATCGCCGACGGGGACCGTCTGGTCATCCAAGGTCCCACCGGTGGCGGCAAGTCCACGCTGCTCCAGATGCTCGGCGGCCTGGACCGGCCGACGTCCGGTGAAGTCGTCCTCGACGGCACGGACATGGCCAGGCTGTCCGAGGCCCGGCTCACCAAGGTGCGCAGCGAGAACATCGGCTTCGTCTTCCAGAGCTTCAACCTGATCCCGACGCTCACCGCGCAGGAGAACGTCGAGACCGCCCTCGTTCCGCTCGGCGTGAAGGGGAAGGAGCGGCGCGAACGGGCCGCCGAGGCACTGCGGTCGGTCGGGCTCGGCGAGCGGCTCGGGCATCTGCCGGGCGAGATGTCCGGCGGCCAGCAGCAGCGCGTCGCCATCGCCCGCGCGCTGGTCAAGCAGCCGAAGGTACTGCTGGCCGACGAACCCACCGGAAATCTCGACGAGTCGATGCGCGACGAGATCATGGACGTGCTCGAGACCATGTGGAAGGAGCTCGGGCTCACTTTCATCATGGTCACCCACGACTCCGCGATCGCGAAGAAGGCCCCGCGTCTTGCCACGATCCGCAAGGGGAAGATCACGGTGAAGGAGAACGCCGTCTCGTGACGGGAAGTCATGACGGGAAGCCGTGACGGGAAGTCGTGACGGCGAAGTCGTGACGGGAAGGCGTGACGATGAACTCGCAACGGCGAACTCGCGGCGGCGAAATTCGGAAATGGCCGGAGACATTCGCTTACCCGACGATCGTGTAACAGAGCCTTCCTGTGCGGTACCTGTCTATTGAGGTGCCTGATCACCCCCCGGCATACTGCGAGTTCCGGGGGGTGCACGGGTATGCGTGCGAGACCGCCCCCGGCCGGGTGAAGGGGGAATTCACCCGGTACTTCTGCAAGGGGGAAACTTGCGCAGACAAGTGAAAAGAGCAGGCGCGGCCACGATAGCCACGGCAGCGGCCGTCGCTCTGGCGGCGGGCATGACCAGCCCGGCGTCGGCGAAGCCCGAGCAGCGCTCGACCGGCGCTGCCCAGCTCACGTCCCACCACCGCATCACCCTGATCACGGGTGACCGGGTCACCGTCGACACCAAGGGGCGTGTCGTGGGCCTGGAGCGGGCGGAGGGGCGCGAAAACATACCCGTCCAGATCCGCAAGGCCGACGGACACACCCTCGTGATTCCGGCCGACGCGGCCCGACTGGTCTCCACCGGCAAACTCGACCAGCGGCTCTTCGACATCACCGAACTCAACAAGTCGGCGACGCGCACGTCCCAGAAGAACGGCCTGAAGGTCATCGTCGGCTACAAGGGAGCCGCGGCCGCCGCCAAGAACGACGTCCGTGACGCGGGCACCCTGCGCCGGACCCTCAAGACCCTGAACGCCGACGCGGTACAGACCCCGCACGAGGACGCGCCGGACCTGTGGGACGCCGTCACCAACGGCGACAAGACCGCCTCCGGCATCGCGCACGTCTGGCTCGACGGTGTCCGCAAGGCCAGCCTCGACAAGTCCGTCCCGCAGATCGGCGCCCCCAAGGCGTGGGCGGCCGGCTACGACGGCAAGGGCGTCAAGATCGCCGTCCTGGACACGGGGGTCGACGCGACCCACCCGGACCTCAAGAACCAGGTCGTCGAGGCCAAGAACTTCTCGACCTCCACCGACGTCAAGGACCACGTCGGCCACGGCACGCACGTCGCCTCCATCGCGGCGGGCACCGGTGCCAAATCCGGCGGCAAGTACAAGGGTGTGGCGCCCGGCGCGTCGATCCTGGCCGGCAAGGTCCTCGACGACACCGGCTCCGGCGACGACTCCGGCATCCTCGCCGGCATGGAGTGGGCGGCCGCTCAGGGCGCCGACGTCGTCAACCTCAGCCTCGGCGGCATGGACACCCCCGAGGTCGACCCGCTGGAGGCGGCGGTCAACAAGCTGTCCGCCGACAAGGGCATCCTCTTCGCGATCGCGGCCGGCAACTCCGGCCCGGAGTCGGTCGGTTCGCCGGGCAGCGCGGACGCCGCGCTCACCGTCGGCGCCGTCGACGACAAGGACAAGCTCGCCGACTTCTCCTCGACCGGTCCGCGGACCGGCGACGGCGCGATCAAGCCGGACGTCACCGCCCCGGGCGTGGACATCACGGCCGCGTCCGCCAAGGGCAGCGCCATCGAGCAGGAGGTCGGCGAGAAGCCGGCCGGCTACCTGTCCATCTCCGGTACGTCGATGGCGACCCCGCACGTGGCCGGTGCCGCCGCGATCCTCAAGCAGCAGCACCCGGACTGGACGTACGCCGAGCTGAAGGGCGCGCTGACCGCCTCCACCAAGGGCGGCAAGTACACCCCGTTCCAGCAGGGTTCGGGCCGTATCCAGGTCGACAAGGCCATCAAGCAGACCGTCATCGCCGAGCCGGTGTCGGTGAGCTTCGGCACGCAGCAGTGGCCGCACACCGACGACAAGCCGGACACCAAGCCGCTGACGTACCGCAACCTCGGCACCAAGGACGTCACGCTCACCCTGTCGGCGACCGCCACCAACCCCAAGGGGGCGGCGGCTCCGGCCGGCTTCTTCAAGCTCGGCGCGACGAAGGTGACCGTCCCGGCGAACGGCGGCACGGCGTCCGTGGACGTCACCGTCAACACCAAGCTGGGCGGCACGCTCGACGGCGCGTACTCCGCGTACGTGACGGCGACCGGCGGCGGACAGAGCGTCCGTACGGCCGCCGCCGTCAACCGTGAGGTGCAGTCGTACGACGTCACCGTCAAGCACCTCGGCCGGGACGGGCAGCCGACCGACGGCTACAACACCCTGCTCCTCGGCTACTCGGGCCTCGGCAACGGCCGCGGCTACCAGGTCCCGGTGGCCGCCTCCGGCACCACGACCATGCGGGTGCCCAAGGGCTCGTACCTGCTGGACGCCTGGATCGCGAAGGACTTCGTGAACCTGGAGGGCGGCCTCGACTGGCTGGTCCAGCCGAAGCTGAACGTCACCAAGGACACCTCGGTGACGATCGACGCCCGCAAGACCAAGTCGGCCGACATCACGGTGCCCGACGCGCAGGCCAAGCAGACCGGCGCGATGAGCAACTACTTCTACGAGCCGGCGGGCATCGGCATCGGCGTCGGCCTCAAGTCCTTCGCCGACCTGCGGATGGCCCACCTCGGTCCGGAGGCCGCCACCGGTCTCACCCAGACCTGGAACGGCCAGTGGACCAAGGGCGCGAGCGCCGAGTACGACGTGGCCACCACCGCCAAGGTCAAGAAGATCCAGGGCGACAAGGTCCGCCACTTCAAGGCGAGTGAGCTCGCCACGGTGAAGAACAACCTGGGTGCCGCCGCCTCCGGCAAGTCCGGCGGACTCGTCACCTGGGGTCTCTTCCCCGAGGACGTGGTCATCGGTCTCCCGGTGGAGCAGAAGCTGCCGGGTGCGCGCACGCTGTACCTCTCGACGGCCGACAAGATCCAGTGGGACCTCGACTTCGAGCAGTACGCCGGCAAGGACGCGGACGGCTTCCCGGTCATCGACGCCTTCTACACGCTGGGCGGCCCGCAGACCTTCAAGGCGGGCAAGAAGTACACGAAGACCTTCAACACCGCGGTCTTCGGCCCGCACCTGAACGCGGACTACGGGCTCTACCGCGAGGGCAACGGCATCTACGGCTTGCTGCCGCTGTTCGCCGACGGGGCCGGGCACGCCGGTTCGTCGGACTTCACCTCGGTCGCCACCTCGCTGTACCGCAACGGCACCAAGGTCGGCACCAGCGCCGACCCGCTGTTCGGTGAGACGGTGTTCAAGGTCCCGGCCGGTGACGCCCAGTACAAGCTGACCACCTCGGTCAAGCGCAGCGTCAAGGTCGCGGCCGCCTCCACCCGGATCGACGCGAGCTGGACCTTCCGCTCGAAGAAGCCGACCGGCGACGTGGCCAAGCTGCCGGCCTCCATGGTCCGCTTCAACGCCAAGACGGGCCTCGACAGCAAGGTCGAGGCGGGCAAGACGGTGTCGATCCCGGTCACCGTCGAAGGCGCGGCCAAGGGCTCCAACCTGAAGTCGCTCGCGGTGTACGTGTCGTACGACTACGGCAAGACCTGGAAGAAGGTCACCGTGAAGAACGGCAAGATCACCGTGAAGAACCCGGCGAAGGACAAGGCCATCTCCTTCCACGCCAAGATCGCCGACAAGAAGGGCAACAAGTCGACGATCTCGATCTACAACGCCTACTACGGGAAGTAGATCGCGGGCTCATTGAGCGCTGAGCGAAAGGCCTGCCGGAGGTACAGCCTCCGGCAGGCCTCTCGTGCTTGTGTGGGCACATGACTGCACAGACCGTCGAGTACATCCGGTACCGCATCCCCGAAGAGCAGTCGGCGGTGTTCCTGTCCGCCTACACCAAGGCCGCCGCCCTGCTGGCCGCGGCACCGCAGTGCGTCGACTTCGAACTGGACCGCTGCGAGGACGACTTCGAGCACTACATCCTGCGCATCACCTGGACCTCGACCGAGGACCACCTCGAAGGCTTCCGGAAGTCGGAGCTGTTCGAGGACTTCCTCGCCGAGATCCGGCCGTTCATCCCGTACATAGAGGAGATGCGGCACTACAAGCCGACCACGGTCCGCGGCACGGGCTCCGCCGTGCCCACGCTGTACGCGTGGGCGGGCGGCGCGGAGGCCTTCGCCCGGCTGACGACGGTCTTCTACGAGAAAGTCCTCGCGGACGAGCTCCTCGCGCCCGTCTTCGCGGGGCTGGACCCCGAGCACGCCGAGCACGTGGCACTGTGGCTCGCCGAGGTCTTCGGCGGGCCGCCCGCCTACTCCGAGACGCAGGGCGGGCACGGGCACATGGTCGCCAAGCACATGGGCCGCGGCATCACCGAGCCGCAGCGCCGCCGCTGGGTGAACCTGATCCAGGACGCGGCGGACGAGGCGGGCCTGCCGACGGACGCCGAGTTCCGCTCGGCCTTCCTCGCCTACGTGGAGTGGGGCACACGGCTGGCCGTGCACTTCTCCGGCCCGGACGCGACGCCGCCGGCGGAGCAGCCGGTGCCCCGGTGGACCTGGGGAGCGGCACCGCCGTACCGGGGCTGACGCGGGCCCCCCGCCGCGACACGTCGGCTCCGGTGCTCTCAGGGCGCCGGCGCCGACGTCCCCAAACCCGCCCGCGTCGCGTCCGTGCCCCAGCTCGCCAGCAGGCGCAGGGCCTCGGCCGACGGGGAGCCCGGTTCGGCGTGGTAGGTGATCAGGGACTGTTCCTGGTCGTCGACCAGGCGGAACGTCTCGAAGGAGAGTTCGAGGTGGCCGACGAGCGGGTGGTGCATCCGCTTGACGCCGTGACTCTTCTCCTTGACGTCGTGGGTGGCCCACAGCCGCCTGAACTCCTCGCTCTTCACGGAGAGCTCGCCCACCAGTGCGGACAGCTGCGGGTCGTCCGGGTGGCAGCCCGCGTCCATGCGCAGGTAGCTGACGATGTCGGTGGCCTTCTGTTCCCACTCGACGAACAGCTCCCGGTAGTCCGGCTTCAAGAACGTCATCCGCGCCCAGTTCCGCTCCTGCGGCGGCAGCTGCCCCCAGTCCCCGAAGACCGCCGCGGCCATCCGGTTCCAGACGAGGATGTCGGAGCGCCGGCCCACGATGTACGAGGGAATGCCGTCCATCGTGTCCAGCAGCTGCCGCAGCGCGCCCCGCACCTGCTGGGTGCGGGCGGTCTGCTTCTTCTTGTGCTGCTTGGGCTTCGCCAGATGGGTGAGGTGGGCGTGCTCGGCGTCGGTCAGCCTGAGCGCGCGGGCGATGGCGTCCAGCACCTCCGCCGACACGTTCCGCCCGTTGCCCTGCTCCAGGCGCGTGTAGTACGCCACCGACACCCCGGCCAGCTGCGCCAGCTCCTCCCGGCGCAGTCCCGGCACCCGGCGGTGCCGCCCGAAGTCCGGCAGCCCCACGTCCTCCGGCTTCAGCCGGGCCCGCCGGGTGCGCAGGAACTCGCTGAGCTCGGCTCGCTGGTCCAGCGACCCGCCACTCTCCGCGCCGGGGTCCTGTACGGGTTCGGGCTGCTCGTCCATGCGTCCAGTATTCACGGTCGTACGCACACCAAACTGACCCCGCCAGTGGTAGGACCAGTGAACGTAGGCAGAGCCGTGGCCTGGGTGAAAGCCGTCCGGTGAGGCACGCTGGAGGGCGTGCCCGGCCGGAAGGCAGCCGGGCACGGAAAAACCCTTTGCTAGGAGAACCCTCCGCATGACCACTGTTGCTGCGTACGCCGCCCCCGCCGGCAAGGCTCCGCTGGAGCGCACCACCATCGAGCGTCGCGCGGTCCGCGAGTTCGACGTGCTGATCGACATCAAGTTCGCCGGCATCTGCCACTCCGACATCCACCAGGTCCGCGAGGGCTGGGGTGAGGCGATCTTCCCGATGGTCCCGGGTCACGAGATCGCGGGCGTCGTCACCGAGGTCGGTTCCGGCGTCACCAAGTTCAAGGTCGGCGACCGGGTGGGCGTCGGCTGCCTGGTCGACTCCTGTCGTGAGTGCGACAACTGCAAGGCCGGCCTGGAGCAGCACTGCACCGGCGGCTCGGTCGGCACGTACAACGCCATCGGTAAGGACGGCGAGCCCACGTACGGCGGCTACTCCACCCACGTCGTCGTCGACGAGAACTTCACCGTCCGCATCCCCGACGGCCTGGCCCTGGACGTCGCCGCACCGCTCCTGTGCGCGGGCATCACCACGTACTCGCCGCTCAAGCAGTGGGGCGCGGGCCCCGGCAAGAAGGTCGCCGTGGTCGGCCTCGGCGGTCTCGGCCACATGGGCGTCAAGATCGCGCACGCGCTCGGCGCCGAGGTCACGGTCCTCTCGCAGTCCCTGCGCAAGAAGGACGACGGCCTGAAGCTGGGCGCCGACCACTACTACGCGACCGGTGACCCGAAGACGTTCGAGGAGCTCGCCGGCTCCTTCGACCTCATCGTCTCCACCGTGTCGGCCCCGCTGGACTTCGGCGCCTACCTCAGCCTGCTGAAGACGGGCGGCGCCCTGGTGAACGTGGGCGCCCCGGAAGAGCCCGTCGCCCTGAACCTGTTCTCCCTCATCGGCGGCAACAAGACCCTCGCCGGTTCGATGATCGGCGGCATCGCGGAGACCCAGGAAATGCTGGACTTCTGCGCCGAGCACGGCATCGGCGCGGAGATCGAGCTGATCGGCGCCTCCGAGATCAACGACGCGTACGAGCGCGTGCAGGCCAGCGACGTGCGGTACCGGTTCGTGATCGACACCGCGACGATCTGAGCACCGGCTGACGGGCCCCGGAGGATCATCCACCGGGGCCCGTCAGCGTGCCGCCGTACGACTCCTTCAGCGTGTCGCCGTACGACGCCCCAGCAGCCACAGCAGATACGGCCCCCCGACCAGCGACGTGAGCGCGCCGACCGGGATCTCCAGCGGGGGCAGCAGCGTGCGCGCCGCGAGGTCGGCGGCGACGAGCACGAACGCGCCGGTCAACGCCGAGCACAGCAGCGGAAGGTGCGGCGTCCGGGTGATCCGACGGGCCAGCTGGGGCGCGGTCAGCGCGACGAACCCGATCGGTCCCGCGGCACCTGTCGCGGTAGCGGCGAGGACGACCCCCAGCACGGTGAGGCCGAGGCGGGCCCGGTCCACCCGGACGCCGAGCGCGGCCGCCGTGTCCGGGTCGAGTCCCAACGGCCGTACGGCCCGCCCCGCCCACACCAGCGCGGGCAGACACAGCAGGAGCACGCCGGCCAGCGGCCCCGCCTGCTCCCAGCCCCGCCCGTTCAGGCTGCCGGTCAGCCACAGCTTGACCTGCTCGGCGGCCTCCAGCTCGCTGTCGGTGAGGTACAGCTGGACGATCGCGGACAACGCGACCCCGATCCCCACACCGGTCAGCACGAACCGACCCGGCTGCATGCCGCGCCGCCACGCCAGGACGTAGACGAGGGCCGCGGCGCCGAGCCCGCCCGCCACGGACACCACGGGCATCGCGCCCGGCGAGCCGACCGTCCCGGTCGCCAGGGCGAGCACGGTCGCGGCGGCGGCCCCGTGCCCCACGCCGATCACGTCCGGG
Source organism: Streptomyces sp. Q2 (assembly GCF_056820935.1). Lineage (NCBI taxonomy): Bacteria > Bacillati > Actinomycetota > Actinomycetes > Kitasatosporales > Streptomycetaceae > Streptomyces > Streptomyces sp. Q2. The sequence continues at coordinate 88,565 of NZ_JBXEJE010000027.1, read as the reverse complement.
CTGGCGAGCGGGTTACGGGTGACCGTCTGCACCAGCGCCCCCGCCACTCCCAGAGCGGCCCCCACCAGCACCCCCAGCACGATCCGCGGCACCCGCAACTCCCCGACGACCAGGTCGTACGGCCCCGATCCGGTGCGCAGGGTGTGCCAGACCTCGCCAGGGGAGACGTACGTCTGCCCGAGACAGGCGGAGGCCAGCATGACGGTCGCGAGGAGCACGAGGAGCGTCACGGCGGCCGCGGCGGAACGGCGGTGAAGGAGGAGGGAGACACGGCGATGGGGCCGCAGCACCGTGGTCCCGGGGGCGGTGGTGCCCGACCTCGCCATCCCGCGGGCAGTCGTGCCGCTGGGGCGATGGGGGTCCCCCCGCTCGAGCGAAGCCGGGAGTGGGGGAGGGTGGGCGCGGGCGGCACCCCGCGGGCGCCGGGCTGCGCGACCCACCTCCGCCCAGGACCAGCGCCGGGCCCCCTTCACACCACGGCCCCCTTGCGCCGCACCAGCACCACCAGCACCGGCACCCCCACCAACGCGGTCATCACCCCGGCCGGCACCTCGGCGGGCGCCCGTACCACCCGCCCCGCCACATCCGCGCCCAGCAGCAGCGCCGCCCCCAGCAGCGCGGACAGCGGCAGCACCGCCCGATGTCCCCCGGAGACCAGCCGCCGCGCCAGGTGCGGCACCGCGAGTCCGACGAAGGCGATGGGACCGGCCGCGGCCACCGCGGCGGCCGTCAGCAAGGTCGCCCCCAGCGCCGCCGCACCCCGCACCAGCTGGACCCGGTGCCCCAGCGCCCGTGCCGTCTCCTCGCCCAACGCCAGCGCGTCCAGCCCGCGCGCACACGCCAGCACCAGCACCGCACCGGCCGCCAGGAACGGCAGCATGCGGACGACCGTGTCCGCGTCCCGCCCGCTCAGCGCCCCGACCTGCCAGAACCGGAACTGGTCGAGCGTGGCGGAGCTGGAGGTGAGGACGACGGTCGTGGCACCGGCGGTCATCGCGGACAGCGCCGTGCCCGCCAGCGCCAGCTTCACCGGCGACGCCCCCTCCCGTCCGCGCGCGGCGAGGGCGTACACCAGACACGCGGCGCCGACGGCACCGGCGAAGGCGTACCAGACGTACCCGCCGAAGCCGTTCGCCAGCCCGAACCCGATCGCGAGGACGACCCCGGCCGCGGCCCCCTGGCTCAGCCCGAGGATGCCGGGGTCGGCGAGCGGGTTGCGGGTGACGGCCTGGAGTGCGGCGCCGGCGACGCCGAGCGCGGCCCCCGCGGTCAGCCCGACCTCGGTGCGCGGCATCCGCAGCGACCGTACGACCAGGGCGTCCGGCGAACCGCCACCGTGCAGCAGGGCGTCGAACACGGCCGACAGCGGCACCGCGCGGGTGCCGACGGCGAGGCTGAGCAGGCCGACGGCGGCCACCGCGAGGACGGCCGCCGGCCAGGCGAGGTGTCTGGGGCTCACTTGCCGATGTGTTCGGCGAGCTGTCGTATCACCAGACGCGCGGCGGTCGGACCGGCGTTGAGGTACCAGGGGTCGTCGTCGACCTTCACGGCCTGCCCCGCCTCGACGGCCTTCATCGACTTCCACAACGGCCCGGCGACGACACTCGCCGCGTCGGTCTCGCCGGCGTCACCCTGGACGGAGTAGAAGATCCAGTCACCGTCGGCGGTGTCGATGCTCTCCGGGCCGATGTCCTCGGAAATCGCGGTGAACCGCTGCGACTCGGGCCGCGGCAGCCCCATGTCGACGGCGATGGACCCGGTGAAGGACGCGACGCCGAACATGCGGGTGCGGTCGGGTGTGAACCGCACCATGGACACGGTGGGATCGCCGAGGTCCGCGCCCTTCTCGGCGGCGTCGGCGGCGATGTCGTCCAGCAGGTCCTGGGCCGCCTCGCCCTTGCCGACGGCCTCGCCGACGAGGAGCAGGTCGCGCTTCCAGTTGATGCCGTTGCCGGCGGTGATCACGGTGGGCGCGATCTTCGACAGCTTGGGGTACAGGTCGCCGAGCGAGTCGTTGGCGAGGATCAGGTCCGGCTCGGCGGCGGCGAGGGACTCCAGGTTGGGTGCCTGCCGGGTGCCCGCGTCGGTCATGCCGGCGAGCCGTGCCTTGTCCTTCGGGAAGGCGTCGGTGAGGTAGTCGGGCACGAGCCCGGCGTTATCGGCGCGGGTGGTGGCCGTGGGCACGATCCCCAGGGACAGCAGGTCGTCGAGCTGACCGGTGCTGAGGACGGCGGTCCTCTTCGGCTCGGCCTCGATGGTCGCCTTGCCCTGGAAGTGGGTGACGGTCCGCGGGAACGTCCCGTCGGTGTCCGTGTCGGCGCCCATGCCGTCGGCGAGGGCGCTCGGTGCGGCGGACGGCCCCTCCGTGGCCCCTGCCGAGGCGCCCATCACCGGGTTGCGCGCCCCCTCCGCCTTCTCCGCGCTCCCGTCACCGCCGTCCGAGGCCGAGCAGCCGGCGAGCAGCCCTCCGACGACGGTCGCGGCCAGGACGGCCTGCATTGCTACTGCGCGCACGACGACTCCGACGATGTACTGGTTCACCGGAGTCCTGGCACCGTTGCACTCGTTCAGCGATAAACCGTTTTGCTAAGGCAAGGCTTACCTTAACCGGTCGCGGAGTATGGTCGGTACGAAGGAGGCCCGCACTCGGCGCGAGGAGGCCCGCGCGATGACCGTCCAGCTGAACCACACCATCGTCGCCGCACACGACAAGAACACCTCGGCCCGGTTCCTCGCCGACATCCTGGGCCTGGAGGTGAGCCCGCCGTACGGCCCCTTCACCCCTGTCGAGATCCCCAACGGCGTGACCCTCGACTACATCGACACCCCCGGCCCGATCACCCCGCAGCACTACGCCTTCCTCGTCTCCGAGGACGACTTCGACACGATCTTCACCCGCGTCCGGGACGCCGGTCTGACCTACTGGGCGGACCCGTTCCACAGCCGGGTGGGGGAGATCAACCACAACGACGGGGGCCGGGGTACGTACTTCGACGATCCGAACGGGCACAACCTGGAGATACTCACGCGGCCGTACGGCAGCGGGAGTTGAGCGACGCGGATCGGCGGGCCCGGCCCGGCAGTCCCCGTCGGGCAATCCCCGTCTGGCAGGCCCGGTCCGGCAAGCCCGGCCGCCCGCCGGCCCCGGTGTCACGCGAGGGCCGACGGGGGAAGCCGCCAGGGCAGTTCCAGGGCCTTCCTAGGGCCGCTCTAGGGCAGTTTGACGAAGGGGGACAGGAAGGCCCGGGCTCCGGGGGTGTCGAGGCGGTAGGTCACGTTGGTGGCGTAGCACGGGGTGTCGCCGGTGATGGTCGTCGCGGCGAGGATGGTCCTGCCGCCGACGACCGCGAAGTTGGGGCCGCCCGAATCGCCGTAACAGGCACCGCCGTTGCCTTGGGGCGCGGTCATCGCCAGCCGTATCCACGCGTTGTTGAGGGCGTCGAAGGTCACCGGTGCCTTCATGCGAACCCCGCCGCCCGGGTGGGTCTGGCCGCCCGGTCCGTTGACGGCTTCCTGGGTGCCGTACCCCGCGACGAACCAGTCGGCGGCGTTGAGCCCCTTGGCGCCGAGTGCGCCGAACTGGTCGGCGGTCGGCAGAGCCGCAGGGGTGAACGTCCAGCGCGCCTTCAGCTGTTGGGCGGGCAGATCGACCACCGCGATGTCGTGCGTGTCGGAGGCAGGGCCGGGGTAGGCGGGGTCCGTGTGGGCGGTGCCCTGGACGCCCACGGCGGCGGCCTGCGCGGCCGGGTCGCCGGGGTACTTGACGGCGGCGGCGTCGAGTCCGGCCTGGACGTTCTGGTCCAGGGACACGTAGAACCGCACGTTGTCCGGCCAGTCCGTGGTGCAGTGGGCGGCGGTCAGGAAGGTGTTCCCGTCGATCATGGTGCCTGAGCAGACCCAGTCGACGCGGTCCGGGGTCGCCGGGTTCGCGTCGTTGTCCCAGGTGGCGACGAGGGCGCCGACCTCGGTGCGCTCCGGCGCGGGGGTCGCGTTGTAGGAGTTGATCGCTGACGAGGGCAGCGCGGTCGCGAGCACGGCGGCGCAGGCCGCCGCGGTGACGGTGGTGGCGCGGGCCATGGTGGTGGCGCGGGCCGTGGTGCTGATGCGGGCCGTGGTGGTGGCACGTCTGTCGGTCAAGAGAAGACCCTTCGGCTGGGGTGGGACGGGTGTTCTCCTGTGGGGGGTGTGAGCCGCGATCAGTGAAGCGCCTGCGGCCGACCGCGGCAAGAGGGCGGCGCGTTCCTCGCGAAGTGATCGACGCGATCCGACCACCGCATGACGCGCTGCGATCGGTCGGATCGGGACCTTCGGTCGGATCGGGCCCTTCTTCCGGATCGGGCCCTTCGGTCGGATCGGGAGATTCGTCCGGACCGGGACCTTCCGACGGTCAGGGGCGCAGACCCTTGAGGCCGTCGTAGGCGGACATGACGATCTCCAACCCCCGCTGGTCCTCCGCGGGTTCGCGCATCTGGTTCGTCACGTACGCCACCGCCATGCGCGCGTCGGGTTCGATCATCACGAGTGAGCCGCCCCAGCCGCCCCACCCGTAGGTGCTGCCGAACAGCCCGTAGCCCAGGCCGTAGCGCACCGGCATGCCCAGGATCCGGTCGTCACCGCTGAACTGCTCCACCCACGCCCGCTCACAGCCCGCCTGCGACAGCAACCGCACGCCCCGCGCCGCTCCTCCGCAGGCCATCACCGACTGCACGAGGGCGACCGAGCGGGCGTTGCCGAATCCGCTCGCCGCGGGGATCTGCGCGCGGCGCCAGGCCACGCTGTTCCCGTCGCGGACCCGCATCCCGGTTCCGGCGGCCGGGTTCGTGTTGCCGGCGGGCGTGCTCGCGGTGTAGTCGTCGTCCCGGGAAGGGGGCGGGATGGTGAGGGCCACGCGGTGGTCGTGTTCGGCGGACAGTCCGACGTGGAAGTCCGCGCCCAGGGGTCCGGCCACCTCCTCGGCGAAGTAGTCGCCGACGCTCCGGCCGGTGATCCGGCGTACGACCTCGCCCACCAGGAATCCCTGGGTGATCGAGTGGTACCCGGCCGCGCTGCCCGGCTCCCACCGAGGCGCCTGCCCCGCCAGCCGTGCCGTGGCGGACGTCCAGTCGTAGAGCTCGTCGACCGGCCCCTCCCAGTCGGGCAGGCCCGCGGTGTGCGAGAGCAGGTGCCGCACCAGCACCTTCTCCTTGCCCGCCGCGGCGAACTGCGGCCAGTACCGGGCGACCGGTGCGTCCAGGTCGAGATCACCGCGGTCGGCCAGGACCAGGGCGCACAGCGCCGTCATCGTCTTCGTGACGGACCAGACGTTGACGATCGTGTCCCGCTCCCACGGCACCGTGCGCTCCGCGTCGGCGAACCCGCCCCAGACGTCCACCACGGGCTCGCCGTCCACGAAGACCGCCACCGAGGCGCCCGCGTCCCCCTCGTCCAGGAAGGCGGCCAGCGCGCTGGGCACCGCGGTGAACAGATCGTCGTACGAGCCCTGAATGTCGGCCATACAGGTATCTAGCCCTCACCGGGCCGTCGCAGGCAACCGAGATTCCCTCGACGCCGAGCGCAGGGCTACGTCTCCTTGCTCACCGAGGTCCTCGTCGGCGGGGGGTCCTGCGCGCCCAGGTCGAGACGGAACGGCGGGTACTGATCGGTCAGCAGGGCGGCATAGGCGGTGACCCGCGCGACCCAGCGGGCCAGGCCGATCAGGAAGTCGAAGAGGTGCACCGGGTACCGGGCGGTGAACGCCAGGATGATCACGGCGACCAGGGAGAGGAAGGGAATCAGGCCGCCGCCACGCCAGGCGCCCCCTTCTCCCCAACCCCAGCCGCCACCGACGAACATCCCGACGACGATGCACTGCGGGATCACCAGCAGCCACCACTTCACCAGGACCAGGCCGCGGGAGAGGCGCTCGGGATAGGCGACGTCGAAATGCGCCGGATAGTCGGGCACGTCCGCGAGGGTGAACGGCGGGTACCGGTCGGTGCCGAGCGCGGTGTGGGCGTAGTAGCTGACGCGCCAGTTCCAGCGCATCACGCCGACACTGAAGTCGAAGAGGGACCGTGGGTATCGGCCGGTGAACAGGATGGCGAAGAACGCGATGACGGTCACGACGACGAACGCGATCCACAGGAAGAACAGCACGATGTAGTGCGGGATGGCGAGGAGCCACTTCACCAGCCACAGCCATCTGGACAGCCGGGGATCGAGAAACGCTTCGAGGCGCACAGGTGACGCGGCGACCGGGCTCATGCGGCGCAACTCCCTTCGAGGCCTCCCCCCACCTGGCGCCCACCGTCCGTCAGCTCCCCCGCACGGGCCGGTGACCAGGTGTTTTCCGGATCATGAATCCAGGCTCGCACGCGGGGCGGAAGGCCGCGACCGGGGCTGGGCGCGCCCGCGGCGATGCGGACGGTGACGATCAAAGGGGCGTGGGCTGGTGATCGGCGACCGCGGGGTCGGTCGGACGGGCACGGAATCGCCGGGGCCCCTCGTGCGTTGAGCGGGGTGGGCCGGGATGCCGGTGGTGTGTGAGCCGAGCAGCCCGAGCGACCGAGCTGACCGATATTGGAGGGGCCGTAATGGCTGTGCAGACGCAGAGGGCCGTGCTGGCGGGCGGATGCTTCTGGGGGATGGAGGAGCTGATCCGCCGACTCCCGGGCGTGACGGCGACCCGGGTCGGATACACCGGCGGTGACGTGCCGAACGCGACGTACCGTAACCACGGCACGCACGCGGAGGCCATCGAGATCCTTTTCGACCCCGCGGAGACCGACTACCGCGCGATCCTGGAGTTCTTCTTCCAGATCCACGACCCGAGCACCAAGAACCGCCAGGGCAACGACATCGGCCTCAGCTACCGCTCGGCGATCTACTACGTGGACGACGAGCAGAAGAGGATCGCCGAGGACACGATCGCGGATGTGGACGCCTCCGGACTGTGGCCGGGCAAGGTCGTCACCGAGGTGGAGCCGGTCGGTCCCTTCTGGGAGGCCGAGCCCGAGCACCAGGACTACCTGCAGCGTTATCCGAACGGCTACACCTGCCACTTCCCGCGCCCGGGATGGCGACTGCCCACCCGCACGCAGGGCTGACCGCGAGGCGGCCCGCTCGTGACAGCCGGTTCCACGGCGGGCCGCCCGTGGCACCGGCCACCCGCCATCCGGCCGTCGTCTCAGTTGGGCAGTGTCGCCGGGCTGCCGCCGTTCGCCTCGTAGCCCGCGACCGCCAGGGCCCGGTAGACCGCGAACTCCGCGGCCGGGTCGGGGGACAGCGTCCAGGGGAGGGCGCCGACGTGGCCGTCGACGTGCACGAGCTGGCTCATCGCCTCCGCCCAGCGCTCGGCGCGCACCAGGAAGAAGACCAGCAGGTGGCGCACGTGCGCCAGCATCGGGTCGTCGGCGCGGGCCGAGTGGACGGCGTACAGCGCGCCGTGGATCGCCTTCGTCACGGTCTCGCTCTGGTAGAAGCCGCTGACCAGGTTCACCTCGGGGAGGTGCTCGAAGACCGCGAAGAGGGGCATGGCCGCCAGGAGCGAGCCCCGGGGAGCTCTCGCCGCCGCCGCTTCCGCGAAGCCGTACGCCTGCTCGCGCGAGCCGTGCCACTTCTCGCACCAGTAGTGCAGGGCGGCCAGATGCGCCCCCATGTGGTTCGGGGCGCGGTCCAGGATCTTCAGCCAGAGCTGCTCGAACTCCGGCCGCGAGTACGCCAGTCCGCGCGCCACCGACAGCTCGACGATGTACGGGATCGGGTCGCCGGGGGCCAGCAGGGCCGCGTCGCCGACCGCGGACCTGGCCTCCTCCATGATGATCCGGAACTCGTCCGTGCCCGGCGTCGCCGTCCGCCACGCCTGCTGCACCAGGAACTCCGCCTGCACCGCCGCGCCGCCCGCGTCCTTCGGCGCCTCGGCCCGCCACACCCGCAGCCACTGCCCGCCCGGCGTCTCGCTCACCCCGCCGGGCCGCTGCCGCAGCTCCAGCGAGGCGGCCCCCGCGAAGGCCTGGACGCGCTGCCACCGCAGCTCGCCCTCCGCCTCCGTACCGGCGAGGAGCTGGGCCGCCGCCCGGTGGTCCTGGGTGCGCTGCACCAGGTCCAGGACGTCCACCAGGTCCTGGTCGGGGCCGGGCATCCGGACGTCCAGCTCCTCCTGCAGCGCGAAGCCGTAGTTCGCCGGGTCCGCGGCGTCCGGATGGCCCGGCGGGACCTGCTCGATCATGCCGCGCCGGCGCCGCATGACGGGAAGCAGCACGAAGCCGAGCATGACCAGCGCCATCAGGACCCAGAGAATTTCCATGTCTCAAGGGTTCCAGACGCCTCGGACAATTGGCCAACCCGGTCGGCGCCTGTGGAAAACTCCCGGGCGCACTACGCTCGGTGCCCATGAGCGACAGGCACATCAGTCAGCACTTCGAGACCCTCGCGATCCACGCGGGCAACACCGCGGATCCCCTCACCGGCGCGGTCGTCCCGCCGATCTACCAGGTCTCGACCTACAAGCAGGACGGCGTCGGCGGCCTGCGCGGCGGCTACGAGTACAGCCGCAGCGCCAACCCGACCAGGACGGCCCTGGAAGAGAACCTCGCGGCCCTGGAGGGCGGCCGCCGCGGCCTCGCGTTCGCGTCCGGACTGGCGGCCGAGGACTGCCTGTTGCGTACGCTGCTCAGCCCCGGCGACCACGTGGTCATCCCCAACGACGCGTACGGCGGCACGTTCCGCCTGTTCGCCAAGGTCGTCTCCCGGTGGGGTGTGGAGTGGTCGGTCGCCGACACCAGCGACCCGTCCGCGGTACGGGCCGCCATCACCCCGAAGACCAAGGCGGTGTGGGTGGAGACCCCGTCCAACCCGCTGCTCGGTATCACCGACATCGCCGCCCTCGCCCAGGTCTCCCGGGACGCGGGCGCGCGGCTCGTCGTCGACAACACCTTCGCCACGCCGTACCTGCAGCAGCCGCTGTCCCTCGGCGCGGACGTCGTGGTGCACTCGCTGACCAAGTACATGGGCGGCCACTCCGACGTCGTCGGCGGCGCCCTGATCGTCGGCGACCCGGAGCTGGGCGAGGAGCTGGCGTACCACCAGAACGCGATGGGCGCGGTCGCCGGGCCCTTCGACTCGTGGCTGGTGCTGCGCGGCACGAAGACGCTGTCGGTGCGCATGGACCGGCACAGCGAGAACGCCACCAAGGTGGCCGACATGCTGACCCGGCACGCGCGCGTGACGAAGGTCCTGTACCCGGGTCTGCCCGAGCACCCGGGGCACGAGGTCGCCGCCAAGCAGATGCGGGCCTTCGGCGGCATGGTCTCCTTCCAGGTCGCGGGCGGCGAGGAGGCGGCCGTCGAGGTCTGCAACCGCGCCAAGGTGTTCACGCTCGGCGAGTCCCTGGGCGGCGTCGAGTCGCTCATCGAGCACCCCGGCCGCATGACGCACGCGTCCACGGCCGGCTCGGCCCTGGAGGTGCCCGCCGACCTCGTACGCCTGTCCGTGGGCATCGAGAACGCCGAGGACCTTTTGGAGGACCTCCAGCAGGCCCTCGGCTAGGCACCTGCCGCCCCCGGGCCGGTCGCCGCGAACGCCCGCCGGGGGTCACCAGTCCGTGAGCGGTGGAGTCGTGTCCGACGGCGGCTCCACCCACGGCTGGGCCATCAGCGCCCAGACCACGAAGGCGACGGTCGCGGCGACGAGCAGCAGCCACAGAAGACGCCGGGCGGCCGTCCTGCGGCGCAGCATGCGGCCGCCGCGCCGCACGACCTCTCCGTACAGCTCCGGGGGTACGGACGGCACGGACCGCTCCATGATCCGCCGTACGGCGGCCTCCCGCTCGGGCCGGTTCACGCGCGCCTCCGGCCGCCGGGCCGCCTCATGACGGCGCCACCCTCGGGCCGGCCACCGACGGCGCCGGGCCCCGGGGCGGATGCAGCATGGTCGCCGTGGCCCGGTCGCAGAGGGTGCGGACGCGTTCCACGGGCACCCCGAGGAGTGCCGCCGCCTGTTCCTCGGCGACGCCCTCGTACAGCCTCAGGACGAGGATCAGGCGCTCCTGCGGAGCCAGCCGGGCCAGGACGCCGGCGGGGTGGCGGCGGGCCGGGACGAGGCCGCCGTAGTGGTGCCACGCCCCGCGCGCGAAGCGGGTGGCCAGGTACTGGCGGGTCCGGTCGTACGGGTCCTCGCCGCGCAGCCGGTCCCAGCACGCGTACGTGTGCGCCAGAGCCAGCGTCAGCAGGCGCCGCGCGCGCGGGTTGTCGTGCGGCTCCTCCGCCGTGAGGAGCGTGGCGGCGTGCAGCAGCCGCCCGGCCGCACCCGCGACGAACGCCTCGAACTCGAGGGCCCGGCGGGCGCCCTGGGCCGCTTGCCGTTGCCGCACCGCACCTCCCGCCTGAGGGCGATCCTGAGAGAACGGGCCCGGCCCCGTACGGCATGCGAAACGGTGTACGAAGGGGACCCGGTCTCATATGAGGCCAGGCGCGGCCCGTTGGTCAAGAGCCGCGCAGGGCCGAGAGCTCCGCGCCGGTGTGCGGGGAGCCGGCCGTCAGGAGGCGGACGGCGCGTCGGCCCCGGATACCTCATGCCCCGCCATCCGGGTGGACAGGGCGGTGTTGAAGCGCGTGAGGAGCGTGCAGAACGCCTCGCGCTCCTCAGGCGCCCAGTCGTGTGTCAGCTCGGCCATCAACTGACGCCGCGAGGAGCGCACTTCCTCGAGGCGGGACAGCCCGCGCGGAGACAACTGGAGCACCACCGCCCGCCCGTCCTCGGGGTGCGAGGTCCGCTTGACGAGCCCGGTGTCGACGAGCGGAGCGACCTGACGGGTGACCGTCGACGAGTCGATGCCCATGCTCGCGGCGAGCGCCTTGACGCCCATCGGGCCTTCCTTGTCGAGCCGGTTCAGCAGCAGGTACGCGGCGCGGTCCATGGAGTTGCGCACCTGCCCCACGCCGCCGAGCCGGGTCTGTTCGGCACGTCGGGCGAACACCGCCACCTCGTGCTGCAGCGTGTCGAGGAGACCGCTGTCACCGACGGTCGTCATGTCCATCGACATTTCAGGTGTTGTGGGCATGGCCGGAGGCTCACTTCGTGAAGGGGGTGCTGGATTGGGGGACAGGGTACGCGGCCCGGAGGCGGGCCGTACCGGGGCTGCGCAAACCGGTCTCGGAGGTTGGTCACGAAGGTGGCCCGCGCGTGTGAACTGCGAGACTTGAGTCATGAACTACCGCCAGGTCCCCTCCGTGCCGCCGGTGACGCTCGACGACGTACGCGGTGCCCAGAAGATGCTCTCGGGCGTGGCGAGGGTGACCGCGATGGAGGGCAGCCGGCATCTGACCCGGCTGGTCGGCGCGCCGGTCCACTTCAAGTGCGAGAACCTGCAGCGGACGGGCTCGTTCAAGCTGCGCGGCGCGTACGTCCGTATCGCCGGGCTGCTGCCCGAGGAGCGGGCCGCGGGTGTCGTCGCGGCCAGCGCGGGCAACCACGCGCAGGGCGTGGCACTGGCGTCGTCGCTGCTCGGCGTGGGCGCCACGGTGTTCATGCCGAAGGGTGCCCCCCTGCCGAAGATCAGTGCCACCCGGCACTACGGCGCCGAGGTGCGCCTGCACGGGCAGGTGGTCGACGAGACGCTGGCCGCCGCGCAGGAGTACGCGGAGGCGACCGGCGCGGTGTTCATCCACCCGTTCGACCACCCTGACATCATCGCAGGCCAGGGCACGGTCGGCCTGGAGATCCTGGAGCAGTGCCCCGAAGTGCGCACGATCGTCGTCGGCATCGGCGGCGGAGGGCTGGCGGCCGGCATCGCGGTCGCGGTGAAGTCACTCAGGCCGGACGTGCGGATCGTGGGCGTCCAGGCGGCGGGCGCGGCCGCGTACCCGCCCTCGCTGGCGGCCGGGCGCCCGGTGCTGATCGAGAACCCGGCGACGATGGCCGACGGCATCAAGGTCGGGCGGCCCGGCGACGTGCCGTTCGGGATCATCGGCGAGCTGGTGGACGAGGTGCGCACGGTGACGGAGGACGAGCTGTCCACCGGGCTGCTGCTGTGCCTGGAGCGGGCCAAACTGGTCGTCGAGCCGGCCGGGGCGAGCCCGGTCGCCGCGCTGCTGAGCGACCCCGGCTCCTTCGAGGGGCCGGTCGTGGCGGTGCTCTCCGGCGGCAACGTCGATCCGCTGCTGATGCAGCGGGTGCTGACCCACGGACTGGCCGCGCAGGGCCGCTACCTGGCCGTACGTCTTCGGCTGACGGACCGGCCCGGAGCCCTCGCGACGCTTCTCGGCGTGTTGTCAGTGGTGGACGCTAACGTCCTCGATGTGGGCCACGTACGGACCGATCCACGGCTCGGGCTCACGGAGGCGGAGGTCGAGCTGCACCTGGAGACGAAGGGACCGGCGCACTGCGCCGAGGTCGGCCGGGCCCTGCGCGACGCGGGCTACACGGTCATCGGCTGAGGTCAGGCGCCTCTTTGTCACCCGATCGGGTAAGTCCGTTGAGAGACGCGATACATCGCGTTACGGTGTGTCCCGTGCCACCCCTACTCCGCCTTTCCGAACGCTTCGAACCTTCCGAAGAATCCCCGACGACGTGGAGACTCATATGCCAGGCGCCATCTATGCCGAAGGCCTGGTCAAGACCTTCGGTGACGTAAGGGCTCTGGACGGCGTCGACCTCGATGTCCCCGAGGGCACCGTGCTGGGCCTGCTCGGGCCGAACGGCGCGGGCAAGACGACCACCGTCCGCTGTCTGACGACGCTGCTGCGCCCCGACAGCGGCAGGGCGGTCGTCGCCGGCCTCGACGTGCTCAAGCAGCCCAACGAGGTGCGGCGCTCGATCGGCCTGTCCGGCCAGTTCGCCGCGGTCGACGAATACCTGACCGGCCGCGAGAACATCCAGATGGTCGGCCAGCTCTACCAGATGAAGGCCAAGGCCGCGAAGGCCCGGGCCGAGGAACTGCTGGAGCAGTTCCACCTGTCCGACGCGGCCGACCGCCCCGCCAAGACCTACTCCGGCGGCATGCGCCGCCGCCTCGACCTTGCCGCGGCGCTCGTCGTGTCGCCGCCCGTGATGTTCATGGACGAGCCGACGACCGGCCTCGACCCGCGAAACCGGCAGCAGCTGTGGGAGGTCATCAAACAGCTGGTCCTGGGCGGTACGACCCTGCTGCTGACCACCCAGTACCTGGAAGAGGCCGACCACCTCGCCCACGACATCGCCGTGGTCGACCACGGCCGTGTCATCGCCCGCGGCACCTCCGACCAGCTCAAGGCCCGCACCGGCGGCGAGCGCGTCGAGGTCGTGGTGCACGAGCGGGAGCACATCCCCACCGCCCGCGAGGTGCTGGGCGGCTTCGGCAAGGGCGAGACCACCGTGGAGGAACACACCCGCAAGCTCACCGTGCCCGTCACCGGCGGCGCGAAGCTCCTCGCCGAGGTCATCCGCGAACTGGACGCCCGCGGCATCGAGATAGACGACATCGGCCTGCGCCGCCCGACCCTTGACGACGTCTTCCTCTCCCTGACCGGCCACGTGGCCGAAATCAGGGACGAGGAGAACGGCGCGGGCACCAAGAACGCCAAGAGCGCCAAAGGCGTCAAGAACGCCGCGGACGCCGAAGACACCAAGGATGCCAAAGACCGTCGGCACAAGAAGGAGACCGCCAAGTGAGTGCCGTCACCGATGCCGTGCGGATCACGGCGCCCACCAACCCCGTCACCCAGTCGGTCCGCGACTCGCTGGTGGTCGCCAAACGCAACCTGATCAGGATGTCCCGCATCCCGGAGATGGTCATCTTCGGGCTCATCCAGCCCATCATGTTCGTGGTGCTGTTCAGCTACGTGTTCGGCGGGTCGATGAACATCGGCGGCACCACCGACCCCGGCGTCTACCGCGAGTTCCTGATGGCGGGCATCTTCGCGCAGACGGTCACCTTCGCCACCGCGGGCGCCGGCGCGGGCATCGCCGACGACATGCACAAGGGGCTCATCGACCGTTTCCGCTCGCTGCCCATGGCGCGCGGCGCGGTGCTGACCGGACGGACGCTCGCCGACCTGGTGCAGACCGCGCTCACCCTGTTCGTGCTGGCCGTCGTCGCCCTGCTGGTCGGATGGCGCACCCACACCAGCGTGGGTGAGGTGCTCGGTGCCTTCGGGCTGCTGCTCCTGACGGGATACGCGTTCACCTGGATCGGCGCGGTGATCGGTCTGTCCGTGCGGACACCGGAGGCGGCCACCTCGGGCGGGCTGATCTGGCTCTTCCCGGTGACGTTCGTCTCGAACGCGTTCGTGGACTCCAGCCAGATGACGCCCTGGCTGCGTCACGTCGCCGACTGGAATCCCTTCAGCGCCACCGTCCAGGCCTGCCGCGAGCTGTTCGGCAACCCGGGGGTCTCGACCTCGGACGCCTGGCCGATGCAGCACGCCGTGTGGGCCTCGATGATCTACTCGGTCCTGATCATCATCCTGTTCAGGACGCTGGCGGTGCGGAAGTACCGGTCCGCGACGGCCTGAGAGGGCGGGTCGACGGCATGACGAGGCCCCCGGCGTCCGCGGGGACGCCGGGGGCTCGCCAAGGACGTGCGGGGGGCCGGGTCAGCCGCTGTAGGGCTCGGCCTTGAGGATCGTCACCGAGGCCTTCTTGCCGTTCGGCAGCTCGTACTGCGCGTTCTCGCCGACCTTGTGGCCGATCACGCCGGAGCCCAGCGGGGACTGCGGGGAGTACGTCTCGACGTCGGTACTCGCGTACTCGCGCGACGCCAGCAGGAAGGTCATCGTGTCGTCCTCGTCACCGTCGAAGGCGATCGTCACGACCATGCCGGGCGCCACCGCACCGTCGGTGGAGGCCGGGGCCTCGCCGACCTTGGCGTTGTCCAGGAGCTGGGTCAGCTGGCGCACTCGGAGCTCCTGCTTGCCCTGCTCCTCCTTGGCCGCGTGGTACCCGCCGTTCTCGCGCAGGTCGCCCTCCTCGCGCGCGGCCGCGATCTTGGCGGCGATCTCCGTGCGCGCAGGACCAGACAGGTACTCCAGCTCGGCCTTGAGCTGGTTGTACGCCTCCTGGGTCAGCCAGGTGACGTTCTCGCTGGTCTGGGTCACAGGTGCTCCTCGTAGGTACTGGGAATACAAAGCATCGCCCTACCCAGAAGAATGTTCCTTCTCGGATGGGCGAAACCACGAGCCTAACAATTCAGCGGCCCAAGGGGGAGGACATAAGCCTCGGAATCCCCTCGTAGCAGGTCAGGGCCTACGCAGTGCGGAGTACCTCAGTCGGCGTGGCAGCCGAGCAGCTCGGCCGTGGTGCCCGGCGACGTGGTGCGCAGCGTGAGGACCTTGTCGATGCGGGTGGCGTCCCCGTCGAAGCGGAAGTCGGCGCGGCCCACCTCGGCGCCGCTCTCCGCCTGGGAGCGCAGGGTGCAGTAGCCGCTCGCACCGGAGTCCTTGCGGACCTCCAGGTGGATCCGGACCGCGTCCTTCCCCGGCTCGAAGGTGATGACCTCGGCGCTGATCTTGTTCTGGCCGACGTAGTGGTACGCGAAGTACCCCACGAGGGCGAGGAGCAGGGCGGCGAGGACGGCGCCGGTGATCTTGAGTGTGTGGTCGGCACGCTCGTCCGAGGAGCGGCCGTAGCGGCCCTCGGGCAGTCGCGTGCTCGCCGTGCTCATGATCGTCCCTCTCGGCAGGGCCTCCGAAGCGTGGGACCCGGAATTTTTGGTCCCTCGGTTCGGTCACTATAGAAGCGCCGATCGCACCCGTTCACATCGGGCGCCGACTACGAGGATTGAGTCTTGACTGACCAGCTGCGACTGATGGCCGTGCACGCCCACCCCGACGACGAGTCGAGCAAGGGCGCGGCCACCATGGCGAAGTACGTGTCCGAGGGGGTGGACGTGCTGGTGGTGACCTGCACGGGCGGGGAGCGCGGTTCCATCCTCAATCCCAAGCTGCAGGGCGACAAGTACATCGAGGAGAACATCCACGAGGTACGCAAGAAGGAGATGGACGAGGCCCGCGAGATCCTCGGCGTCGGGCAGGAGTGGCTCGGTTTCGTCGACTCGGGCCTGCCGGAGGGTGACCCGCTGCCGCCGCTGCCCGAGGGCTGTTTCGCCCTGGAGGACGTCGACAAGGCGGCCGGCGAGCTGGTGAAGCAGATCCGCTCCTTCCGTCCGCAGGTGATCACCACCTACGACGAGAACGGCGGCTACCCGCATCCCGACCACATCATGACCCACAAGATCTCGATGGTGGCGTTCGAGGGCGCGGCGGACACCGGGAAGTACCCGGAGGGGGAGTTCGGACCGGCGTACCAGCCGCTGAAGCTCTACTACAACCAGGGCTTCAACCGTCCGCGCACCGAGGCGCTGCACCAGGCGATGCTGGACCGGGGCCTGGAGTCGCCGTACGGGGAGTGGCTCAAGCGCTGGGACGAGTTCCAGCGCGCCGAGCGCACGCTGACCACGCACGTCCCGTGTGCCGAGTTCTACGAGATCCGCGACAAGGCGCTGATCGCGCACGCCACGCAGATCGACCCCGACGGCGGCTGGTTCCGGGTGCCGATGGAGATCCAGAAGAAGGTCTGGCCGACGGAGGAGTACGAGCTGGCGAAGTCCCTCGTCGATACCTCCCTCCCCGAGGACGACCTCTTTGCGGGCATCCGCGACAATGCCTGATATGAGCGCAAGCGCAAGCCTGGCAATGACGCACCTCGTGACCTTCGCCAAGGAGGTCGACGAGGACAAGGTCACCCCCGGCGTCCTCGGCTTCATCGTCTTCGCGGCGATGGCCCTGGCGGTGTGGGCCCTGATGAAGTCGATGAGCAAGCACATGGGCAAGGTCGACTTCAAGGAGACCTCGGACCCGAAGCCGGGGTCCGCGGACGCCTCCGCCTCCGCCTCGGCGTCCGCCGAGCCCGGGGCGAAGCAGGGCTGAGGGCCGCCCACCGGTTCGTGTCCCTCACCGGCAGTGGTCGGCCAGGGACAGCAGCAGGTGGGCGGACTCCGGCCGCGGACGCTCCGCGTGGGCACCGGCCGGACCGCGCCCGCGTACGACGAGGTCGGTCGCGAAGACGTCGCTCGCGTCGACGCTGGCGAAGCGGTGATCGAGCGCGGCGAGCCGGTACGGCTCACGGGGCGGCGGCATCCGGATCGCGGGGACCGGGGCCGGTGCGGTGCCGATACCGGCGTACCCGATGCCGCCCGTTTCCCCGCCCGCAGATGCCGAAGCCGGTGGCCCGGTCGTGCTGCGAGTACGTCGCGACGACCGGCCCGCGCAGAGGGCTTCGCCGAGCGCGGTGCAGGTGCCGTGCCGATGCGCGGCGCGAGCGGAGTGAGCGTGGGCTCGGGCCGCACCAGCCGGCCGCTGGCTGCGAACGGCACACTGCTCGACCGGGGGCACCCTCCTGTACGCCGAAGCCCTACGACGCCGCTACGTCGGCGAGGTCACCGCCACCCCCATGACCTCCCGAGCATGCCTGCCCGGCACCATTCCCAACCGCCAGGCCTGCCAGCCGGCTTCGAGGTTCACGCCGCGTTCCAGCAGCAGCTGGTACGCCTGCACGTAGTCGTCCAGTTTCTCGTCCCGGGCCGGATGGACCGCCCGCCCGAGCTGTGCCAGCTCCTCCTGCGCCACGGCCGTACCGATCTCCACGCCGCCCGGGGCGGCGTACGGCAGCATCGTGCAGCGCAGGAAACGTGCCCAGTCCTCGCCCCGTCGGTCGCCGTACGAGGTGAACAGGGCCGCCGCCTCGTCGCACAGGGCAAGGGCCTGCGGGGTGCGGGCGTTGCCCGCGTCCACGACGGCGAGTTCCAGGCAGGTCCACGCCTCGCCGTGCCCGACGCCGATGCGCTGGAAGTCGGCGCGGGCGTCGACCAGGAGCTGACGGGCGAAGCCCGAGTTGCGCAACGACCCGGTCTGCGCGGCGCGTTGGTCGCGGGTCACCCGTGCCGAGTGGTGCCGGGCGCAGGCCAGGCCGTAGACGTCGCGGATCCGCGAGAACATCGTGCGCGAGCGTTCCAGCTCGCGGACCGCGAGGGTCAGGTTGCCGGTCTCCTCCAGGGCCTGGCCCAGGTAGTACACCGTCCACGCCTCGCCGCGCGCGTCCTCGTTGTCGCGGTGCCGGGACGCCGCCTGGCGCAGGCCGTCGACCGCCGCCGACGCGTCGCCGGCGACCAGGCGGGCGCGGGCCAGCTGGGTCAGGGCCCAGGCCTCGCCGCGGGCGTCGCGGGTGCGGCCGTACAGGTCGAGGGCCGTGTGCAGCTCCTGTTCCGCGCGCGGTACGTCGCCCATGCGCAGGCCCAGTTGGCCGAGCTGGAAGTGGGCCCAGGCCTCGCCGTGCACCGACTCGCCGGCGCGGTGCAGGAGCAGGGACTGGGTCAGCAGCTCCATCGCCTCCGCGAGGCGGGCCCGGTCGCGTTCCACCGCGGCCAGCGCGTGCATGGTCCACGCCCGGTCGGTGGCCAGGTCGGGCGCCGCCTGGAGATCCAGCGCCTCCCGGAGCTTGGACGCCGCCTCGGTCAGGTTGCCCTGGTGGTGCAGGGTGATGCCGAGCGAGCACAGGGCCCGGGCCGCGCCCGCGTCGTGGTGCGCCTCCATATAGAGGTCCACCACCGACGTCAGCGTGGTGCGTGCCTTGTCCAGCTCGCCCAGCTGCCGCGCCGCGATGCCGGTACGCCACTGCACCGAGCGGACCAGCAGGCCCTGGTCGACGGCCTGCGCCAACTCGCTGATCTCGCCCAGCCGGTAGAGGTCGCCGCGCAGCAGGCAGTAGTCGCACAGGGCGCCGAGCAGGTTGAGTACGGCGGCCTGGTTCACGCCCTCCGCGTGCCGGAGCGCCGCCGTGATGAAGCTGGACTCGTCGTCGAGCCAGCGCAGTGCCTCGTCGAGGGAGTGGAAGCCGTGCGGGCTGAAGCGGTCCGAGCGGGTCGACATGTTGCCGTCGACCAGGCGCAGGACCGAGTCCGCGAGGTCGGCGTAGTTCACGATCAGGCGTTCTTGTGCCGCCGTACGTTCCGAGGGTTCCTCCTCGTCGAGGAGGCGGGCGTGGGCGAAGGTGCGGACCACGTCGTGGACGCGGTAGCGGTGGCCGCGGACGTGGTCGACGAGGCCCGCCCGGGCCAGGGCGACCAGGTGGCGGCTCGCCTCCGTCTCGTCGGTGGCCAGCAGGGCGGCGGCCGCCGCGGCGCCGAGGGAGGCGCGGCCGGCCAGGGCGAGGCGGCGCAGCAGCCGGCGGGCCGGGTCCGTCTGGTCGGTGTAGCGCAGCCACAGGACTCTCTCGGCGGGTTCGACCGGGCCGTACGCGTCGAGATCCGTGGCGAGTTGGCGCGGTGAGCGCGGGCCGAGCGACGAGCCGGCGATGCGCAGCGCGAGGGGCAGGCCGCCGCACAGCCGGGTGATGCGGTCGGCGGACTCGGCGTCGTAGGGGCCGGTGCTGTCCTGCGCGGCCGCTGTCAGCAGTTCCTCCGCGCCGGGCCCGTCCAGGGTCTCGACGGGCAGGTGGTGCACCCGGGCGGCCAGGTCGGCGGGCAGGTCGAGGGGCCGGCGGGCGGTGACCAGGACCAGGCTGTCGGAGCGCTCGGGGACGAGCGTGCGGACCTGCTCGGGGTCCGAGGCGTCGTCCAGGACGATGGTGACGGGCAGGCCGGTCAGATGCTGGTGGTACAGCTCGCTCAGCCGCTTGACCTGCTGGTCCGCGGAGGAACGCTCACGGAACAGCAGCTGTTCGCGGGGGGCGCCGAGACGGTTCAGCAGGTGCAGCAGCGCGTCGCGGGTCGTGAGCGGCGCCTCCTCCGGGCTGTCGCCGCGCAGGTCGACGACGCACGCGCCGCGGAAGTAGTCCTTCAGGTCGTGGGCGGCGCGCACCGCGAGCGTCGTGCGGCCGCTGCCGGGCGCCCCGTGCAGGACGACGACCGTCGGCCGGGTCTCGGTGCTCGCGCGGGCCGCCTGAACCCACTGACGGATCCGGTCCGTCTCCTGTCGTCGGCCCGCGAACGTGCCCACGGGCTCGGGGAGTTGCCCGAACGACTGCTCCAGCACGTTCCGCCCGCGAGCCGCCGCGCTCTTGTCGGTGCCCTTCAGCCGCGGTCCGGTCCGCTTCGGCCCGGTGGAGGCGTTCCGTACCCGCTGCTGGTCGAGGTAGGGGCGGATGCCGCGTACTTCGAGGGCCGTCAGCCACTGCAGCCGCAGCTGCTCGGGGCCGCCGGGCTGGCCGAGCGCGCCCGCGCGGTGGTGCGCGGCGGGCAGATGCGAACCGGCCACCTTCACGACCGTCGCCGCCGCGCCCACCACCCCCACGGTCACCCCGGCGCCGAACGCGGTGCCCGTGCCGGTGCCCAGAGCCAGGTCGGCGACGGTGGCCGCGACCGCAGCAACGCCCGCCACCAGCAACGGAGTAGCGCCGCCCTCGCGCGCGTAGCGCTGCCCGAAGGTGAGCTGACCGGCCTCGGACTCCTCCAGGGCGCGGGTGTACGCCTCGTACTCCTCCGCGGCCGTCTGCGCCATCGAGTCCAACGCCCCGCGCGCCCGCGACAGCAGCACGGTCCCGTCGGTACGCCCGCCCGACCGCCGTACCTCCTCCTCCACGGCCCGTGCCAGCAACCGCTCGGCCTCCGCGCGATGACTGTCCCGCATGTCACGTCCCCCTCCGGCGGCAACGGCTCTTCCTCGTGGTGCTTCGGTGGTTCCTTGGTCAAGTGTGCTGTGGACGGCGCATCGGGGCGAGGGGGCGACGGTCTTCGATCCCCTTGCGGGACACGTGCGTTGGTGCGTGGGGGCAGCAGCGCGGCTATCGTGATCACAGGTGTTGAAGGGGGACGACATGAGCAGCGATCACAACGCGCCGACGGGTGCGCCGGCCGGTCCACCGCACGGAAACCAGCAGCCACGCTGGGCCTGGTGGGTGGTCGGGATCGTCGTCCCCCTGGTGGGCGTGCTCATCACGATCCTTCTGACCCGGTCGGACTCGTCGCGGGACGACGGGAAGGCGGACGCGTCCGCCGTGACGGAGCAGCCGGTATCGGCCACGCCCGCCCCGGAACAGCCCGCCGCGTCCCCCACGAAGAGTGCCGCGGCGGATCGGGTGCTGTGGGGGCCGGATGTCGTCGAGGCCGAGACGACCGACAACGGGTCGTACATCGAGCTGGACACGTCCGGACCGATCGTGCAGAGCACCTCCAAGGGCGCGGACATCATTTTCTGGGCGCCGATCGGTGACCCGGGGCTGTTCGTGCCGGAGTCCGCCTCCCACCTGGCCCTCCTGCCCGCCTCCGGTCCCGCTCCGACGGCCGAGGACTGTGTCGGGAGCGTGGAACGCAACGGCTCCTACTCGGCGGACGTGAAGCGGGGTGACCGCTTCTGCCTGCTGACCGACGAGGGGCGGGTCGCCTATCTGAAGGTCCTCAGCGCGCCGGACCGGGGCACGGGGAAACTCGAGGTCGCCGTCTGGGAGACGCCTGCCGCGTGACGGGACGGGTACTGCGGCAGGATGGACACCATGCCGAACCGACTGGCCCATGAGACGTCCCCCTACCTCCTCCAGCACGCCGAGAACCCCGTCGACTGGTGGCCCTGGTCGGCCGAGGCCTTCGAGGAGGCCCGGAAACGGAACGTGCCGGTACTGCTCAGCGTCGGCTACAGCAGCTGTCACTGGTGTCACGTCATGGCGCACGAGTCCTTCGAGGACCAGGCGACCGCCGACTACCTCAACGCCCACTTCGTCAGCGTCAAGGTCGACCGCGAGGAACGCCCCGACGTGGACGCCGTCTACATGGAGGCCGTCCAGGCGGCCACGGGGCAGGGCGGCTGGCCCATGACGGTGTTCCTGACGCCGGACGCCGAGCCCTTCTACTTCGGCACGTACTTCCCGCCCGCCCCGCGCCAGGGCATGCCCGCCTTCCAGCAGGTCCTGCAGGGCGTGCACAGCGCCTGGGCGGACCGGCGGGACGAGGTCGCCGAGGTGGCCGGGAAGATCGTGCGGGACCTGGCGGGGCGGGAGATCTCCTACGGCGACAGCCAGGCGCCCGGCGAGGAGCAGCTGGCCGCGGCCCTCCTCGGGCTCACCCGGGAGTACGACGAGCAGCGCGGCGGGTTCGGCGGGGCGCCCAAGTTCCCGCCGTCCATGGCCGTGGAGTTCCTGCTGCGGCACCACGCGCGCACCGGGGCCGAAGGTGCCCTCCAGATGGCCCGGGACACCTGCGAGCGCATGGCCCGCGGCGGCATCTACGACCAGCTCGGCGGCGGGTTCGCCCGTTACTCCGTCGACCGGGACTGGGTCGTACCGCACTTCGAGAAGATGCTGTACGACAACGCCCTGCTGTGCCGCGTCTACGCCCACCTGTGGCGGTCCACCGGCTCGGAGCTGGCCCGCCGGGTCGCCCTGGAGACCGCCGACTTCATGGTGCGGGAACTGCGCACGAACGAAGGCGGGTTCTCCTCCGCGCTCGACGCCGACAGCGACGACGGGACCGGGAAGCACGTCGAGGGCGCCTACTACGTGTGGACGCCCGGGCAGTTGCGCGAGGTGCTCGGGGACGAGGACGCCGAACTCGCCGTCCGGTACTTCGGCGTCACCGAGGAGGGGACCTTCGAGCACGGGGCGTCCGTCCTCCAACTCCCGCAGCAGGACGAGGTCTTCGACGCCGACCGGATCGCGTCCATCAAGGAACGCCTCCTCCACCAGCGGAACGACCGCCCCGCGCCCGGCCGTGACGACAAGGTCGTCGCCGCGTGGAACGGGCTCGCGATCGCCGCGCTCGCCGAGACCGGCGCCTACTTCGACCGTCCCGACCTGGTCGAGGCCGCGCTGGGTGCCGCCGACCTCCTCGTCCGGCTGCACCTGGACGAGCACGCCCGTCTCTCCCGTACCAGCAAGGACGGGCATGTCGGCGCGAACGCCGGGGTGCTGGAGGACTACGCCGACGTGGCGGAGGGCTTCCTCGCGCTGGCCTCCGTGACCGGCGAGGGTGTGTGGCTCGAGTTCGCCGGGTTCCTCCTCGACCACGTCCTCACCCGGTTCGCCGACGACTCCGGCAGCCTCTACGACACCGCCGCCGACGCCGAGAAGCTGATCCGCCGCCCGCAGGACCCCACCGACAACGCCACCCCCTCCGGCTGGACCGCCGCCGCCGGAGCCCTGGTCGGCTACGCCGCCCACACCGGCGCCGGGCCGCACCGCGTCGCCGCCGAGAAGGCCCTCGGCGTCGTCAAGGCGCTCGGTCCGCGCGTTCCCCGCTTCATCGGCTGGGGGCTCGCCGTCGCCGAGGCGCTGCTCGACGGGCCGCGCGAAGTGGCGATCGTGGGGCCGGACTTCGACGACCCGGGCACAAGGGCCCTGCACCGCACGGCACTTCTCGCTGCCGCGCCCGGTGCCGTGGTCGCCGTGGGGACGCCGGGCAGCGACGAGTTCCCGCTGCTCGCCGACCGACCGCTGAGCAACGGTGAACCGACCGCGTATGTCTGCCGTAATTTCACATGTGACGCTCCGACGACCGATCCGGACCGGCTTCGCACGCAACTGAGCGACTGAACCGGAAGCGGAGGTCTCTCTTTCGCGTGCCAAAATTGCGCATGTGTTCGGATACATCCCGCTACCGGCGTCACCGTTCCGAAACACGCTATTTATCGGAACAGCTCCCGCGCTTCACAGTTCCCCCCTAATCTCTGCACAGTGACGCGACGGATGGGGTCATCCGTTGCGACAGGGGGTTTTGGGATCTGGGGGGATCTGTTGCTGACGTCTGTCTTCATCGCTGCCGTCTCGCTTGCCTTGTTCTGGATGGCGGCGTTCACCTTGTGGTGGCAGATGCACGCGTGGCGTACGCCCGAAGTGCTCGCCTCCACCCGCTTCCACAGACCGGACGGCGGGGAGAGCCTGTCGTTCTCGCTGCTGCTTCCGGCACGGCACGAGCAGGCCGTGCTCGACCACACCATCCAGCGGCTGCTGGAGTCGAGCCACACCGACTTCGAGATCATCGTGATCGTCGGACACGACGACCCGGAGACCACGGCGGTCGCCTGCGACGCCGCGGAGCGTGACCCACGCGTACGGGTCGTCGTCGACACCCACGAGAAGAAGAACAAGCCGAAGGCCATGAACACGGCGCTGCCGCACTGCCGCGGCGACGTCGTCGGGGTCTTCGACGCCGAGGACCAGGTCCACCCGGAGCTGCTCGCACACGTCGACCACGCCTTCCGGACGACCGGCGCGGACGTCGTCCAGGGCGGTGTCCAGCTGATCAACTTCCACTCCAGCTGGTACAGCCTGCGCAACTGCCTGGAGTACTTCTTCTGGTTCCGCTCCCGGCTGCACCTGCACGCGCAGAAAGGGTTCATCCCGCTCGGCGGCAACACCGTCTTCGTGAAGACGGACGTGCTCCGCGAAGCCGACGGCTGGGACCCCGACTGCCTCGCGGAGGACTGCGACCTGGGCGTGCGCCTGTCCAGCGTCGGCAAGAAGGTCGTCGTCGCCTACGACTCCGACATGGTGACCAAGGAGGAGACCCCCGGCTCGCTGATGTCGCTGCTGAAGCAGCGCACCCGCTGGAACCAGGGCTTCCTCCAGGTGTACCGCAAGAAGGACTGGAAGCAACTGCCGGGATTCGGGCAGCGGTTGCTGGCCCGCTACACCCTCATGACGCCCTTCATGCAGGCCTTCACCGGCATCATCATCCCGCTCAACGTGGCCATCGCGCTCTTCCTCGACGTGCCCGTGAGCATCGCGTTCATCACCTTCCTGCCGGCCGTGACCGCCCTGGTGACCTTCGTCTTCGAGCTGGTCGGGCTGCACGACTTCGGCAAGCAGTACGGGCTTCGCGTCCGCTTCGTCCACTACGTCAAGCTCGTCGTGGGCGGCCCCTTCTACCAAGTGCTCCTCGCCGGGGCCGCCGTCCGCGCCGTCTGGCGTGAGCAGCGCGGCCGCAACGACTGGGAGCTGACCACTCACGTCGGCGCGCACCTCACCCCGTCCGAAGTGACCCGAGAGGACGTCCCTGCGTGACCTCCACCCTCCCCGCGGTGACCACCCCGAAGGTCCCCGCGCAGCGCCGCCCTGCGCCTGAATCCGCTCCGGCCGGCCGGCCGGCTCCACCGAGCCGCCTGCGGTCCTCCCGCTCTGACCTCCTGCTGTGCGGTCTGCTCCTCGTGGCGATCCTGGTCGTGCAGGGCTGGAACATCGCCGACTACCCGACGCTCAGCGACGACGAGGGCACCTACCTCGCCCAGGCCTGGGCGGTCCAGGAGGGCAAGGGCCTCGCCCACTACACCTACTGGTACGACCATCCGCCGCTCGGCTGGATCCAGTTGGCCCTGCTGACCTGGATACCCTCGATGATCAGCCCCGAGTCGATGACCGTCGGCTCGATGCGCGCGACGATGCTGGTGATCAGCGGCATCAGCGCGGTGCTGGTCTACGTCCTGGGCCGCCGCCTGTCCCTGCCGCGCTGGGCCGCCGGGCTCGGCATGGTCCTGTTCGGGCTCTCGCCGCTCTCCGTCGTCCTCCAGCGCGAGATCTTCCTCGACAACCTCGCGGTGATGTGGACGCTCGTGGCGTTCACCCTCGCCGCCTCCCCGAGCCGTCACCTCTGGCACCACTTCGGGGCGGGGATCGCGGCCGCCACGGCCGTCCTCACCAAGGAGACAATGCTCGTCATCCTGCCCGCGCTCCTGGTCACCATGTGGCGCCACAGCCACCGCGACACCCGGAAGTTCGCGGTCACCGGCGCCATCACCGCCTGCACGCTGATCGGCTTCTCGTACCCCCTCTTCGCCCTCCTCAAGGGCGAGTTGCTGCCCGGCGGCGGACACGTCTCGCTCTGGGACGGCGTCAAGTACCAGATGACCAGGCCGGGTTCGGGCTTCATCCTGGACCAGGGCTCCGGCTCGCACGGCGTCTTCGAGTCCTGGCTCTACTACGACCGTGTCCTGCCCCTGGGCGGCCTCGCCGGCGCCCTCCTGCTGCTGGCCACCTGGCGCTGGTCGGTCACCGCCCGCGCCCTGGCCGGACCGGCCCTGACGGTGGCGATCCTCGCCGCGCTGGCCCTGCGCCCCAACGGCTACCTGCCCGCGATGTACGTCATCCAGGCGCTGCCCTTCCTCGCCCTCGTCCTCGCCGGAGGCACCGCCTCCGTCGCCCACGCCGTGCTGCGCAGATGGCGCGCCGAGGGGGAGAAACGATTGCTCACGGGCGGGCGGTACGCCCTCGCGGCGGTCCTCGCCGTCGCCGCCGGCACCTACGTCGTCCCGAAGTGGTACGACGGCGACCGCACCGCCGTCACCGTCGACGCCAACGCCCCCTACCAGGCCGCCTCGAAGTGGCTGAGCACCGAGGTGGACAACCCCGGGGACACGCGGGTACTCGTCGACGACGCGATGTGGCTGGACCTGGTGCACGCCGGGTACCGGCCCGGGCTCGGCGTCATCTGGTTCTACAAGGCCGACCTCGACCCGGCGGTCACCAAGACGATGCCACACGGCTGGAAGGACATCGACTACGTCGTGGCCTCCCCGACGGTGCGGCGCGACGCGGTCGACCTGCCCAACGTCAAGGCGGCCATCCAGCACTCGAAACCGGTCGCCGTCTTCGGCACCGGTGCGGACCGGATCGAGATCCGGCAGATCCAGACCACCGGCACCGCCGCGGGAGGCGCCCGATGACCCAGGAATCCATCGTCCCCGGAGAACTGGGCGATCCGGCGGTACGGGCCGTCGAGGTGCCCGAGCCGGGCGCCGTGACCATCGTCGTACCGACGTTCAACGAGTCGGCGAACGTACGGGAGTTGCTGCACCAGATCACCCAGTCGGTGCCGTCCAGGCTGCCCTGCGAGGTCGTCTTCGTGGACGACTCCACCGATGACACCCCCGAGGTCATCTACGAGGCCGCGAAGGACTGCCCCTTCCCGGTGACCGTCCTGCACCGCGACGAGCCGGTCGGCGGGCTCGGCGGCGCCGTCGTCGAGGGCATGAAGGCGGCCGGGTCGGACTGGATCGTCGTGATGGACGGCGACTGCCAGCATCCGCCGTCGCTGGTACCGGAGTTGGTCGCCACCGGCGAGCGGGCGAGCGCCGGGCTCGTCGTCGCCTCCCGCTACATCAAGGGCGGCAGCCGCGCCGGACTCGCGGGCAGCTACCGGGTCGCCGTCTCGCGCGCGGCGACCTGGCTGACCAAGTCCCTCTTCCCGCGCAAGCTGCACGGCATCAGCGACCCGATGAGCGGGTTCTTCGCCATCCGGCGCAGCGCGGTCACCGCCGACGTGCTCCAGCCCCTCGGCTACAAGATCCTCCTCGAACTCGCCGTGCGCAGCCGTCCGCGCGGGGTGACCGAGGTCCCGTTCGTCTTCCAGGACCGCTTCGCGGGCGAGTCCAAGTCCAGTGCCCAGGAGGGCTTCCGCTTCCTGCGCCACCTGGTCGGTCTGCGCACCGCCTCGCCGGTCGCCCGCATGGTCGGCTTCGGCCTGATCGGCGCGACCGGGTTCGTGCCGAACCTGCTCGGCCTGTGGGTGCTGACCCTGCTCGGCATGCACTACCTGCCGGCGGAGATCGTCGCCAACCAGCTCGGCGTCGCCTGGAACTTCCTGCTCATCGAGCACCTGTTGTTCCGCGACCGCCGCCGGCACCGGCGGCTGTGGGACCGCGTCGGCCGGTTCGCGCTGCTCGCCAACGCGGACCTGGTGCTGCGGATCCCGCTGATCGCGTTGTTCGTCCACCGGTTCGACATGAGCGCGCTGTCCGCGACCGCTCTCGCCCTGGTGACGACCTTCGTCCTGCGCTTCGTGGGGACTGAAGCGCTGGTCTATCTGCCGCGAAGGGGCCGCGGGGGCCTCGACAGCGGTCGTACCGCAAGGAGAGCCGAGTGAACAGACACCGTAGGAGATCCGCCCTCCTGGCCGTGGCCGGCCTGACGGGGGGCCTTCTTCTCACCTCACCCCAGCCAGCCTCCGCCGCCAACCTCATCAAGAACCCCGGCTTCGAGACCGCCGGCACCGACGGGATGCCGTACTGCTGGGAGAAGTCCGGCTGGGGCGACAACGACTTCACCTTCACCACCACCTCCGACGCCCACTCCGGCTCCAAGGCCATGAAGGTCGAACTGACCCGCCGGGCCAGTGGTGACCGCAAGGCGCTGATCACCGAGTCGGCTCAGTGCGCGCCGGTCGTGACCGCGGGCAAGCAGTACGACCTGGGGCTCTGGTACAAGTCGACCACCCCGGACACGTCCCTCACCCTCTTCCGGCACGACGCGACGGCGGGCTGGCAGTACTGGACCGACCTCAAGACGCTGGAGATGGCGGGCAGCTGGACCCAGGCCTCGGTCCGCACCCCGGAGGTCCCGGCCGGCACGGACCGCATCACCTGGGGCGTCTCCGTCTACGGCACCGGCTCGGCCACCACCGACGACTACACCATGGACCAGGTCGCCGACCCGGTCCCGGACCCGGTGTGCACGGGCACCGCCGAACAGTGTGCCAACGGCCGGTGGGACGTGCTGCCCACGCAGAACCCGGTGCGTTCCATGCACTCCGTCGTCCTCAACAACGGCAAGGTGCTGCTGATCGCGGGCTCCGGCAACAGCGAGGAGCAGTTCAACGCGGGCACCTTCACCTCCGCGGTCTACGACCCGGTGAAGGGCACCTACAAGGTCATCCCCACGCCGAAGGACATGTTCTGCTCCGGGCACGTCCAGCTCCAGGACGGCCGCGTCCTCGTGATGAGCGGCAACAAGGCGTACCCGGTGGCGGGCGGACACGGCTACGAGGGCTACAAGGACTCGTACATCTTCGACCCGGTCACCGAGACGTACAGCAAGACCAACGACATGAACGACGGCCACTGGTACCCGTCGGCGACCGCCCTCGGCAACGGTGACGTCATCTCCTTCGGCGGGCTGAAAGAGGACTCGACCGGCTCGGTGACCGCCGAGTACTGGTCGGACGCCGAGCAGCAGTGGCAGCCGCTGTGGAAGGTCAACCAGACCTGGTCCTACTGGGGCCTGTACCCGTCGATGATCCTGATGCAGGACGGCCGCCTCTTCTACTCGGGCAGCCACGTCTTCGGCAACAACATCCCCGGCACGGGGTCGGCGATCTACGACTACAACGCCAACACCGTCACCCAGATCCCGGGCCTGCAGAACAAGGACCAGCGCGACCAGTCGGCCAGCGTGCTGCTGCCTCCGGCGCAGGACCAGAAGGTCCTCACCCTCGGGGGCGGCAACATCGACTCCAACCCGGACGCCAACCGGCTGACCGACGTCATCGACCTCAAGTCCGCCAACCCGGCGTACGTCGCCGGGCCGCCGCTGCCGCAGGGCACGGTCGACCTCGGCAACGGCAAGGTGGCCGAGACCGGCAACCAGGGCAAGATGTACGTCTCCGCCGTACTGCTGCCCGACGGCAAGGTGCTGGAGACGGGCGGCGCGCTGCACAACCGGGCCGACCCGGTCTTCGAGTCGTCGATCTACGACCCGGCGTCGAACACCTTCGACCCGGTGGCGGCAGACCCGCAGGCGCGCGGCTACCACTCGTCCTCGTTCCTGCTGCCCGACGGCCGGGTGATGTCGACCGGCGACAACCCGGGCAACGGCACCTGGAACCACAACGTGTCGATCTACACCCCGCCCTACCTGCTCAAGGGCACGCGTCCGACGATCACGTCGGTGATCGACACCGAGTGGAACTACGGCGACACCCAGCGGATCACCGTCGACCGGCCCATCGCCAAGGCCGAGCTGATCCGCCCGGCAGCCGTCACCCACTCCTCGGACCCGAACCAGCGGTTCGTGGACCTGCCGCTGTCGGTGGACGGCAACAACGTCGACCTGAACGTGACGAGCAACCCCAACATGGCCCCGCCCGGCTGGTACATGCTCTTCGCGGTCGACGCCAACGGTGTGCCGTCGGTGGCCAAGTGGGTGCACCTCCAGGGCCCGTCGGCCCTGAGCGCCACCGACGCCTCGGCGCACGTCCACTCCTTCGCCGACTCCCTGGAGGGCACGGTCCAGAAGCCCGGCAAGAAGAGGACCTCGCAGAAGGTCAGCCCCACCGTCTCCGGCTGCGACCCGCACTACGGCTCCATCAACGTCTGCGTGCCGACCGCGTTCCCGGACGAGGTCAAGACCACGACGGCGGCCCGCTGTGCCTGGCTGAAGACGAATGACTACGGCCGTCTGAAAGTCAACGGCAAGGACGACCCGCTCCGGCTCGACCGGAACAAGGACGGGATCGCCTGCGGAAAGGCCGACGTGAGGAAGAAGAACTAGCGGTCGCCCGCGAACTCCTCCAGGGCGCGCTCCACGATGGCCTCCAGCTGCTCGTGGTGCGCGCCCTTCCAGTACGCCCGCCCGCACTCCCGGCACTGCGCGAAGACGTCGTACGACCGCTGCGTCCCGCCCTCCAACCGGTCCGCCACCTCCTCCTTGGTGGCCTCCCTCAGCAGGCCGTTGCAGGCGGTGCACCGGGTCCACGGACGCAGTTCCGGGCGGAACCGGTCGAGGACGTCCCGTAGCTGGTCCTCGGGGCGGGTGCTGTAGACGAACGCCCCCGCCCACAGCTCGCGTCGGCGCAGCAGGCCCCGGTCCCGGCTGAGCATGACCCGGCGCTCCACCGCCGAGCGGGTGGCCAGGGCCGGGTCGCCGATGTCCGTCGACTCGTAGGCCGTGTCCACGCCGAGCAGGCGCAGCCGGCGGGCGAGGGTGCCGAGGTGGACGTCGAGGAGGAAGCGCAGCGGAGCGCCGGGAACCTGCTGGGGACGCTGGACGGGGCGTACCCGCACCGACTCGCCCGTCGCCGGGATGTGAGACACCGGGACCTCGCGGCCGTCCACGACCAGGGCGCCGACCTCGGTCAGCGGGACGCCGAGGGACTCCACGACATGGCCGAGGGTGGAGACGCCGTCGGTGGCTACCGGGGTGGCACCGGACCGCCGTCCCTGCGGGACGAAGAGGGTCAGTTCGGGGGCGAATTCGACGTGGATCTCCGGCGCTGCGCTCACCGGGTCAGGATGTCACGGCCGCGGGCGCCGGCCTCAGGGGTTTTCCCGGGGAGGCCGTGCTCACAGGCCGCGGTACACCTCGCGTCGATGGGCGACCGCGAGCACCCATACGAAGAGGCGGCCGTCCTCGACGGTGTAGACGACTCGGTAGTCCCCGACCCGCAGGCGCCAGCGGGCGTTGTGCCCTTGGAGCGCCTTGATGTCGAAGGCGGCCGTGTCCTTGGCGTCCAGCGCCCTCTGTAGCTCGGTGAGCCGGTAGAGAATGCGCACGGCGTCGGGGCGGGGGATCTTGAGCATGTCCCGCTGGGCGTGCGGCGTGAACCGCGTGACGTACCCCATCGGGATCAGGGACGGGCGGTGCGGAGCGCGGCGGCCATCTCGTCGAGGGAGACCGACCCTTCTGACCCCTCCGACTCCGCGTCGTCGGCCAACCGGTTCAGCCAGGCGTCCTCGGCCTGTTCCGCGAGCTCACGCAGACGGCGGTACTCGTCGATGTCGAGGACGACGGCCTCCTGCCTGCCCCGCCGGGTGATGATCGTGGGGGTCTCGTCCCTGTGGGCGCGGTCTATGACATCCGCCAGGTGCCTGCGGACGTCGGCCATGGGTGCGATCACCGGTTCAGTCATGTTACCAATGTATCAGGTGTACATCCGTGGCTCTCAGGACTTCTCCCGGGTGAGGCCGTGTTCGAGGACGTCCAGGGCGCGGTCGAGGAGTTCGCGCAGGTCGTCCCGGAAGTCGTTCTCGGCCCAGTACAGGGAGATCTCCGCGAGGCCGCCGATCAGGGACATCGTGTAGACCCGCACCTCCAGGCCGTCCTCCGCGCGGCCGGTGCGGGCGGCGACGGCCGCGGCGAGCAGCCTGCCGGTGACGGACATGCTCTCCATCATCCGGGAGCGCACCGCGGGCACCTGGACCATCAGGTGTGACCGCAGCCGGGTGACCTCGGGCTCCTCGGCCGCCCCGAGAGCGATGGCCTTGCGCATGACGTACCGCAGGGAGTCCGGCCACGGCTCGTCGGCCGGCCGGGCCCGCAGTTCCTCCAGGAGGATCGCGTCGTACTCGTCCGTGAGGATGATGTCCTCCTTCGTGGGGAAGTAGCGGAAGACCGTGGACGGCGACACCTCGGCGCGCTCGGCGATCTGCTCGATCGTCGTGGCGTCGTACCCCTGCTCGTCGATCAGCGCGTACGTCGCGCCGCGGATCGCCGCCCGGGTCTTGATCTTCTTCCGCTCGCGAAGTCCCAGCTGGGGACGGTCGGTGGGGGAAGAGGTGCGTGCGGGCGTCATGAGGGTCATTGTCGGTCATCGGCGGCAGCGCCGTCCAAATGAGAGTGACTCTCAAAATGGGCACGCAAAAGCGGCCACGGCTGACGAGCCGTGGCCGCTGTCTCCGGTCGGAAGGGCTAGCCGTGCTGGAACGCCACCATCGAGATGCCGACGTAGTGCGCGATGAACGCCGCCAGGGTCAGGGAGTGGAACACCTCGTGGAAGCCGAACCAGCGCGGTGACGGGTTCGGCTTCTTGATGCCGTAGATCACTCCGCCCGCGCTGTAGAGCAGGCCGCCCACGACCACCAGGACGAGGACCGCGATGCCGCCGCTGCGCATGAAGTCGGGCAGGAAGAAGACGGCCGCCCAGCCCATCGCGATGTAGCAGGGCGTGTAGAGCCAGCGGGGGGCGCCGACCCAGAAGACGCGGAAGGCGATGCCCGCCGCGGCCGCCGCCCAGATGCTCCACAGCAGCCACTGGCCCTTGGCGCCCGGCAGCAGCAGCATCGTCAGCGGGGTGTAGGTGCCGGCGATGATCAGGAAGATGTTGGCGTGATCCAGCCGGCGCAGGATCCCGTCCATGCGCGGGCTCCAGTCGCCCCGGTGGTACAGCGCGCTCACGCCGAAGAGCAGGCAGGCCGTCAGCGCGAAGATCCCGCAGGCGAGGCGGCCTCTGGGGGAGTCGGCGAGGGCGGTGAGCACCAGGCCCGCGATGAGTACGGCCGGAAACATACCCAGGTGCAGCCAACCACGGAGTTTGGGCTTGACCGGGTGCGGCAGGGAAGTCGCGACGGGACCGCGGCCTGCGGCCGGGGTGTCCGAGGTCGCGTCGGGGACGGACGCAGTCATACGAGGCATCGTACCTACGGAACCGTAAGTTGCGGGTCAGGGCGACCCGTTGGTCGGCCCGGAGTGGCCATCGTCTCACGGAGGTTTGGCGCACCTCCCGCCGATCTCGCTCCGGTGGCGGACTTCCAAGGGACCTTCAGCTGAATCCCATGTGGACGCAAAACGCGAATTTTACACGTGGCGATCCTCACTCCGCTCATCTGTACGCCCCTCTGGACAGATGGGCGAACTCGTCGGATGATCAAATGAGTGCGGTCGACACCGGATGAGCGCCAGAGGGAATCGACGCTGCGAAGCATCCGGGTCGCGGCCCCCACGGGGCAACTAAGGACAAAATCCCTCATTTAGGAGCAATCGTGGCGCGCGACATCGCGGCTCCCCCCGTCATCCCCACCACCCACAAGGAACTCGTCTCGTGGGTGAACGAGATCGCAGAACTGACCCAGCCGGACAACGTGGTCTGGTGTGACGGATCCGAGGCCGAGTACGAGCGCCTGTGCGAGGAGCTCGTCGCGAAGGGCACCTTCAAGAAACTCGACCCGATCAAGCGCCCCAACTCGTACTACGCGGCCTCCGACCCGACTGACGTCGCCCGCGTCGAGGACCGCACCTTCATCTGCTCCGAGCAGGAGAAGGACGCCGGCCCCACGAACCACTGGAAGGCCCCCGCCGAGATGCGGGAGATCTTCGCCGGTGAGAAGGGCGTCTTCCGCGGCTCGATGAAGGGCCGGACGATGTACGTCGTCCCGTTCTGCATGGGCCCCCTCGGCTCGGACCTCTCGGCGATCGGCGTCGAGATCACCGACTCCGCCTACGTCGCCGTGTCCATGCGCACCATGACCCGCATGGGCCAGGCGGTCCTGGACGAGCTCGGCACCGACGGCTTCTTCGTGCGTGCCGTGCACACGCTCGGAGCGCCGCTGGCCGAGGGCGAGGCGGACGTGCCGTGGCCGTGCAACTCCACGAAGTACATATCCCACTTCCCGGAGTCCCGCGAGATCTGGTCCTACGGCTCCGGCTACGGCGGCAACGCCCTGCTCGGCAAGAAGTGCTACGCCCTGCGCATCGCCTCCGTCATGGCCCGCGACGAGGGCTGGCTCGCCGAGCACATGCTCATCCTCAAGCTGACCCCGCCGCAGGGCGAGTCGAAGTACGTCGCCGCCGCCTTCCCGAGCGCCTGCGGCAAGACCAACCTCGCCATGCTGGAGCCCACGGTGTCCGGCTGGACCGTGGAGACCATCGGCGACGACATCGCCTGGATGCGCTTCGGCGAGGACGGCCGCCTGTACGCCATCAACCCCGAGGCCGGCTTCTTCGGCGTCGCGCCCGGCACCGGTGAGCACACCAACGCCAACGCGATGAAGACCCTGTGGGGCAACTCGGTCTTCACCAACGTCGCCCTCACCGACGACAACGACATCTGGTGGGAGGGCATGACGGAGGAGACTCCGGCCCACCTCACCGACTGGAAGGGCAACGACTGGACGCCGGCGTCCGAGACCCCGGCCGCCCACCCCAACGCCCGCTTCACCACCCCCGCCTCACAGTGCCCGATCATCGCGCCCGAGTGGGAGGACCCCAAGGGCGTGCCGATCTCGGCGATCCTCTTCGGCGGGCGCCGCGCCACCGCCGTACCGCTGGTGACGGAGTCCTTCGACTGGAACCACGGCGTCTTCCTCGGCGCCAACGTGGCCTCCGAGAAGACCGCCGCCGCCGAGGGCAAGGTCGGCGAGCTGCGCCGCGACCCCTTCGCCATGCTGCCGTTCTGCGGCTACAACATGGGCGACTACATGGGCCACTGGGTCGACGTCGCCAAGGGCAAGGACCAGTCGAAGCTCCCGAAGATCTACTACGTCAACTGGTTCCGCAAGAACGACGAGGGCAAGTTCGTCTGGCCCGGCTTCGGCGAGAACTCCCGTGTCCTGAAGTGGATCGTGGAGCGCCTGGAGGGCAAGGCCGAGGGCGTCGAGACCCCGATCGGCATCCTGCCGGCCAAGGGAGCCCTGGACACCAACGGTCTCGACCTGTCCGAGTCCGACCTCGACTTCCTCCTCACCGTCGACAAGGAGGTCTGGCGCGAGGAGGCCGCCCTGGTCCCCGAGCACCTGAACACCTTCGGTGAGCACACGCCCAAGGAACTGTGGGACGAGTACCGCGCACTGGTGCAGCGCCTGGGCTGAGCCGGCCCTCCCGAGCCACCGCGGCCGGCTCGATCGTGCCCTGACCAGCAACATCGTCACGGCCGGCCGCGGTGACAGCACCTTCGCGCAACCCCGTACCGGCGAGGTTCCGCACAACGACGTGTGGGGCCCTGGGCCTGTCGTCGCTCTTCCGTCCGCCTCGACGGAAGAGCGACGGCCGGCCCTCGCCCATTCACCGCGACCGGTCCTCCAGATACCGGGTGTGCGACTCCTGCCGCCGGGCCTCCGTCTCCCGCAGGTCCGCGGCCAGCCGCTCGGCCTCCTCGTGCAGCAGCGTCAACTGCCGCTCCAGATGCCGTTCCGGTGACTCCTGGCCCGGCGCCAGCCGCGTCCACCACCGGGTCCGTACGAACGTGTCGACGGCCTCGGGAACGTCCTGGCGTACGGTCCGCGACAGCGTGTGCACGCCCTCCGGGTCCTGGGCGAGCACCTCGGCTACCCAGCCGGGGTCCAGCAGCGCGGCCAGCAGCTCCGTCAGTTCGGTGAGCCGGCCCGCGGCGGCGGGCGGCAGCTCGACGTCCGCGAGATAGGACACCAGCCGGTCGAAGTCGGTCCGCACCTCCTCCAGCTGGGCCGACGGGTCCGGGAAGTCCGGCAGCGGCGGCCGCTCGGGCGGCGCGATCAGGGCCCCGGCGCCGTACAGACCCACCACGACCACGGGCCAGTACGGGCCCGCGACCCCGGCGAAGGTCAGCGCCAGCCCCGCGAGACCGCAGGCGCTCCCGGCGATGTTCTTGCGGGACTCGAGGTAGCCGAGCAGGTCATTGGTAGCCACGGATCTCCTCGAAGGCGCCGTCCAGCGAGCCCTGCCGGGCGTCGAAGAGGCGGCCGCCGGTCAGCTCGGCGATGTGTTCCAGTTCGGAGCGGTCGGAGTCGCCGAAGAGGATGGGGAAGACGGGCGTCTCCCGCTGTGCGGCGCCGAGCCCGGCGTAGAAGTCGTCGAACTCCGCCGCCTTCGCGCCCGCCGTGTTCTCGCCGTCCGTCATCAGCACGACGGACGTGAAGGTGTCCCGTCCGGCGTCGAGATGTTCGTACGCCTTCTCCAGCGACGTGTAGATCGCGGTGTCGCCCTCGGCGGTGAGCGCCTCGGTGTCCTCGCGGATGGCGTCGAGACCGGCCCGCGGGTCCGCCGGGTCCACCACATGCGTGCGTACGCTCTTCACCCGCGACCCGAACGGCATCAGCGTGACCTCCTCGCGGTCCCGGAAGTCGCCGGTGAGGTCGGTGAGCGCGTCCTTGAGCCCTGCCAGCCGCTCGCCCTCCATCGAGCCCGAGGTGTCGAGGACGTAGACGGTCCTGGACGGGCGGCGCAGCTCGTTCTCGTACGAGTCGAGCAGGCCGTCGGCGACGGAACGGCTGCCGGGGAACGGCAGCTCACGCCGCCGGGCGGGATCGAGGCCGGGCGCGGGCGGCACGGCGGCGACGACCGGGCGGCGGTGGGTGCGCTCGGTGATCTCGCGCTGGATCTTTGGCGTGCGCAGGGCCTCGGCCAGCCGGCGGACGTCCTCGCGGGTGCCGGCGTCGGTCGCCGCGAGGGAGGAGAGCGGGTAATCGGCGGTGACGACCCCGTCGCGGGGGCGGATCACGGTGAGGCCCGGGATGCCCTTGAGGACGGACTCGTAGTTGAGCAGGGCGTCCACGGTCCCGCGCCGCTCGTACGCCGTCGCCAGCCAGCCCGACGACCCCGACGTCAGCTTCTGCCCCTGGAAGAACTCCTTCAGCCGGGGCGTGGCCTTCGAGACATCGGCGTCCGTGAGCGCGGACTGGGCGCCGGAGAGCGCGGAGGCCACGGAGACCAGCGTGGCGAAACCGGAGTGGGAGCGGGCCGGATCGGTCATGCCGTACGTCAGCTTCCCGTCCCGGACAGCCTGCTCGACCTGGGTCCAGGTGACGTCGTCCGGCTTCCAGCCGAGCGCCCGGACGGTCGCCGGCTTCACGCCCACGGCGACCGGGCTCGACATGACCGGCGTCTCGGACACGACCTTCTTCGCCGCGTCGGGACGCAGGCGCAGGTAGTCGTTGGACGACAGCCACAGGGCGTCGTACCTCCCGTCCGCCTTGCCCTGCGCCAGCAGTTCCACGGCGTCCAGAGTGCCCAGGTAGGTGGGCCGGACCCTGATCCCGGTGTCCTTCTCGACCCGGTCGAGGACCGGGGCCATGTCGGCGATCTCGCTGGAGGCGAGGACGCGCAGGGTGCCGGGTTCGGGGGCGCCCGTGTCGTCCCCCTCCGGGGCCGCGGTGCAGCCCGTCAGGAGGGCCACCGCGAGGAAGGCGGTGAGTCGTCGTCTCATGTGAGCCCGCCGTCCAGCGCACCCTGCGACCGGCTGCGCTCCAGATAATCGCTCGCGTGCTGGAGTTCCGAGGTCAGGGACTCCACGGTCGCCGCCATCGCCTCGGTCGCCCGGACCTTGTAGGTGTCGATCGCGTCGAGGGTCCGGTAGATCTGCTGGAAGGCGGTGCGCAGGGTCTCGGCCCCCACTGCCGGGTCCGCGGCGATCCGCTGGATCTCGCCGCTCTGCGTGGCGAGCATCTCCGCGTTGCCCCGGATGAGGTCCTCGGTCGTCCCGCGCAGGGCGTTGACCTGGTCGACGACCTTCTTCTGGTGGTCGAGCGCGGAGGCCAGCATCACGGAGATGCGCAGGGCGGCGACCGTGGTCGTGGCCGCCCGGTCGACGCCCTTGACCAGCTCCTCGTTGTTGCGTCGTACGACGTCCATGGCGAGGTAGCCCTGCGCGCACACCGCGAGCTGGGTGAGCAGGTCCTGGTGCTTCTGCCGGACCGGGAAGAGCACGTCGGCACGGAGACTGTCGGCCTGCTGCGGATCGGTCGCCTCCACGCCGGCGATGTGCTGCTCGACGGCTGCGTCCAGGGCCTCGGTCAGCACGACGTACTCCTGGAGCTTGCCCATGGTCTCCCACAGGCGGACCCGCTCGGTCTGCAGCGCGGCGTTGTCACGCCTCAGTTCGTCCTGCCCGCCGCGCAGCGCACCCACGATCGTGTTCAGGGTGCCCTGCGCGGAGGCGTACTTGGCGACGTGATCACGCAGCTTGTTGCCGCCGGGCAGCCGGGACAGGAACTTCCGCCCCTTGGCCGCGGGCAGGTCCCGCGGGTCCAGGTCCTCGACGACCCGCCGCAGTTCGACGAGCGAACCCGCCACCCGCGACTGCGCGTCCCCGCCCTTGGCGGGCAGGCTCCGCACGGTCCGCTCCAGCATGCGGTTGGACTGCGCGGCGGCACTGCGCATCTCGCCGGCGCCGAGCGCGGTGATCTCCCCGACCTTGCCGGCGAACTCGGGGGAGCGGGCGTCGAGGGCGGCGAGACCCTCGACATACGCGGCGGCCTTCTCGGCCATGCCGGTCCGGACGCTGTCGTCGACGGGGACGAGCCCGCCGGCCTTCTCCCGGGGCACGGGCGTGACCACCTCGGGCGGGGTGAGGGTGAAGGTGTCGTCGGTCATGTGCCGTCCCCCTGTCCGCTCGCCCGGCGCGCCATCGCGTGCAGCACCTCGGAGGTGGGCACGGGCGCCTGCCGGATCCCGGTCAGTGTCTGGTTGAGGTAGGCGGCGTGGGCGGCCGTGGCCTTCGTGAACTCGGCGGTCGTGCCCTGCGGCCGGAACCCGTGCCGGACAGCCAGCTCGCGCAACGCCGGGTCGTCGGCGAGGAGTTCGCCGAGTGCGCGGCCGTTCTCCGTGAGCGGTACGACGGTGTGGTCGCTGTTGGCGGTGGTGTCCGGGTAGAGGACGGTCAGGTCGTCGACGCCCCGCCCCTCGCCCAGCAGCGCGGCGACCTGCGACTCGTAGACCAGTACCAGCGGGTTGCCGGCACCGCTGACGAAGTCCCGGAAGGCCGCGTCCGTGCTGGACTGCTGGGCGCCCTGCACGCTGACCAGCTTGCGCATCAGGGGCGCGGTCCGGGCGACGTCGGCGTCACTCGCGGCCACCTTGCCGCCGGCGGCGGCATAGGAGGCGGCGGCGAGGTACAGGGCGCCGGAGCTGGAGGTCTCGGGGGCGGTGGAGGCGACGTAGAGCGTGCCGGTCAGCTCCCCGTACTTCTCGGCGCCCTTGAGCTGCTGCCAGGTCCGGTCGCGCTCGGCGGCGTCGAGATAGGCGGCCATCCTCAGGGTGCCGCGGTTCCTGTCGAGGGCGGCGAGGCCGTTGGCTGCCAGCACCTCGGCGGCGCCACGATGGGCCACGACGATGAGCGGCGAGTAGAAGGGCCGCGGCAGCGGCTGCCTGATCCCGTACTTCGCGGCGAGCTCGGCGGCGGGCGCCTGGCTGGACGGGAAGGCGAGGTCGTAGCCCTTGAGGTCCAAGCCCTCCATGGCCCAGGACCCGGAGGTCTCGGCCTTGACGGTGTAGCCCTTGGCGGCGAGGGCCTTCACCACGTCGGGATCGGCGAAGAACTCCGCCTTCTCCGATCCGATCACTGCGCGCACGGTCTTCGTTGCCGTGCTCCTGTCCTCGATGTCCCGGCCCGCTACGACGGCTGCCACCACGCCGCCGACCAGCAGGACCGCGAGGACGATTCCCACGATTCGTCTCACAGGGGGAGAGTGCTCGCGGAACCCAACATTCCCCGGCGCGGGGGATGAACGGGAGGTGTCATACCTGCCCCGGCACTGCAACGCCCTCAAGGGGCGCGGGGAACTGCGCGACAGGCCACGAATCACCGGCAGCCGCAAGACAACGCGAACCAGCGGGCACTGCAACGCCCTCAAGAGGCGCGGGGAACTGCGCGACAAGCCACGACGCGAACCAGCGGGAGATGTCATTCCTGCCCGGGCACTGCAACGCCCCCAAGGGGCGCGGGGAACTGCGCGACAAGCCACGAATCACCGGCAGCCGCAAGACAACGGGGACCCCTACGGCGAAGCGCACCGCATCCAACCGGCACTTCGCAACCGGCGACAACAAAAAACCCCGCTCAAGCCAACGCAGTGCCATGGCACCCGGTCCGCGCGTCGCTGCGGGTGCACGCGGACCGGGGCCGTTTCGGGGAGCCGTACGGCTCAGTGGGCGGCGAGCTCGCGCGGCTCCAGGGCCGCCGCGTGGGCGTCCATCCGCTCGGCGGACAGGATCGCCGCCGCCGTGTCGGCGCGGGACGCGGCCACCACCAGCGCGCGGCCCGCCAGGGCATGCGCTCGCCGGTGCACGGGCGCGAGGTTGGTGCGGGCGTCGACGTCGGTGAGCGGGGCTCGGGCCGGCGGGCGGCCTCCCCGCAGCCGGGTCACCTGCTCGGCGAGCCGGTCGGCCGCGGTGTCCAGGTCGGCGGACGGCGCGAGCGAGCGCAGCTCGTCCGTCACGGTGAGCAGCGCGGCGAGATGGCCCGCGAGCTGGATGTCCAGCTCTTCCTCACGGGTGTGGTGGGGGAAGTCGGAGGTCGTGCCGGCCATCGTGCTGTGGACCGACTTGGTGCGGATCGGCTCGTACATGGGATGGCCTCCTGTGTTCTCAGGAAACCATCCTAGCTTAGATTCCGTCTAAAGTTGAGCGGACCCCAAAGCCGCTGTCACGGCTGGCCGTATCCGTCCAGGAACCGGCCGATCCGGGTGATCGCGGACCGCAGGTCCGCCACCGTCGGCAGGGTCACCACCCGGAAGTGATCCGGCTCGGGCCAGTTGAAGCCGGTGCCCTGGACGACCATGATCTTCTCCTGCCGGAGCAGGTCCAGGACCATCTGCCGGTCGTCCTTGATCTTGAAGACCTTCGGGTCGAGGCGCGGGAAGAGATACAGCGCCCCCTTCGGCTTCACGCAGCTCACGCCCGGGATCTGTGTCAGCAGCTCGTACGCCAGGTCCCGCTGTTCCCGCAGCCGCCCGCCCGGCAGTACCAGGTCGTTGATGGTCTGCCGCCCGCTGAGCGCGGCGACGACTCCGTGCTGGCCCGGCATGTTCGCGCACAGGCGCATGTTCGCCAGGATCGTCAGACCCTCGATGTAGGAGTCGGCGTGGGCGCGCGGCCCGGAGATCGACATCCAGCCGACCCGGTACCCGGCGACCCGGTACGCCTTCGACATCCCGTTGAAGGTGAGGGTGAGCAGGTCGGGGGCGACCTTGGCGGTCGGGATGTGCGTGGCGTCGTCGTACAGGATCTTGTCGTAGATCTCGTCCGAGCAGACCAGCAGGTTGTGGCGGCGCGCGATGTCGGTGAGCCCTCGCAGCATCGCCTCGTCGTACACGGCCCCCGTCGGGTTGTTCGGGTTGATGATGACGATCGCCTTGGTGCGGTCGGTGACCTTCCGCTCCACGTCCGCGAGGTCGGGCATCCAGTCGGACTGCTCGTCGCACCGGTAGTGCACGGCGGTGCCGCCGGACAGGGAGACGGCCGCGGTCCACAGCGGGTAGTCGGGGGTCGGCACGAGGACCTCGTCCCCGTCGTCCAGCAGGCCCTGCATCGCCATCACGATCAGCTCGGAGACGCCGTTGCCGATGAAGACGTGCTCGACGTCGGTCTCGATGCCGAGGGTCTGGTTGTGCATCACGACCGCCCGGCGCGCGGCCAGCAGGCCCTTGGCGTCGCCGTAGCCGTGTGCCGACGAGACGTTGCGGAGGATGTCCTCCAGGATCTCGGGCGGGCACTCGAAGCCGAACGCGGCCGGGTTTCCGGTGTTCAGCTTGAGGATGCGGTGCCCTGCCGCTTCCAGGCGCATCGCCTCCTCGAGAACCGGGCCCCGGATCTCGTAACAGACGTTGGCGAGCTTGGTCGACTGGATCACCTGCATGTCTGGGAGCTTACGGCCCGGTAACGCTCTCCGCGTCGTGTTTTCCGCCACGTGAGACGCGGCGGTTTGGGTGGGTATCGCCGACGGCTGTCCCAGCGACCCCTCCCGTCCCTACAATGCGCGCCCATGTCCAGGCCACCTCAGTACGAGAACGAGGCGTACGGCGCCGACGGCGCGCCGGGCGCCCACGGCACGGGTGCGGTCGGCGCGCCGCCGGAGGTGCCGAGCGTGTATCTCCCGCAGGTCGGGTCGACGCCCCCGTACGAGGAGTACGTCGACCCGGCCGCCGCGCACGGCTGGCAGAACGCCTACGACCAGACGGCTGAACTGCCTCCGGTGGCCGACGCCTGGCCGGTGGCGGTCGGCGCGCCGCCGGCCGGAGCCGAGCTGGTGCCGGTCCGCAGTCCCGGACCGGGGCACCGCCGGTCACGGCGGAAGCCGAGCCGGTGGCGCTCGCGTCGGGTGGTGGTCGCCGCCGGTGCGGCGGGGGCGGTGTCCGCGGTGGCCCTGATCGCCGGGTTCTCGTTCTCGGGTTCCTCCTCGGACGGACCGCAGGGTACGGAGGGTGGCACGCGGTCGGCGCCGGACGAGGCCACCGGGCCGGGGGGCTCGTCCTCCTCGGCCGGGCCCGCGTCCTCCGGTTCCCCGGACACCTCGGGGCCTGGCGGTCCGGCGCCCGGCGAGGCGGCGGCCTCGGTGGACACCTCGGGGCCCGGCGCCTCCCCGGACGAGAAGCAGTCCGGCGAGCCCTCGGCGGGGTCGTCCACGGCCCCGGCCGCCACCCCGTCCCCCACGGCCACCGCCTCGGCGCCCGCGGACACCGCTCCGGGCAACTCCGAACGCAAGGGGCGGGGACCGGGAGGCACGAAGGCGCCCAAGTAGGGGGAAAGCCAAGGAGGTG
>NZ_JBXEJE010000027.1:0-45517 GCF_056820935.1 Streptomyces sp. Q2 | reverse complement strand
CCCCCCCCGCCCTAAAACACCTCCTTGCCTCGCCGCGCCCCTCCGTTGAAAATGCGCATGACAAAACTGCGGGTGGCCGGAAGATCTCCGGTCACCCTCGTCATGTAGAGGGGACCCCCACATGAGAAAGCCTCTCGTCGCCGCACTCTTCGCCCTGGTGATCGCCGGGGCGGGCGCGGCACCCGCGGTCGCGGCACCCGCACCCGCCGCGCCCGCGGCCAAGGCGGACACGAAGACGGCCGCGTCGCCCACGCTCCAGGCCGTCACCCTCGCCGGGACCGTCGCGCTGAGCAACTGTTCCGGCTCGGTCGTCCGCTTCCCGAACTCGCTGGACACCGCCCCCGCGCTGGTGCTCACCAACGGTCACTGCCTGGAGAGCGGCTTCCCGGAGCCTGGCGAGGTGATCGTCAACCGGGCGTCCAGCCGCACCTTCGGCCTGCTCAACTCGGCCGGCACCCGCGTCGCGACCCTGCGGGCCAACAAGATCGCCTACTCGACGATGACCGACACGGACGCCACGGTCTACCAGCTCACCAGCAGCTACGCGACGATCCGGAACAACTACGGCATCAGCGCCCTGACCGTCCAGGACACGCACCCCACCGCCGGCACCGCGATCACCGTCGCCTCCGGCTACTGGAAGCGGCTCTACAGCTGCAGCATCGACGGGTTCGTGCCCACCCTGAAGGAGGGCGACTGGACCTGGAAGGACTCCGTCCGCTACACCTCCGCCTGCAACACCATCGGCGGCACCTCGGGCTCGCCGGTCGTCGACCAGTCCACCGGCAAGGTCGTCGCCGTCAACAACACCGGCAACGAGGACGGCGAGAGCTGCACGGTGAACAACCCCTGCGAGGTCGACGCGAGCGGCAACGTCACCGTCCGCCAGGGCATCAACTACGCCCAGGAGACCTACCGGTTCCCGGCCTGCTTCACGACCGGCAACCAGCTCAGCCTGAGCGCGAGCGGCTGCGTCCTGCCCAAGCCGTGAGAAGGCTCAGGGCGTCCTCCGCACCGCCCGCCCCGCCAGTACGTCCGTCCGCCGGCCGTCCTCGATGACGAAACGGCCGTCGACCAGGACGTACGGGATGCCCGTCGGCAGCACCCGGGGATGCTCGAAGGTCGAGCCCGCCGCGACCGTGGCCGGGTCGAACAGCACGAGGTCCGCCCGGTAACCCTCGCGGACCAGCCCGCGGTCCGGCAGTCGCAGCCGGGCCGCCGGGCGTGCGGTGAGGTGGGCGACGCACTCCTCCAGGGACAGCACGCCCAACTCCCGTACGTACCGGCCGAGATAGTGCGGGAACGTGCCGTACGCGCGCGGGTGGGGCTTGGCGCCCTGGAGGATGCCGTCCGAGCCGCCGGTGTGCACGGCGTGCCGCATGATCGCCCGCACGTTCTCCTCGTGGCCGACGTGCTGGAGGATCGTCGAGCCGAGGCGGTCGTCGAGGAGGAGCCGGCGGGCGGTGACCCAGGGGGCCTCGCCGCGCAGAGCGGCCGACTCCTGGACGGTTCGGCCGACGTGGTCGGCCAGCCCGGGATCCGTCACGCCGGAGATCTCGATCGTGTCCCACTCCACGGGCACACCGTGGCAGCCGTCCGCGCCGACGACCTCCAGGTGGTGCCGGATGCGCCCCGCGGTCTCCTCGTCCGCCAGCCGCTTCAGGACCTCCTGGGGGCCGCCCTCGCTCGCCCAGCTCGGCAGCAGCGCGGCCAGCGTGGTGGAGCCCGGCGTGTAGGGGTAC
The DNA here is from genome assembly GCF_056820935.1 of Streptomyces sp. Q2. Lineage (NCBI taxonomy): Bacteria > Bacillati > Actinomycetota > Actinomycetes > Kitasatosporales > Streptomycetaceae > Streptomyces > Streptomyces sp. Q2. Next base: position 43,775 of record NZ_JBXEJE010000027.1, on the reverse strand, counting down.
GTGTCGAGGCTGATGTCGGCGCCGTCGGCGAGCGCGTCGTCCAGGAGCGACAGCAACTCGGGCGCGCGGCCCTCGTTCACACCGAAGTTCATCGTGGCGTGGGCGAGATGGAGCGGGCAGCCGGCCTCCCGGGTGAGGGCCACCATCTCCTCGTACGCCCGCAGGGCCCCGGCCCCGTACGAGCGGTGGTGCGGACAGTAGTAGCCGCCGTACGAGGCCACCACCCGGCACAGCTCGGTCAGCTCCGCGTCCTCGGCGTACATGCCGGGGGTGTAGGTGAGGCCCGACGACATGCCGACCGCCCCCTGCTCCATCCCCTCCGCCACCAAGCGCCGCATGTGGTCCAGCTCCCGGGGCGTCGCCTCGCGGTCCTCCCAGCCGACGGCGAGCGCGCGGACCGTGCCCTGGGGGACGAGGTAGGCCGCGTTCACGGCGATGCCCCGGCCTTCGAAACCGACGTCGAGCCGGTCGAGGTACTCGCCGACCGACCGCCAGGAGAAGTCGATGTCGTCGCCGTCGCCGTTCCAGCCGGTGATCGCGCGGCGGACCCCGACGAGCGTGCGGTCGTCGACCGGCGCGTACGACAGCCCGTCCTGGCCCAGGACTTCGAGGGTGACGCCCTGCGCGGCCTTGGCGCTGTGGTCGGGGTCGCGGAGCAGGGCCAGGTCGCTGTGGGCGTGCATGTCGATGAAGCCGGGGGAGAGGGCCAGTCCCTCGGCGTCCAGCTCGCGGCGCGCCTTGGGGCGTTGACAGCCGGCCGCCGCGGCCTCCTGCACGATCGACACGATCCGTCCCTTGTCGATCACCACGTCGGCACGGTACGAGGGGCCGCCGGAGCCGTCCACGACGTCCGCGTCCCGGATGACGAGCTCTTCCACGCCGGACCCCCTAGAAGAACGTACGGATGTAGTCGACGACCGTGCCGTCCGCCTCCGCGACCGGGATCAGTGGCCACTTGTCGAAGGACGTGCACGGGTGGGACAGCCCGAGGCCCAGCCAGTCGCCGACCTCAAGGTCAGCCGCCGGGGCCGTCCGCAGCCAGGCGTGCTGGTCGGACAGGGCCGTCACCTCGATCCCGGCGGCCGGACGCTCCACGCCGTCCCGGCGGACCACCTGGGCGAAGGGCAGATCGAGGTCGTACGCCGCGTCCCGCTTGCCCGCGTTCACGAAGGCCTGCTCGGCGGAGGGCCGGGACACCACCTGCGTCCACAGCCGGAAGGCGGGCTCCAGGGCGCCCTCCTCGGGGACCCGGTTGAAGGGGGTGATCTTGCGGTAGTGGCCGTCGTCGTGCGAGACGTAGGCGCCCGAGCGCAGCAACTTCAGCACGGGGGCGGACAGTTGCGGAATCCCGGCGAAGACGTCGGCGACCGCGTCGAACCAGGCGCTGCCGCCCGCGCTGACGACGATCTCGTCGGCCCGCGTGAACCGGCCCGCCTTGTCGAAGTCCGCGACGAGCGCGATCAGCCGCCGCAGCCACGCCTGCACCCGCTCCGGGGTGGCCCGCGGGACCTCGCCCTCGTAGCCCGCGACGCCGACGAGTCGCAGGGTCCGCGTCCCCGCCACGGCGTCCGCGACCGCCGCGCACTCCGCCTCCGTACGGACCCCGGTGCGGGCCCCCTCGCCGGCGGCCAGCTCGACGACGACGTCCAGCGGGCGGCGGGCACCGCGCAGGGCCGCGTCCATCAGCTCCACGCCGCGTACGGAGTCGACGTAGCAGATGAAGCGGAAGTCCTCGTCGGAGTCGAGCTCGGCGGAGATCCAGCGCAGGGCGGCCGGGTCGACCAGCTCGTTGGCGAGGAAGACCCGCCGGATGCCGAACGCCCGGGCCACCCGCACCTGATGCGGCACCGCGAGCGTGACGCCCCACGCCCCGTGCTCGATCTGGCGCTGGAAGAGCTGGGGGGCCATGGACGTCTTGCCGTGCGGGGCGAAGGCGAGGCCGTGCCGGGTCGCGTACGTCTCCATGAGTGCGAGGTTGTGCGCCAGGCGCTCGGCGGAGAGAGCCAGTACGGGGGTCGCGAAGCCGTCGGTGAACAGGTTGCGGCGCTGGGCGGCCAGCTCGCCGACGGTGAGGCCGTCGGCGTCCGGGGGGAGGCCCTTGAAACGGTGGTCGACGCGTTCCGCCGCCAGGCGGGAGAGCGCTTCGCTGGCCATGGGAGCCTCCCTGATCAGGTGCGTTGCCCGAGCGTTGCGTAGCATGCAACGCTCATTGCGTATATCGCTTACGGCTGTCTAACATCTCCGCCAACACCGGGTCAACGGAGCCGCCGCCCGCGAACGAGCCTCAGGAGCTACGACGATCGTGACCATCAGCGGACCCTGCAACGCCCCCGACGTCGTGGACGTCGTCGCGCTCGGCGAGTCCATGGTCACCTTCCTGCCCTCCCGGCCGGGCCGCCTCGCCGACGTCCCCTCCTTCGACCGGGCCATCGGCGGCGCGGAGTCCAACCTGGCGTGCGTGCTGGCGGCCGCGGGCCACTCCGTGCGATGGGTCAGCCGGGTCGGCGCCGACGCCTTCGGCGACCACCTGACCGACACGATCGGGGCGTACGGCGTCGACGTCTCCGCCGTCCAACGGGACCCGGTCCGTCCGACCGGCATCTACTTCCGCACGGCGGGGGACCGGTCCACCGACGCCCACGAGGTGGCGTACTACCGGGCGGGGTCGGCGGCCTCCGCCATGACGGTGCACACCGTGGACCCGGTGGCGGTGCGGGCGGGCCGGATCCTGCACCTGTCGGGGATCACGGCGGCCCTGTCCGATGGCTGCCTGGCGCTGCTGCGCGAGCTGACCACCAGACGCCCCGGCCGCCCGCCGGTCTCCTTCGACGTCAACCACCGCACCGGCCTGTGGCCGGACACCGACGGACCGCTTGTGCTGCTGGAACTGGCACGCGGCGCCGACATCGTGTTCGTCGGGGAGGACGAGGCGGCGGAGGCGTGGGGGGTCACGGGCGGCCCGACAGCGATCCGCTCACTGCTGCCGGAGCCCGCCGTGCTGGTGGTCAAGGAGGGAGCGCGGGGAGCGACGGTGTTCGAACGCGAGGGAGGAGGCGAGGGCAAGGGAGGGAGCCGGGGCGAGGAAGCGCGTGACCTCACCCAGCTCCCGCTGCCTGCGGGGGAGCGTGACGTCCAGAGGTTCGTGCGGCCGGCGGATGAGCGTGAGGCCGAGTCGTTCCGTGGGTCCGCGGAGGAAGGTGGCGTCGAGTCGTTCCTTGGGTCCGCGGGGGAAGGTGGCGTCGAGTCGTTCCGTGCGTCCGCGGGTGAGTGTGACGCCCGGTCGGGCCGTCCGGACGCGGACGCGAGTGGCTCTCGGCCGGCGGAGGGCGGCAGCCCGTACGCGTGGGGTCGCGCGGCCCAGCCGCCGACAGTGACTCCGGCCTGCGCGCAGGCGGCCGAGCCGGCCCCGCCTCATCCCTCCGTCCCCGACACCGTCACCTTCGTCCCCGCCCTCGATGTCGACGTTGTCGCACCCGTCGGTGCCGGTGACGCCTTCGCCGCCGGGTTTCTCTCCGCCACCCTGCGCGGACTGTCCCTGAGGGTCCGCCTGAGGCACGGCCACCTCTGGGCCGCCGCCGCCCTCACCGCCCCCGGCGACCTCGCCCCGCCGCCCACCCGCGAGCACGCCGACCGCCTGGCCGCCCTCGACGACGACGCGTGGGGGAGACTTCGACTCGGCCCCGGCTGGACACAGGCCGCACAGCGGGCCGAGGAGGAGGTACGTACGCCATGAGCCAGACCGTCGACCGCGCGCTGAACATCCTGCCGCTGCTCGCCGAGGGCCCCGCCGACCTGGGGCAGGTCGCCGACCGCCTCGGAGTGCACAAGTCCACCGCCCTGCGCCTCCTCCGCACCCTGCACGAGCACGGCATGGTCTACCGCCAGTCCGACCAGCGCTACCGCCTCGGCGCCCGCCTCATCGCGCTCGCCCAGGAGGCGATGGAGAACCTCGACATCCGCGAGATCGCCCACCCCCACCTGGTACGCCTCAACGAACAGTGCGGGCACACCGTCCACCTCGCCGTCCACGAGGACGACGAGGTCCTGTACATCGACAAGGTGGAGAGCCGGTACCCGGTGCGGATGTACTCGCGGATCGGCAAGCCCGTCGCCATCACCGTCGCCGCCGTGGCGAAGCTCCTCCTCGCCGACCGGCCCGAACCCGAGCGCCGCGCCCTCGCCGACAAGCTCGACTACCCCATGTACACGGCCCGTTCGACCCCCAACGCCCCAGCCTTTCTGAGGGAGTTGGACAAGGTCCGTGAACAGGGCTGGGCCACCGACCTCGGTGGCCACGAGGAGTCCATCAACTGCGTCGCCGCGCCGATCCGCGGCGGCGACGGGCGGGTCGTCGCCGCGATGTCGGTCTCCGCGCCGAACGTCGTCGTCACGGCCGACGAACTCCTCACCCTGCTGCCGCTGGTCCGCCGTGTCGCGGACGCGATCAGCGGCGAGTACTCCGGCAGATCCCCCGTCAAGGAAGCCACCTCATGACCGAGAAGACCGCGCTCACCCCGACGACCCACACCACCCCGCCCGCGAAGTTCTCCCACGGCGTGCGCAAGGGCAACATCCTCCAGGTCGCCGGACAGGTCGGCTTCCTGCCCGCCGAGGAGGGCAAGCCGCCCACGCCCGCCGGTCCGACTTTGCGCGAGCAGACCCTCCAGACCCTCGCCAACGTCAAGGCGATCCTGGAGGAGGGCGGCGCGAGCTGGGACGACGTGATGATGATCCGCGTCTATCTGACGGACGTGGACCACTTCGCCGAGATGAACGCCCTCTACAACACCTACTTCGAGGAGCAGGCCCTCACCGCCCCGCCCGCGGCCCGCACGACGGTCTACGTCGGCCTTCCCGCCGGGCTCCTCGTCGAGATCGACGCACTCGCCGTCCTGGGCTAGGCCCCGGGGCCCGCCGACGGCCCCTCAACTCACGTCGGCTCCTCGACTCCCGCACTGCGTACACGGCATGGCGCCCACCGTTCCCACGGGCGCCGTGCCGCGCTCCCCCCTGCCCGAAAGCCGTATGTACTTACCCAGAGGACCCCCCAATGTCCTATCCGCTCGCCGCGTCCACCACCCCCGAAACCCCACCCCACACCGGAGGCCTGCTCCTCCTCATGGACGGCACGGCGGGTCTCCTGACCGTCGCCGCCCTCGGCATAGGGCTCCTGCTCTTCCTGATCATCAAGGCCCGCCTGCAGCCCTTCGTCGCCCTCCTCGCCGTCTCCATAGCCGTCGGCCTGCTGGCCGGACTGTCGGTCACCGAACTCTTCGGCACGGTCCAGCGGTCGGACGCCGTCTCCACCATCGAGTCCGGCATGGGCGGCATCCTCGGCCATGTCGCGATCATCATCGGCCTCGGCACCATGCTCGGCGCGATCCTCGAAGTCAGCGGCGGCGCGGAGGTGTTGGCGTCCCGTCTCCTCAATCTCTTCGGCGAGCGGCGCGCACCGCTCGCCATGGGCCTGACCGGCCTCATCTTCGGCATCCCGGTCTTCTTCGACGTCGGCATCTTCGTCCTCGCGCCGATCGTGTACGCGGCGGCGAAACGCTCCGGCAAGTCGATCCTGCTCTACTGCCTGCCGCTGCTCGCGGGCCTGTCGATGACCCACGCCTTCCTGCCGCCCCACCCCGGTCCGGTCGCGGCCGCCGGTCTCCTCCACGTCGACCTCGGCTGGGTCATCCTCATGGGCATCGTCTGCGGCATCCCGGCCGTGCTGGCCGCCTGGGCGTACTCGGCGTGGATCGGCCGCCGCATCTTCGTCGCCGTACCGCAGGACATGGTCGAGGCGGCGGCGGAAGCCAGGCTCGCCGTGGTCGACGAGCAGCGCGCGTCGGGCGTGGAACCGCGGGAGACGCCGGTACCGCTCGGCACCGTCCTCGGCATCATCGGTACGCCGCTGGTGCTGATCCTCGCGGCCACCTTCTCGTCGATCGCGCTGGACCCCTCCACCGGCCGCTCGGTGATCGAGTTCTTCGGCAGCCCGTTCGTGGCCCTGACGATCGCCCTGCTCCTCGCGTACTACCTGCTCGGCATCCGCCGCGGCTGGTCCCGCAAGTCCCTGGAGACGGTGTCCACGGCCTCGTTGAAGCCCGTCGGCAACATCCTGCTGGTCGTCGGTGCGGGCGGCGTCTTCGGCGCCGTCCTCAAGGCCAGCGGCGTCGCCCAGGCACTCTCCGACACCTTCAGCGACGTCGGCCTCCCGGTGATCGCCCTGTCCTACCTGATCTCCGTGGTCCTGCGCGTCGCCCAGGGCTCGGCGACGGTCGCCATCGTCACCACGGCCGGCATCGTGGCCCCCCTGCTCGCCGAGGGCGACCACTCCCAGGCCTTCGTCGCCCTGGTCATCATGGCCATCTCGGCCGGCTCGATCTTCGCCTCGCACGTCAACGACGGCGGCTTCTGGATGGTGGCCAAGTACTTCGGCATCAGCGAGCGGGACACCCTGAGGACGTGGACCGTACTGGAGACGGTTCTGTCGGTGGCGGGGTTCGTGGTGGCGGCGGTGCTGAGCGTGTTCGTGTAGGCGTCTGATAACGAAATCGGGGGCTGGCTGTGTCCGACACAGGATCGTCGACCATACTGCCCGCTGTGGAGCAGCGCATAGGTTCGAGCAGCCAGCCCCTGGAAGGCGCCGGATTCGACCCGGCATTCATCCCCGGGCTCACCTCACCCGCGTCCGGCGAGCCGGCGGATGCCGATCCGGCGGACGCCAAGTCGACGGGCGCCAAGTCGACGGAGGCCGTGGAGACGGAGGAAGCCGCCCCCGAGAAAACCGCGGACGCCGACGAGCCGGAGGCGTCCGAGGAGTCGGAAGAGACCGGGGAGCCGGACGAGGCCGGAGAGGCCGGGGAGACCCCCGACGGTCCCGTCTTCGAGGCCTCCGACCGCCGCGCGAAGATCGTCGCCGACCACCGGGGCGTCCGCCTGGCCCTCGACGACCAGCAGTGCGAGTTCCGCTGGGACGAGATCGGCGCGGTCGAGACGGAGACCCCCCGTTTCGGCAAGCGGTTCACCATCACGGTCCACACCCCTGACCGCCGCTGGTACCCGATCGAGATCGAGGCGACGGCCAGGAGCCGGTTCACCGAGTGGGAGTCACAACTGGACGCGGTGCTCGACGCCTACTTCGACGAGGACGCGGCCGAAGTGGCGTAGGAGCGCAGGAGCGTAGGAGCGCAGGAGCACGGGGGCACCGCGCACCACCTAGCCGCCGCAGTACTGCGTCTCCTTGCCGATGGACCGGTACATGCAGTCGGAGTTCTCCAGCAACTGCAGGACCGCGTCCCGGTTCCGCGCGGTCTCCCGCTCGATGACCTCGTCGGGCGGGTAGAAGCCCCCGCCCGCACTGGACGACGGGTACATCTCGAACGTGTAGCTGAAGATCTTGTGCGAACCCCACAGGTAGTCGTCGATCGACCCGTCCGTGATGTACAGGTCGCTGGACTGCTCCGGTGTGTAGCCGTTGCTCGCGGCCATCTTCTGCCCGACGGCCGCGAAGGCGTTCCGGTCGTCGGCCGTCATCCCGGTGGTCGTGTTCGCGGTGGTGTACCCGAAGGGCCACAGCACCAGTTCGCTGTACGTGTGGAAGTCGATGCCCGCCTTGATCTGCTGGACCCCGCCGACCACCCGGCTGCGCACGAAGTCGGCGACGACCTTGACCTCCGGCGCCGACTCGGCGGCGGTGCCCCGGTACGTCTCGGAGGACGCCGAGCCCGACGAGCCGCCGCAGCAGCCCCACCGATAGGCCCAGTTCCGGTTCATGTCCGTACCGACGTACGACGAGCCGCTGTTGGGCTGCCGGTTCTTGCGCCAGGAGCGGTAGGAGCCGGTGGCGATGTCGTACTCGCCGCCGTCCGGGTTGAGGTCGGGCACGATCCAGATCTCGCGGTTGTTCACCATGTCGGTGATCCGGGAGTCGGAGCCGTAGCCCGCCCCGAGCTCGCGGATCAGGTAGAGCGCCATCTCCACGGTCAGGTGCTCGCGGGCGTGCTGGTGGTGGGTGAAGAGCACCTCGGGCTCGGACTCGTCCGTCGCCACGTTGTCGCTGATCTTGATCGCGACGATGTCCCGGCCCTGGTACGACTTCCCGATGACGCGTCTGCTCATGATGTTCGGGTAGGCCGAGAGGCGGGTGGTGATCTCCGCGTTCATCTCGGCGTGGTTGTGGTAGCGCGAGTCGGCCGAGGGGAAGTCGAGGAGACGTACGTCGTCCTCGCCGTTCGACCGGTCCGGCACCGCGCCCAAGGCGGTGACCTCGTAGCCGAGTTGCCTCAGCTTCCTGACCTGGTCGGCGCGGCCCGAGATGAACACCGAGTGGTCGTCGGCGTCGTCCACGGTCACGCCGGACCGCTGAAGTGCCGTGCGGGACTTGGCGTCCGAGTGCAGGTGCACCTCGTACTGGCGGATGTCGTCGGCCGACGGGGCCGCCTTCCGGGCGCTGTCGGCGTTCGCGGAGAGCGGGGCCGCGAGGGCGAGAGCCATCAAGGAGGCGACGGCGGCGACGGCGGCGCGCCGTCTGCCGCCGCGGGGGCCCGAGCCTCGTGTGCGAAGTCGCATGAAGTTCTCCTGGTTTCTCCGGGAATTCCGGGATCTCCGGAAGTGGGGAGTGGAGCGGGGGGTGGTTCAGCGACGAGCTGGTGCGGGTGTGCCGCTCATCGTCGGTGTATGGCATGAGCAGGTCAAGAGTGAATAAGGACGCGATGGCGTGAACTGTGCGGCGCGAAAGGCCGTGCAGTGTACGCCGGTTGACGCCCGGTGAGGCGGTCGCCGGTGAAGTGCACTCGCGGGTGTGACCGACGCGTGCATATATGCCGGGCCGCGGGACAAGGTGGGGCATCACCGAAACCCCAGAGGACTGGCTGATCATGGGCGGATCAGCGCCACGACGGGACTGGCACCTGCCGGTCGAGACGACCAGCTTCGTCGACCGGCGCCGTGAACAGACCGACGGCCGCGAGCTGTTGGCGCGAGCACGGCTGGTCACGCTGACCGGGCCCGGCGGCGTCGGCAAGACCCGCCTCGCCGCACGCATCGCGGCCCGCGTCCAGCGCGCCTTCCCGGACGGCGTGCGCTTCGTGCACCTGGCCGGCCTCGACGACCCCGCGCTCGTCCCGCTCGCCGCCGCCGACGCCCTCGGCCTGCACGACCACTCCGCCCGGCCACCGCTGACCGCCCTCGTCGAACACGCACAAGACCGGCGCCTCCTCCTCGTCGTCGACAACTGCGAACACCTGCTGCACGCCTGCGCCGACCTCGCCGCCGCCCTGCTGCGCGGCACCACCGGCGTCCGCGTCCTCGCCACCAGCCGGCACCGCCTCGGCCTCACCGAGGAACACCTGCTGGACGTACACCCGTTACCGGTCCCCGACCCCGACGGCGACCTCTCCGCCGCCGACGGCTACCCGGCCCTCGCGCTCTTCGCCGACCGCGCCGCCGCCGTCGCCCCCGGCTTCCGGCTCACCGCCGCCAACCGGGCCGCCGTGGCCCGCCTGTGCCGCCGCCTCGACGGCCTCCCGCTCGCCATCGAACTCGCCGCCGTCCGCATGCGCGTCCTCGGCGTCGAACAGCTCCTGGACCGCCTCGACGACCGCTACCGCCTCCTGTCCGCCGGCAGCCCCGCCGTCCTGCCCCGCCACCAGACACTGCGCGCGGCCATCGACTGGAGCCACGAACTGTGCACCGAACGCGAACAGTTGGTGTGGGGCCGGCTGTCGGTCTGCGCCGGCGGCTTCGACCTGGAGACGGCCGAGGCGGTCTGCGCCGACGGCGAGCGGATCCGGTCGTACGACGTCCTCGAAGCGGTCGCGGGCCTCGTCGACAAGTCCGTGCTGTGCCGCGAGCCCGGCCCGGACGGTGGGCGCTACCGCCTCCTGGACACCCTGCGCCACTACGGCCTGGACAAACTACGTCAGTCGGCGGGCGAGGAGCCCGCCACCCGCCGCCGCCACCGGGACCGCGTGCAGGCCATCGCCGCCGCCTGCGAACAGACCTGGTTCGGCCCCGGCCAACGGGAGATCGTCGCCCGCCTGCGGGCCGACCAGGACAATCTGCGCGCGGCGCTGGACCACAGCCTCACAGCGCCGGGGGAGGCGCTCGCCGGACTCCGCCTCGCCGGCACCCTCTGGTTCTACTGGCACGCCTGCGGCGCCCCCCGCGAGGGCCGCTACTGGCTCGACCGCGCCCTCGACGCCAACCCCGAGCCCACCCGCGAACGCGCCCGTGGCCTGTGGGTCGCCGGACTGCTCGCCGGGTGCCCCGAAGACCTCACCCGGGGCCTGCGCAGAGCCGAGGAGGCCCACACCCTGGCGCGCGGCCTCGGCGACGCCGCCGAGGCCGCCCACGCCGACTACGTCATCGGCGTCATCCGGCTCTTCAGCGGCGACCTCCCCGCCGCGCTGGCCCACTTCGAGGCCGGCGTCGCCCGCGGCCGCGTCAACGGCCAGCACCTCAGCCTCGTCGGCCTGGACCAGGTCGAACTCGCCTGCGCCCTCGCCTTCCTGGGACAGGCCGACCGGGCCGTCGAGATCTGTCGCCGGGCCCTTCGCCTCTGCGAGGAACACGGCGAGGAATGGGTGCGCTCCTACGTCCTGCGGATGCTCGCCCTCGCCCACGCCGTGAAGCAGGACTGGCCACGCGCCGAACGGCACGCCCGCGAGGCACTCCGCCTCAAACTCGCCGTCCACGACGTCATCGGCATCGCCCTCACCCTCGACCTGACGGCCCAGATCGCCACCCAGGGCGACGCCCACGAACGCGCGGCCGTCCTCCTCGGCGGCGCCGACCGCGTCTGGACCGCCGTCGACCGCGACCGCTGGGGAGCCAAGCCCCTGATCACCACCCGCCGCGACAGCGAACGCCGTGCCCTCGACGCGGTCGGCCGGTCCGCCTTCCGGCAGGCCTACGACCGCGGCGCCGCCCTCGACCTCACCGAGATCGTCCGCTACGCCCTCCAGGAACCCGGCCGCCCCCCACACCCGCCCACCACACCACCGTCGAACGGCGCCCCCGAAATCCGCCTCACCCGCCGCGAGGCCCAGGTCGCCGAACTCGTCGCCGAAGGACTCGCCAACCAGCAGATCGCCGACCGATTGGTGATCGCCCGCCGCACCGCCGAAGGCCATGTGGAACGCATCCTCAGCAAACTCGGCTTCAACAACCGCAGCCAGATCGCCACCTGGGTCACAGCCCAGCGCTGACGCCACCGGCCCAAGGCCGGGGCTGCCGTAGCCGCGGGCAGTCGTGCCGCTGGGGCGGCACGGGTGGGCGCGGCGGCACCCTGTCGGCGCCGGGCTGCGCCAACGCCCCCGCCCAGCCCTCACCCAGCACACCGCCACACCAACCGCACGAAAGGGATGACACCCCGGTGACCCACCAACCCGCCCCCACCCAGACCCCCTTCGACCACCGCATGACAGCCTTCGGCGCTGACGACGAATTCCTCGCCACCGCCCTCCCCTTCCTGGCAGAGGGTCTCGCCGCAACCCACGAGCCCCCGCCCGTCGCCATCGTCGCCCCGGACAAGCTGAGCCTCCTGCACGACGCCCTCGGCCGCGACGTCGACAACGTCGGCCTCATCCCGCACACCGACTGGTACACGGGATCCGCCGCCAACGCCGTCGCCCAAGGCGCCGGTTACCTCGCCGCACACGCCGGCCCCGGCGGCCGCGTCCACCTCCTCATGGAACCCGTGTGGAACGGCCGCGCCGGCCGCTCCTCGCGCGAGACCGCCGAGTGGATCCGGTACGAGGCCCTCGCCAATCTCCTCTTCGCCCCGTTCGCGACCACCGCCCTGTGCGCCTACGACACCCGCACCGCGGGCCCCGCCGTCGTCGACGCGGCCCGCCGCGCCCACCCCGACACCGGCGCGTACGAGGACCCGGCACGCATCGCCGCCGAGCTGGACGCCGTACCGCTGCCGCCGCCGCCGGCCGACGCGGAACCCCTCGCGCGGCCGGACGCCGAAGTCGTACGGCAGCGGGCGCGGGCGCGTGGACTGGCCGTCGCGGACGCGGAGCTGTTCGCCGAGTCGGTCACCGCGGCGGCGGCCACCGTCGGCCCGGTCACCGCCACCCTCCTGTGGGGCGAGGCCCCGTCCTGCGTCTGCGAACTGCGTACCGCCCGCCGCGTCGACGACCCCCTCGCCGGCTTCGTCCCGCCGCCCACCGGCGACCTGGAACCCGCGCAGGGACTGTGGTTCGCCCGCCAGGTGTGCGCCTACGTCGACGTCCGCGACGAGGCCGCCGGAGCGACGGTCCGCCTTCAGTACGCGTAGCCACTCGCCGTAGCAGCCGTAGCAGCCGTGGCCGCGCTGCCGTAGCCGCCATGGCAGCCGTAGCAGCTGTGGGAGCCGTGGTAGCCGTAGCCACCGGTTACAGGTAGGGAATCGGGTAGTCCTCCCCGTGTTCCGACCGGCCCGGGAGGACACCCTGAAAGCATGCTGCAACTCTCCGGGGGAGCCCTCCCGGACCCCGACTCCAGATACGGCGCCTACCCCCAACCCCCCCTGGGAGCAGGACATCTGAGCGTCGAGTACGACCCTCGTCCCACCGCCGTCCGCGAGGCCCGCGCCGAGGTCCGCAGGCAGCTGGAGGGATGGGGCCTGGCAGAGCGCGAGGAGGTGCTGGACGCGGCGGAGCTCCTGGTCAGCGAACTGGCCACCAACGCCCTGCTGCACTCCGCGAGCCGCTTCCGGCTCACCCTGACCGCGGCGCACGGAGTCCTGCGCTGCGAGGTCGCGGACTTCGGCCGCCGTACTCCGCAGGTACTCTCCGCGGGCGCCTCGGAGAGCGGCCGGGGGATGTTCCTGGTGAACGCGCTCGCCCTGCGCTGGGGCTGCCACCAGGACGGGCCGGGCAAGACCGTCTGGTTCGAGCTCGGCACGTGCGGGTCCGACGGCTGCGGTCGGCGACAGCCGTAGGGCCTGTCCGCGGGCCCTGTCTGTCACCACATTCCCCGGGCCCCGGCGGTCCGCCGAGCCCCGGGACCTGCCCCGGACCACCGTCTTCCTTCACCGCACGCCCCCTTGTGCCCTCGCCCGCTTTGCGCTTTCTTGATCGGCATGGCGGACACCACGGACAACACAGCGACAGGGACGGCAGCCACCCCAGCACCCCGCAAGTCCAGTTGGAAGTACATCGGCCCCGGAATCGTCGTCGCCGCGACCGGCGTCGGCGCCGGCGACCTCGTCGCCACACTCATCGCGGGCAGCAACTTCGGTTACACCCTCCTGTGGGCCGCCGTCATCGGCTGCCTGGTCAAGATCTCCCTCGCCGAGGCGGCGGGCCGCTGGCACCTGTCCACCGGCCGTACCCTCTTCGACGGCTGGGCGAGCCTCGGCCGCTGGACGACGTGGTTCTTCGTCGTCTACGTCGTGATCTGGGGCTTCGTCTACGGCGCGGCGGCGATGTCGTCGAGCGCGCTTCCGCTCCAGGCGCTGTTCCCCGACGTGATGGACCTCAAGTGGTGGGGCGTCGCGTGCGGCCTGGTCGGCCTGGTCTTCGTCTGGTTCAACAAGTACGACGTCTTCGAGAAGGTCATGACGGTCCTGGTGGGCGTCATGTTCGTGGTGACGGTCTACCTGGCGATCCGTGTCACCCCGAACCTGGGCGACGCCTTCGCCGGCCTGCTGCCCGTCCTCCCCGACGAGAAGGACTCCATCCTCAACACCCTCGGCCTGATCGGCGGCGTCGGCGGCACCATCACGCTGGCCGCGTACGGCTACTGGGTCAACGCCAAGGGCTGGACCAACACGGGCTGGATGAAGGTGATGCGCCTGGACAACCGCGTCGCCTACGCCACCACCGGCATCTTCGTCGTCTCGATGCTCTTCGTGGGAGCGGAGCTCCTCCACTCGGCCAACGTCGCCATCGCGAGCGGCGACAAGGGCCTGATCCAGCTCAGCGACATTCTCGAGGACAAGTACGGCACAGCGACCGCCAAGTTCTTCCTGATCGGCTTCTTCGCCACCTCCTTCACCTCCCTGATCGGCGTCTGGCACGGCGTGAGCCTCATGTTCGCGGACTTCGTGGCCCGCTATCAGAAGCGCGGCGAGGTCAAGGGCGAGGAGGTCGCGTCCGGGGCGCGCGAGAAGTCATGGCCCTTCCGCGCGTACCTGCTCTGGCTGACGTTCCCGCCGATCGTGCTGCTCTTCCAGGGCCAGCCGTTCCGCCTGATCATCCTCTACGGCGTGCTCGGCGCCGCCTTCCTCCCGTTCCTGGCCGGCACGCTGATCTGGCTGCTGAACTCGGCCCGCACCCCGAGGGAGTGGCGCAACGGCCCGGTGAGCAACGCGATGCTGGCGGTCGCCGGCCTGCTGTTCCTGGTCCTGTGCGTGAAGCAGATCTGGGACCAGCCGTGGTCGGAGTTCTTCTAGGTGCTTCCAGCAACTAGCGGAGCGCGTCCCACTTCGGACTGAGGGCGATGGACCTCAGCTGCTCGATCGTGAGGGCGGGCGTCGCACGGGTCGCGTCGCTGTTCTGGTCGGCGGCGTTGAAGGCGCTGATCACGACCCGCCGACCGTCCACCCTCATGGTGTCGGCGGTCCACATGACGACCCCCGACCCGGCCTTCTCGCCGGGCCCCTGCCGGATGGTCACCCGTGTGCCGTTCGGCAGCGTCTCGGATCCGGAGCCGTACAGGTCGCCCGCGACGTCCCGCATGTCGGGCTGGACGTTGACCTGGACGAAGGTCCTGCCCTTGCCGTCGTCGACGACGACGTAGGCGTACTCGGTCTCCTGGCCTCCCTTGGCGACCACTTCGACGCCCTGGGGAAGCAGGCCGGTGAGGGTCTGCCGGATGGCGTCGCCGTCAATACCGGCGGGAGCCGTCACGGGTGCCGAGGGCTCGGGCTTCGCCGCGTCCTCGGGCATGGCGTCGACGGCCTGCCGCCAGACCCCGGCCGAGGCCAGCTCCTTCAACTGAGCGGTGGACAACGGCGGGTTCGGCCTGCTGATCGGCGCGTCCTTCTCGGCCGCGGCGTTCCACTCGCTCACGGTGACGTACTGCCCGTCGGGCGTCACCAGGTCGGCGGTCCACAGCTTCGTGTCGACGCGCCGGTCGGGATACTCGTACCCCTGGAAGATCTTGAGCAGCGATCCGTCCGCCAGCCTGGTGGAACTGCAACTGTCGTAGGGGGTGAGCACCTTGTCCGGGCACTCGGCGATCTCACGGGCCCGGTCGCTTCCCGGCTCGATCCGGTCGAGGCCGAGGGACACGCTCGCGGGGCCCTTGCCGTCGTCGAACACGACACGTGCGTACGGCGGATAGTCCTCGTTCGTGCCGCGTGCGTCCGACTCGCTGAACTGGCCCTTGGGGAGCAGCTCCTGGAGCGTACGGATCATGTCGGCCCGGGACATGGACAGGGGCGTGGCGGTCGGGCTCGCGGCGGCGGTGGGCCCGGTGGCCACGGAGCGCTGTTCCGGCTCCTGGGAGCCTTCGCCGGGCAGGACCAGCACCCCGCCCACGCCGACGAGCGTGAGACTCGCCGCCCCGCCCACGACCGCGGCCCGGCGTCGCAGCCGCAGCCGCCGGCCGCGCGCATGCCCGGCGGCGGCGAGTGCGGCACCGTCGGAGGGGAAGGTGTGTCCGACCTGACGCAGCGCGGCGCCGAGCCGGTCCTCGAAGGGGTCGCTGTGCTGTTCGACGGGCATGGCAAACCACCGTTTCGGCATGGTCGGAAGTATCGGACGTGTTTGAGGGTGGGCTGGGTGTCAGGGACTGACGTACTCGGCGAGGTCCTCGCCCAGGAGCTCGCGCAGTCTCCCCAGGGCACGTGTGCACCGGGTCCGTACGGCGGCCGAGCTGGCGTTCATCGCGTCGGCGGTCTCCTCGATCGACCGGTCCTCCCAGTACCGGAGCACGATCACCGCCCGGTCCTTGGCGGGCAGCCGTGCCAGCGCCTCCAGCAGCGTCAGCCGCAGCGAGACGTCGCCGTGGGCGCCGTCGGCCCGGTCGGGCAGCACGTCGGTGGCCCGCTCGGTACTGCTGCGGCGCCGCTGGTGGGTGAGGAAGGTCCGGGTGAGGACGGTCTGCGCGTACCCGGCGGGGTTGCCGACCCGGGCGACCCGGTGCCAGCTGATGTAGAGCCGGCCCAGGGTCTCCTGCACGAGGTCCTCGGCGAGGTGCGTGTCCCCGGCGGTGAGCAGACAGGCGGACCGGTACAGATGCGCGGCGCGCGCCGCCGCGAACTCCGCGTACTGATCCGCCAGGACCTGCCTCATGTGCTCCCCCTGCTCCGTGCCCCGACCCTGCCCTCACCTCATTGACGCGGTGGGCCCCGGGAAATGTTTCACGCGACTTCGCGCGGGGGGTCCGTGGGTGGGCGGGTAGGTTGCGTTCGACCCACCGATGAGGCGCGAGGAGCAGACGGACATGAACCACGCGGCGTACGGCCCACAGCCGCCCGACGGCACCCGGCCGCCGCCCCCGCCCACCCCACCGGGCTTCGGCCCGCCGCCCCCGCCCACCCCACCGGGCTTCGGCCCGCCGCCCCCGCAGTACGCGCCGTCCCAGCCTTCCGCTGTCGGACCGGAGTTCTTCGCGGTCCACCGCGACAGCTCGATCGTGGTCGACGCATCGGGCGTCGCCCTCGAGATCAACAGCCACGAGGCCGAATTCCCCTGGCCCGAGATCCGCAGCGTCCACTACAAGGCGAGCCCTTCGGGCAAGGCCCTCATGATGGCCGTCGTCCACGTCGACGGCACGGTGTACGAGTGCGTCGTGGACGCGAAACCGAGGGAACTGCTGAGGGAGTGGTTCGGGCAACTGGCGGCGGTGCTGGGCCATTACCGGCCGCTGGGGTAGGCCGGGGCACCCGCAGTGGCGCAGGCACCGGATCTGGAACCGAACCCCTCATCAAGCCAGACTGACCTTATGCCGAAGATGCGATTGCCCAAGACGGGTAAGGCGGGCTTTGCCGAGCTGGTTGCCTCCTTGCCGCACGCCGAGACCGGTGAGGGCGGACTCGTGCCCTCACCGGCGACCGCGGGGGAGTTTGTCGACGAGCTGGGATGCCGCTGGGCGAAGAGCCGTGGACCTCTCGATCCCCGGTTGGCGAAACGACTTGTACGGACGGCGGACGACGTGATCATCGGCGAGGGGGCGGGGGACGTGCTGCGCTCAGTGCCTCACCACGACCGTGAGGCGGCTTGGGCGGATATCGAGGACCGGCTCGACTCATCGGAGCTGCGCACCTATCAGGCGTACGAGTTCGCTTCGGCGGACGGCCGTACATTGGTGTATTTCGAGGAGTTCTGCTGAGCCCTGTGGAAAAGACCCGGCGGCGTACGGCCCGCAGCCGCCCGATGTTCAGCGCTGCGGAAACCTGCGTGAGGCGTGCCGTTCCTCCGTGCTTTCTGGGTTTCTCTGCCGAACGGCAAAGCCCGGCCGAGTAACTCGGCCGGGCTTTGGGCAACATTCCTTGCTGACGAGAGATCGGGTCGGTTGGAGGCAGACCGACCCAACTGCACCTCCCGGTCAAGGCCCCTGATCATCCTGCTCTTCGCCCAACGGGTCCAGGCTGTCTCCCACCGACCATTCGCTTCCCGCGCTCTCCAGCCCATGCTCGCGGAGGCACGCCCATGGCTCTCCGAACTCCAGCAGTGCGGCGGCGGCCTCCGCTGGATCCCCGGACAGTCCCGCCCCGGTTTGCGACTCGACGTCGCCGAGCCGCTGGGACACATACCGGGTCCAGGAATCTCCATCGACCACCCGGAAGTCCCACGTACCAGAAATCCTGAGGATGTCCTCAGGGCCGGCACCGTCGAGTTCATCGGCTCCGCGATCGCCCTCGGAATCCGCAGACGCGAGCTCAAGGTCATAGAACGGGCCTTCGCGACCCGACACGTCATATACCGTCTCGGAGTATCTACGGGCCGCCGAGCGGACAGCTTCGAATTCCTCTTCCAGCACCTCCTCCGTGGCACCGGACGTCGATACTGTTTCGGCATGCCTGCGCAGGGCAGAAAGCAACTCCTGCATCGCTGCGTCAAGTTTCACCTTGCTCACCCTCTCTTTCTGCCGTGTCCATCGCTTGCCATTCTTCTCCGGCTGCCCACTTCCGCCGGTACACGACTCCGGGTGTCTTCAGGGCGAGAGCGACGGCGTCCTGGTCCGGTTTCATCCTCGCGGGCTGCTTCGGCACATGCCGGTATCCCTGTTCGCGCATCAACCGCGCGGCGCCTGCCCAGTTCGGGGCGGCGACGAGTACCTCGTCGTTCGGGTCACAGGCCCCACTGCGGTCGTCGAGGACCGCGAAGGCGACAACAAAGGATCCCGAGCGGACGAATCCTGTCATATCACTCATGGCTGTGTCCTGGTTCGGTGGTTCGGTCCCCTGGGGGCAGAGACATATCTGCCCCCAGGGAATGCGTGAATCAGATCAGTCAGCCCCGGCGGCCCAGCCCACGGCCGTGCCACCGGTAGTGAATCGTGCCGGACTTGTTGCCGCGCCACCAGTCCAGGTGAGCGTGACCGCCGTTACGGCACGGACCACGAAGCTGGCATGTATATCCCCTCTGCCGCATCTTGTTGTAGTCGTTCCTCCGGGCCTTGTAGGCGCCTCGACGACTTCCGAACCATTTACTGCTCATGATCCGGCAGTTGTGAACCAGCGCCGGAGCTCCGTCGGTCTGGACGTAATAGGTGTGCGTCCCGCCGACCGTGAGGTTCCGTACCTGACGCACAGCCTGATGCCGCACTGCTCCGGTGACGACCGGGGTTCTCCCGTCGGGCGCCACAAGCCGGTCCGAGGACCGCACCTTCCCGGCATCGACCCAGCCCCGCCCCTGCACATACAGGGGGTGCTCCGTGGTGGCGGTGAGCGGCTCGGTCCGTCCGTCACCGTCCGAGTCGACGGACAGGGTCACCAGGTCCTTCATGCCGTCACCGATGATGACGTCGGTGACCGGGGAGACCTTGATCTCGCCCGTGATCTCGTCGGCGGCCCGGACCAGATCGCCCTTGACCACCTCACCGATCGGCTTGGTGCTGCCGTCCGCCATCACGACCGGGGTGTCGGGCAGGAAGGAGTTCCTGCGGCACGCCCGTCCGATGGTGCGTGCTGCGCGGATGGCCCGGTAGCCGCGGTAGGCGCGGTAGCCCCATGCGGCGGCGCCGAGTCCGGGAATGAAGCCGGCCGCGGTGAGGGCGATGTCCCACTTGTTGCGCCAGGCCCAGCGCTTGGCCTTCTTGAAGAACTTCTTGAAGCCCCACTTGCCGTCGAGGTCGACACAGTTGACGGGGTCGGCCATGCAGTACTCGTAGGCGTTGGAGTTGCCGCCCTGTTCCGGGTCGACGGACAGGAAGCGCCCTGTGGCCGGGTTGTACTGGCGTACGCCCATGAGGGTGTAGCCGGCGACGGTCTCGCTGGAGCGCTGCTTGCCGCCGAGCCAGCCGTAGCGCACGGCTTTCTGCTCACCGCGGGGGTTGCCGTACTCGTCCGTGTCGAGAACGACGGGTGCTTCGCCCGCGTTGAGCGGGAGTTGCAGGGCGACGTCGCCGTGGACGTCGGTGAACTGGAGCACGGTGTCGCCGGTGGCGCTGGTGACCGCGCCGAGGTCCCCGGACAGGGAGTCCACGTTGCGGGTCAGGGCGCCGGTGGCGGTGTTCTCGATGACCCAACGGGGGTTGTCGGTGTCGCCGTCGTAGTGGTTGAGCTTGTTGTCCGTCGGCGACCAGGTCCCGCCGTTGTCGGTCTCCACCGTCCAGGAGCGGAAGCGCAGGTTGGCGTCCAGCTGCCAGGTCTGGCGCTTGCCGTTCACGGTCTGCTGGCGGACGAGGTCGTTGGCGTAGTAGCCGACGGTCGTCCCGCCGGGCAGGGTGGTGGTGCGGCCGAAGGCGTCGTAGACGTAGCCGCTGTCGGTGATGCGGTCGGCGCTGTCGAAGGTGGAACTCTTGGTCGTGCCTCCAGTGGTCGGGCAGTCCAGGCCGGGTGCCGCGGCGGCGCTGACCAGGGACGTGCGGTTGCTGTGCTTGTCGAGTCCGTAGGTGCGACGGGTGCAGACCGTCTCGACGGTGTCCTCGACGGTGGTGAGGCGCCCCACGGCGTCGTAACGGTAGGTCTGGTCGGACCATCCGGAGTGGCTGGTGGTCTGGCCGTGGACCGATTCGGTCACCGCGTCCGACATCACGACGGTGCCGTCACTGTCACGGGTGTAGGTGCGGTCGACGGGCGCGCCGGTGGTGTCCTCCGTGACGGTGAGGGTGTAGCCGCCGGGCAGTTTCTCCGTGGTGACGGAGCCGTCCGCGTCATAGGTGGCCGAGAAGGCACCGGCGATGGAGTCGGTGGTCTTCGTGGCCAGGCCGCGCGGCTCGGCGGTGTGGTCGTAGGTGTAGGTGACGGTGGACGGAACGGTGTCGGTGACCTTGACCGGGCGGTCGAGCAGGTCGAACTCGGTGGTGGTCTTTCCGCCGTCCGCGTCGGTGTAGGAGATCTGGCGGCCGAGCTTGTCGTAGGCCCGGGTGATGGTGCCGCCCGTGGGCGACGTGGTCTTCGTCTCCTTGCCGGTGGCCGGGTCGTACTCGGTGGTGGTGTCGGGGACCGCCTGGCCGCTGCCGCCGGTGACCTTCACCGTGGTCGGGCGCCCTGCCGCGTCGAACGACGTGGCCGTGGTGCGGGTGACGCCGCCCGCGGTCTCGGTTCCCTTGGCCGCGTTGCCCCACCAGTCGTACTCGGTGGTGGTGGCCGGCAGCTGGCTGGGGTTGGAGCCGCCTCCCGTGACGGCCCCGCCGGGTCCGACGGAGCAGACCAGGTCCGCCCACTCGGGGCGGCCGGCGCAGGTGCCCGTGCCGGTGGCGGACCAGTAGGCGGTCACGACCGTGCCGGCGTCCGTGCCGGTGCTGCCGGTGTTCATGGTCTTGGCGACCCGGCCCAGGGCGTCGTACTCGGTCGTGGTGGTGATGGCCAGTCCGGCGGGGTCCTGAACGGACTTCACCGGCATTCCCCTGGCCCAGTCGTACTCCGTCTGGACGACCCGGGTCTCCGCGTGGACGGTCGGGTGCTCACGGACCTGCGCACCGGTGGTGACCTTGGTGACCTGGTCCTTGATCGTGGCCGTGCCGTCCGTGGGGCGGCCCGCGTCGTACTCGTTGACCGTCCGGGAGCGCGCGGTGACCGGGGTTCCCGCGGCGACGAGCGTCGTGGTGCCGGACTTGAGATCGGCGGTCAGGTCGGCGCGCCGCAGCGGGCCGAACTCCTCCAGTTCGCGCGTGCCGCTCTCGTTGTAGAGGGAGCGCGTGGTCAGCAGCTCGGCACGCTCGGCCGTGGGCAGGGAGGCGATGCCGAGCTCCGCCTGTGCCGCGCGGTCCGCGGCGGAGATGCCCAGGGCGAGGGCCCGGTTGGCCGCCGTCAGTTCACGGACGGTGTTGCCGAACCGGTCGTACTCGGTGGTGCTGATGTGCCCGCCGGGTGTGGCGGAGTTGACCGAGCGTCCGGAGACTCCCAGATAACTGATCTCCGCACGGGCGTAGGACGACGCGCTCAGCGCGTCACCCGAGTGGGACGCGGGGACGGAGTCGGCGGGGAAGACCGCCGTCGCGTCGGCCGGGGCATCGGTCTGCCCCCATGCCTTCACCTCGCTCGCGCCCAGCTTGTAGGGGGCACTGGTACCCGTCAGCGGCACGTCGTAGACGATGCTCGTGACCGCCTCACCGGAGACGGTGTCGGCGCTGCCCTGTTGCAGGGCGGGCCGGGACGCCTCGAGCAGCATGCCCTCTCCGGCGGCGCTGCTGGATCCCGCCTTGCCGTAGGTGAACGTCCAGGGCAGCTCTCCGGGCGGGGTGATCTTGGTGACCCGGCCCGCGCTGTCGTAGGCGTACTCGGTCTTCAGCGAGGGCGAGATCTGCGGGTGCCACGTCTGACGAAGCCGGCCGGTGCCGTCGTAGAGATACATCTGTACGGACTTGGAAGTGGCCGCCGAGGCGCCCGGCTCCGTGGACCAGAGGCGGATCTCCTTGACCTGGCCGCTGTAGTCGCCGTAGCCGGTGTCGGTGGCGGTGGTGGTCGTCGCGTAGACGAACTCCAGTGCCCGGCAGCCCTTGGTGGTCGGGGTCGCGGTGCACGTCGCGGCGGTCGCGGCGGAGGTGGGGGCGAGGATTCGCTTGGGGCGGGCCAGCTTCTTGCCGTCGACGGTGACCGTCTCGGAGATCACGGTCGTGGTCGAGCCCGACAGTCCGTCCAACAGGGTGCTGGAGACCTGCCAGGTGTCCGCCGCGGCGTCGGGCTTGGTGAACTCGGTGAGAGTGCCTTCGGTGTCGGACAGGGTGAAGCTGCCGCCGACGCTGCCCTTGAGGGTCTGGTCCTCCGCGCCGGGCTCGGGGACCCAGCCGGTCTTCGCGGTGTTCGCGGTGAAGTGCGTCTCCTCGTTGTCGGAGTCCACCACGACGACCGCGGTGTCCGAGATCCGGCGGATGTGCGAGTAGTCGGATTCGGTCGCCTCGGCGACCGTGCCGGACACCCACTGCTTGCCGAAGATCGGCGCCTGCCCGGTCTGGGCGGTGGCGGCGTCCGGGGTCCGGGAGGAGGCGGTCCTGCTGACCGAGAGCTCGAAGAAGGAGGCGTCCGTCTGCGAGAGCGTGTAGTCGCCGGTCAGCAGGTTCACCGAGCCGGGGCCGACCTCGTCGGCGGCGGCGCCGTCCGCGGTGCGGTCGACGACCACCGTGAGTGCCTCGGTGCTGCCGGAGGCGGAGTTGGCGCCGGTGAAGTCGGCCTTGATCTGGACACTGCCGTCAGGATCGACGGTGCTCGTCGCGTTCCAGGTCAGGGGCGCGTTCTTGCCGCCGGTGAGCGGGACGGGCCAAGCGGTCAGGGGGGTGCCGCCGGAGGTGACGTCCCCGACGGGGATCTTCACCCAGGGGTCGGCCTCGGAGCGACGCCAGGAGAAGGACACGGCGTTGTACTTGGCCGCGTCGGCCTCGGCGACCAGGGGCAGCCTGCGCGCGGAGCGCTCGCCCTCGCTCGGCTGGATGAAGCCACCCGGACCGGCGTGGAAGACGTACTCGACCGCCTCGGACTTGTTGTCGGCCTTGTCCACGGCCCGCACCTGAAGGGTGTGGGTGCCGTTCTTCGGCGGGGCGATGGCGATGGCCTTGTCCGCCGTCGAACCACCCGTGGCGACCTTCGTCCAGGTCAAGCCGTCCAGTGACCATTCCAGCCAGTTGTGGTCGGCGGCGGGCGGCGTGACGGTGAACGTGCCGGTCTGTCCCGCGCCCTTGACCCACTGACCGCTCGGATAGTCCGTGGAGACGATCTTCGAAGGGGCGGAGGGGGCGGAGGTGTCGACCGTGAAGATCTTCCACGCCGACCAGCCGTTGTTGTAGTGCGTCCCGTCATACGGGCTGGTGCGGAACTTGTACGTCTTGCCGTTGCTCAGCACACCGGCCGGAACCGTCACCGGGGCAGTCTGCCCGGAGGGCACGTACTTCGACACGATGACGTCGCCGACCTGCGTGTTGGTGGCGTTGTCGAAGATCTGGAAGGTGCCGTTGACCTTGTCGCCGTCGGCGTCGACGAAGGTGTCCCGAAGCGTCGGCGTGGTGGTGTTCACCGTGTACGCGCCGCTGTAGGAGAAGTACGGAGGCCCGGCCTCCTGCTTCGTTCCCGTGCGCGGCCGGTAGTTGTAGTTCACGACCAGCTTCGGCGGGTTCGACGCGGCGTTGGCGGAGTTGACCCGCTTCCACTGCGCGATCACGGACTCGCTGGTGGCACGCAGGCCCATGTGTCCGCGCGTGGCGTTCGCCGATGCCCACTCCTGGGTCAGAGCGGTCACATCGGCGTTGATCCACCCGTCGGGCTGAGTGGTGCAGGAGGCGTTGCCCCGGGTCTCGGTGGAGGTGGCCTTCTTCGCCGTCATGGTGGGGCGGTTGGTCCACCGGCTGGAGGTGGAGGCCGCGCCCGACGCCCACACTTCCCACGGGTATGCCTTGCAGTCCGTGTTGTTGCCGGAGTGGAAGTTCCACAGGGACAGCTTGGCGTCCAGCACCAGCGCGTCCTGGATCGGCGTGGTGTTCCAGGAGATGAAGGACTGTGCGGTGCGCGGGGTGCCGTCGGAGTTGGTCGTCCCCGGGTTGCCCAGGTCCAGTTCGGTGTCGGACGACCAGTCGACCGTCTCGCCCTGCTGTACGTACGTGTCGAAGACGTTGGACAGCGAGGAGGTGGACGGGTCGACCGTCACCGGGTACTTGGTGGCCGGGTCGGCGAGGAACTTCGCGTCCGGGGTCACCACGAGGTCGACGGAGGAACCCTTCCGCACCACCTTCATCGACACCGGCACACGGCGTGTGTGCTCACCGGACCGCTTGTCGACGGTGGAGTCCCACATCACTGGCGCGGGCATGACAGCCCGTTTTTTGTCCTTCTTGTCGGTGAACAGCACACTGCCGTCGGGCAGTTGCCTCACCTTGAGGCCCTTGGCCGTCAGCGGCAGCGTGTACGCGTAGCCGTCCGCGGCGGGCTTCTTCTTGATCTCGACGTACTGCTCGAAGCCCGTACGGGTCGCCTCGACCACGACGTCCGCGCCGGGCACGGCGTTGACGTACTCCGCTCGCGTGCCGTCCAGCTTCGGCTCCGGCAGACCGCCCTTCCACTGGAGGGTGATCTGCTCATCGCCCTCCCCCAGGGTCACCAGGTCGACGGCCTTCTGCCGCTGCCCGGCCCTCAGGGACTTCGCGGCCGTGCCGGTCTTCCCCGCCAGGCGCAGCCCGTTGGGGTGCGCCACCGGCTCCACGCCCTTGCCGGACTCGCGCAGCTTCACGTCGACGGCGACCCACTTGCCGTCCCGCTCGAAGCGGACCGGCCCGGCCGACAGCTCCGTCGTCAGACTGCCGTCCTTGTTCGCCCAGGTCCTGGACGTCTCGGTACGTTCCGACAGGGCCTCGACCCGCTTGCCCGACAGTCGGGCCGCCACCCTCGCCGAGGGGATGTCCGCCGCGTTGGTCGCGGTCTTCGGCTGGGGGGCCTTCGCCTGTTCCTGGGCGGGGGCGGCCTGTGCCGTGCCCTGCAGTGCGGCCGTCACCAACAGCACCGCGAGCCCGCCCGCTGTCCAGCGCAGGCTTCCACTCTTCTCGTGCCATATCCGGCCTCTCTCGTCAGGAGAGGCTAAAACTTCCACGGGTCTCACGAATCCCCCTAGTAAACACACGTCGCAGTGGCAAACGAAGGAAGTCTAAGGAGGTGTAAGGGCCATGTAAAGAAAATTCAAAGGTTGTGAAGGTGAAGCGAGTCACTCCCGTCCGGCGCCGTATGGGCGGCCGGGTCGTACGGACGGGCCTACCGGAAGGGGATGTTGAGCCAGGGGCTGCCGGGGTCGGACATCAGCAGCCGATGGGCGTCGACCATGTCGGTGTACCACTGCCCGAACTCCTCGTCGTCGAAGTGCAGACACCGCCCGAGGATGTAGCCGACGGAGAAGTCCTGCCACGACTTGTACGACCGTGCCGCCGTCCGACCTGCCTCGATGACGGCGGCCTCGGCCTCCCGCACGCTCCCGAACCGGGCCCCGAGCCCCCACCGGGCCATCTTCGAGGCACGCCCGAGATCCCAGGCCTCGACGGAGCTGATGTACCGGTTCTCGTCGAGCACTCCGTCGGCGCGCATCCGGGCCTCGTACCGGGTGATCCGCCCGATGAGCCGCTGCACGCCCGCCACCCGGGCCTCGGTCTCGGATTCGGGCCGTGGCTCGATCTTGGTGACCCCGTCGGCGGTGACCACGGTCGAGCCCTCGTCCCGGGCGCGAATGACGTTGGCGGCGGCCTGACGCCAGTAACCGACGTCGACGTGTCCACCGAAGTCACGGGCGATGGTCCGGCGCAGGCCGAGGGCGAACTCCCAGACAGGGCTGTGAGATTCACAGGCGACCAGGCCCCGAAGGGCGGACAACCATTCCTCCCGCGTGGTGATGCCCCACCACTCGCTCAGCCGCTTGCGCTCGTTGGGATAGCCGGTGCCGTGCCAGGCCATGGCGTTCCAGAACGAGCCGTTGTTGACACAGAGGAGGGCACCGCAGGCCAGTCCGTGGGCGACGGGACCGTGCAGCGGGCCACCGACGCTGAGCGTGCGCAGGCGCAAGGAGGGTTCCGGATCGCGTTCACCGCGCGAGTACTGAGCCCAGACGTCGGAGCGCGGCGGCGCGGCCGGGAGGAACGCCTCGCACGGGCTGCCGGGATTGACCACGATCATCGGTGGATCGGTCGGCGCCCACACCCGGGCGAACCACCGGAGGGTGTTCCAGTCGAAGACCCGGTTCGGCTCCGGAACGGGAAGCATCCCCGCGGTGTACACCGGCCAGACCGGACCGCCGGCTCGCGGATCGAACCCGAAGACCGGGTACGTTCCGCCCGCTCCGGCATCCACCTTGTCCCGTCGTACCTCGAAGAACAGCCGGTTCTGCGCGAGCGTGGTGAAGTACGCCGCCCAGTCGTCACGCGCCTTGGCTTCGAGCAGCGCCTGCTCGATGTCGGTCGGCGCGGTCCAGGCGGGCGATGTAGGGGACCCGAAGCCGGCGGGCGGGGGGCCGAAAGACATGCGAACATCCTCAGGAGTCTGTGCCGAACGGTGCGTCCACACGTTCGGGCCGACATGCCGTGCCGGAAACCCGTTCACCGCCGGGCGGGACGCAGACACAGCGACGTCGCACCGTCCGCGCTGTACTCCAGGCCGGCGAGATAGTCCCCGGTCGCGCACCCCTTCGCACCGGGCTCGGTCACCTCGAACTCCGCGTCGGACGCACCGCAAGTCACCGGCTTCAGGTCCTGGTCACTCCAGGAGCCGTCGTTGCGGGCACACGAACCGACCGTGAGCGTCTTCGGCGGATCGTCCCCGAAGACCATGCCGATGACCATCAGCACCGGGATGGCCATCACGACCAGACCGATCGCGGCCAGCGGCACTGCGGCGACGAGGCCGGCCGGCCGCCGCAGCACGGGCTTGCCCGGGTCGAGCGGCGGGCGCCAGCTCCCGGTGGCGGGCTCCGGGAGACCGCGCACGGTGGACCGGGCACCGAGGTTCAGCAGCAGGACGAACGGCGTGATGATCGCGGACAGCGGCCCCCACCAGCCCTGCACCAGCGTGTCCGCCTGCATCTGACGGAAGACAGCCGTCCCGCAGGTCCGGCAGAACATCCCTTCCCGCCGCAGGAACCGCATGATCACGACCATGCCCTGATGCCCACGAACGGTCACCGCGGCGGCAGGAGCGGCTCCGCACACCTCACACACGAGGCCCGGCCCGGGCATGGCTCCCATGGGTGCCGGTCCGGCGTACGAGAAGGACGGCGCCGGCACCTGGGGCGCGTACGCGGGGTGCGGGGCAGGAGGCTGCTGCTGAAATGGGGGCGTGGGCGGCGGTACGTTCACGGAGCCTCCGTCGGTGATCAATCGGCCGGTGAAGCACCTTACCGACCGTTCCTAAAGACTGAGCGGGAGTGAGTCCTGTTGCCAGCACTCTTGCTCAGCCGGGTGTCCCGAACGGTGTTGGGCACCCTGGTCGCCCGCTTTCGCTCCACCGCCGGGCGGCGCGCATCGTGTGCGCGGTCCGGGAAGGTGGGGGCGGGGTTCCTCACGCCTGCGGGTGTCCGGTCGGGCCTGGACGGTCCGATGCCCACCACGATCACTCTGGTCGGGGTGGGGCGGTGCTGTCCGTCGCCGGATCGGATGTCCGAGGGCGCGTCGCCCGACCGCGATGCTCGCCGCATCGTGCCGGGACGTCTTGCGTCGTGGGGTGGTCATTGGCTGTTGCCAGTGCTGGGCACCCCAGCGGCTGGTGTAGGCCGGGTCGACTGCGACCACCGCCACGTTCTGCTCGGCGGCCATCGACACCAGCCGGGCCCTGAGTTTCGCGGTCGGGAAACGGGAGATGAGGCGCCGGAAGCGCTTGTTGCGGCCGTGCTTCTCCCGGCTGGTGCCGTCGGTGAAGTCGAGGTCCTCGATGGCGATCGCGGCGGCCCCGCAGCGCAGGGTGTGGTGCAGCAGCCGGGTCAGGGCGTGCCGGATCTGCGCGTCCCGGTGCTCGGTACTGCCGGTCAGGTCGTAGAAGTAGCGCTGCGGCTCGCCGACCGGGTTGCCGTGCACGTCGAGGTGCCAGGCCGCGAGGTGGTCGTCATTCATGTCCACGCCCACCACCCCCCGGACGAGGGCCGCGTCGAGGGGCAGGACGGGGGTGGCGGCGCGCTGCCAGGAGGCGGTGACATACCAGCGGCCGCGTGCGGTGTCGTGGTGGATGCGGTACGCCACAGCCCGGTTGGCGGTGATCCGGTCACGCCACTCCTGCCCGCGGTGCGGGAACGCCACCGTCGCGTCGAGGACGTAACGGCCATGCGGGGCGTTGGCCAGACGGGCCAGCGGGGCCGGGAGCTTGACCGAGAGCCGACCGGTGTCGGTGACGCGGATCGTCTCGTTGCCGAACCGCTTGCCGGACTCCCCGTCTGCGGCCAGGAACATCCGCTCCGCCCGCCACCGCTCCCGCCACGCCTGCCCGCTCAGCCCGGCCGCCTCAAGGTGGTGACGGGTGTTCGCGAGGCGCTTGCCGCCGCGCACCACATGCACCCGGCCCGCCGCCCGGTCCGCCTCCACCACCGTGAGGCGGTCCTTGAGGGTCTGCAGGCGGCGGGACTTGGCATGCCACTCACCACGCGTCGAATACCCACGCACCAGCCCTGCTCGTTTGTCCGCCTTGGCGCCGAGCGGCCGGGCCAGCCGCGCCTCGATGGACGCGATCTGCCCGCGCAGCCAGGCCAGATGGGCGGCCTGGCCGCGCCGGGCCAGCGCCCACTGATCGTGCGTGGCCTTGGTGATACTGCCCGCCCACCGCGCCGAAGACCTCCCGGTCAACTCCCGCTTGCGCACCGCCCACCCGGCCGCGTCATGCGCCGGCCCCTGCCTGGACCGCTCCGCGAGATCCGCCGCGGCCAGCGACCCCAAGTACACGCCGACCTCGGCGAGCACTTCCGCATCCGCCGCCGACACCCGCAGCCGGTCCCGAACAGCCACCCCGGAAGGACCGGGCACCACGAACGACGCCGCCACCTCCCGCAACCCGCCCACCCTCCACCCCGCCCGGCCGAAGATCCCCGTCACGGCAGTCAACGAGCAGCCCCCGCAAAGGTCACCCATTCGACCCGAGAACTCACGTTCCCCGCCCGAGAGCCAAGGGCCACAGCACACCCCAGGGGGGAGGGCGCACTCCTGACACAGCGGAACAACCGCATCCAGCGCCGGCACTCACTCACGCTCACCAGAAGTCACTCATGCTCAGAAAACCGGCAGCAGTTCCCGACCCCCTCAACTGCCCCGCCCGGCAGCCGAGTCCGGCGCCCGCCACGGCCGTGGTCGACTACCGGCCAAACCCGCTCGACCGTCTCTCACCCGTCGTAGGCTCCCCCGCTCATGGTCGACGCCGATCTTGGGGGACGAACGTGGAACGACCGGACGACCGCACCGCATCCGCCCTGCGCTTCGCCTCGGAACTCGTCGCCTGGGTGGCCACACCGTGGGCCCTGTCCGCGTACTCGTGGGTGCTCGCCGTGTTGGCGGTGGTGGTGCTGATCGGCCTTCCGACCGTCTTCTCCACTCCGGGCGACAAGGCGCAGGTGATCGTCCCGGTCCCGGGACTGGTCACGATCCTGCTCGTGGTGCTGCAGTTCGCCGCGGCCGTGATCTCCGCGTGGGTGGTGTGGCCGGCCGTCGCGGCGGCCATGGTGTCGCTCCTCGTCGCCGCGAGCCTCGTCACGGAACGCCGGCGTTGGCAGTGGCTGGTCTCCACGGACCGACGAACAGCCTGAACCGGTCCCGGTCGACACCGACCGGATCCCGGAGCCGGCCGGCAGCGCCGCCCGGCCCCGGGGAGTCCCGCTCACAAGAGGTTCGTCACGGCAGCGCGTGCACGTGTGGCCCCACCGCGTTGGACCACGCGTTCCCCGCCGCCGCGTCCCAGTTGGTCGACCAGGTCATCGCGCCACGCAGGTCGGGATAGGTCCGGGGTGGCTTGAAGGACCCGCAGGCCGTGCCCTTCGTCAGGCAGTCCAGGGCGCTGTTCACCACGGACGGGGACACGTACCCGCTTCCCGCGCCGCTCGGCGAAGCCGGCACCCCGAGGCCCACCTGTGACGGAGCCAGCCCGCCCTCCAGCTGGATGCAGGCCAGGGCGGTCAGGAAGTCCACCGAGCCCTGGCTGTACACCTTGCCGTCGCAGCCCAGCATGGAACCGCTGTTGTAGTACTGCATGTTGACGACCGTGAGGATGTCCTTCACGTTCAGGGCGGTCCGGAAGTACGCGTTGGAGGTGGACTGCATGTCGATCGTCTGCGGGGCCATCGTCAGGACCAGGGAGCTCCCCGCCTTCGCCGACAGCGCCCGCAACGCCTGCGTCATGTACGTCGTGTTGAGGCCGTTCTCCAGGTCGATGTCGACGCCGTCGAAGCCGTACGTCTGCATGAGCGCGTACACCGAGTTGGCGAAGTTCGTCGCGGAGGCCGAGTCGTTCACCGACACCGCCCCGCGCTCGCCGCCCACCGAGACGACGACCTTCTTCCCGGCGGCCTGCTTCGCCTTCACGTCCGCCTTGAACTGGTCGACGGTGTAGCCGCCCAGACCGGCGGAGTCGAGGGTGAAGGTCACCGCGCCCGGTGTCGCCGTGGCGTCCGCGAAGGCCACCGCGATGATGTCGTAGGAGGACTGGACGGCGGAGAGCTTCTGGACGGTCGCCCCGTTGTTGAAGTTCTGCCAGTAGCCCGTCACCGCGTGCCTGGGCAGCGAGACGTCACCACCGCCCTCACCCGCCGTGGTGGTGCCCGTCACCGTCGCCGACCTCCCCGACTCTCCCGCCGTGTTGGTCGCCGTGACCTGGAAGGAGTACGACGTCGAAGCCGCGAGGCCGGTCACGGTCGCGGACGTTCCCGTCACCGCCGTCACCTTCGTGCCGTTCCGGTAGACGTGGTAGCCGGTCGCGCCCGGGACCGTGCTCCACGACAGGGAGACCGAGGACGGGGAAGTTCCCGACACCGACAGTCCGCTCGGCGCCGCCGGGACGGTGGGCGCCGGATCCCCGCCCCCGCCCCCGTCCGGCCCGAACACCGACACGTCGTCCGCGAAGTACGCGGCCTGCCCGTACCAGCCGTGCGTGTACACCGTCACCGAGGTCGTCGACGCGCCCGTCGTGAACGACGTCGACAGCTGCTTCCAGGACGGGGAGTCCGGCGTCCACGTCGACACGTCCGTCGTACCCGTGCCCGTCGCGCCCAGGTACGCGTACCCGCCCCGCACCCACGCGCTCAGCGTGTACGTCGAGTTGGGCTTCACCGCCACCGTCTGGGTGCACCGGGCGTGGTCCTGCCCGGCCGGGGTCGCCCGCAGCGCGGCCGAGCCGCCGTGCGCCGGTGCGGAGACCGTCGTACCGCTGCCCGCGGAGCAGGTCCAGTCGGTCAGTCCCGACTCGAATCCGGCGTTCTTCGCGTTGTTGACGTCCGCGGCGGACGCCGGGCCCGCGCCGGCCACCGCGAGGGCGAGGGCTGCGGCGAGGGCTCCGGAAAGGAGCAACCGGGTCCGTCCGGGTATGCCTGGTACGGGGTCCACTGGGGCCTCCGGTGGGGGAGAGGGGCGGAGAGGGCTGACGGTGGCCACCGTTGGACGTACAAGTTGGTCCAGACCAATTCGGCTGTCAAGGGGGCGGGCGGAGGGAGGGGGTCGGCTGCCGGGTCAACTCACCCTCGTAGCAAATGATCTCGTGGCACATGCACCCCATCTGGACTGAAATAGCCCCCTTTTGCACTCCCAACAGGACCAGGAAGTCACAGAAACGCTGTTCTCCGGTCACAGGGGCGTGGATACAGTGCTCAGGTAGTCACGCAGTGAAGTCGACTGGGTGCGCCGGGGTAGGGCCGGGCGGGCCGACAGGCATGGGATTCGGGGAGCTGCGCGTGCCAACTGCCATCGCCGTGACCAGTGCCGACATGGCGCTGCCACCGCAGGACGACCGGACCATGCCCGCCGTGGTCCTGTCGGGCCTGGACACCGAGCCGCTCGACCGGTCGCTCGCCGTCCTGCAGTCACTGATCGACCAGCACGGGTACGTGATCGTCGTGTGCTCGCAGGCCGTCCCGCAGCAGACGCAGCGGCGGCTGCACACGGTGCGCTCCCTGCTGGAGAGCGACCGTATCGCCCTGTTCCGTCCAGAACTGCCACCGCTCGGACTCGCCGTCCTCGCCCGCCAGTTGAGGCAGCTCGCCTCGTGCGACCTGAGCCCGGGCGTGCTCGCCTCGGCCGGCCGCCTGCTCACCCACTACATCCATGCCGGGGCGCTCCTGGGCTCCGTGGCCAAACTCGACCGCGTCCCCGTGGGACTGAAGTCGCACGCGAAGTCCTGGGTGCCCGGCAGCCAGTTCGCGGTGCTCGCGCATCCGCAGCCGCAGCTGGAGCGGATCGGCCCAGGGGCCACCCTCGCGGGGCCGGAGTTCGCCACGTCCATGCTGGTGGCGAAGGGGCAGCTCCAGTCCGACTGGGTCACCGCCTCGCTGGCCAAGGCCTGGCAGGTGCAGGGGCTGCGCGAGAGCCCGCTGCCGGCCGAGTCCGCGCGATGGTGGGGGACCGGCAGGCTGATCGAGTTCTGCACCTTCCTGCCCGACCTGTCGGTGCTCTACCAACTGGTCACCTCGGTACGGCAGAACACCTGTCACTGGTGCGGCATCGACGTCATCGGCGACCGCTGCGTCTTCTGCTCCGCCACAGCGCCCGTGTCACCTGTTCGCGAGAACCAACTGCCCGCCGGATAACGCCCCAAGGGCAGACCCGCACCCCCCGACTCCGCTCGACCGAACCCCCAATGAGGTTGCACGGTTCATGAACTCCCGTCAGCGCCGCGGCGTGATACTCCTGCTTCTGTCGGTCCTGTGCGCCCTCGGCGCGTTCGCCGGCGTGCTGTCCGTCATCAACGACGTGAAGTCCAAGGTCGGACCCGAGGTCACGGCGTACCGGCTCAAGGCCGACGTGCAGCCCTACACCAGCCTCGACGCGGGCCAGTTCGAGAAGACCGAGATGCCCGAGCGGTGGCTGTCGGAGACCGCCGTCACCGACCTCGCCCAGATCCGCGGCAAGATCGCCGTCACCACGCTGAAGGCCGGCTCCCTGCTGCAGAGCGACATGATCGTCGACCAGCCCGCTCTGCAGCCCGGGCAGCAGGAGGTCGCCATCATGATCGACGCGGCGACCGGCGTCGCGGGCAAGATCACGCCGGGTTCGACGGTGAACGTGTACGCCACGTTCGAGGGACAGCGCGAGGGCGACCCCGCCCAGTCCAAGATCATCGTGACCAACGCCAAGGTCCTCGACGTCGGCAAACTGACCGCCCTCAAGCCCGACGAGAGCGACCGCACGCGACAGGAGACCGATGCCGTCCCCATCACCTTCGCGCTGACCACCGTCGACGCCCAGCGCATCACGTACGCCGAGTCGTTCGCCGAGGAGGTCCGGCTCGCGCTCGTCGCACCCGGCACCGACACCACCGTCCCGGAGAAGGACCGCACCTACGAACTCGCCAAGGACAAGTGAGAGGCCGCCATGCCCACGAGGATCCTCCCGGCTGTCGGCGACGCGGACGCGGCCCGGTCCATCACGACCCTCCTCAGCCAGCTCCCCGACGCCGAGCCGGTGGCCCCCGTCGTCGACTCCACGCAGCTCATCGACACCCTGGCCCGCCTCGCCGCCGAGTCGATCGACGAACTGCCCGAGGTGGTCGTCGTCCACGAGCGCATCGGCCCGGTCCCCGCACTGGAACTCATCCGCGAAGTCGCCCTCCGCTTCCCGGCCGTCGGCGTCATCCTCGTCACCTCCGACGCCAGCCCCGGCCTGTTCCAGGCGGCGATGGACTACGGCGCCCGCGGCCTGATCGCCCTGCCGCTCGGGTACGAGGAGCTGGCCATCCGGGTACAGGCGGTCGCCCAGTGGTCGGTGGGCGTACGGCGTCACCTGGGCGCCGGCGGCGACGTGTTCACCGGCGTCGGCGGGACCGTCGTCACGGTGAGCGGCGCCAAGGGAGGCGTGGGCGCGACCCTCACCGCCATCCAGCTCGCCCTCGCCGCCCAGGCGTCCGGCCGCAGCACGGCCCTCGTCGACATGGACCTCCAGGCCGGCGACATCGCCTCCTTCCTGGACGTCCAGTTCCGCCGCTCGGTCGTCGACCTGGCCGCCATCACCGACATCTCCCCGCGCGTCCTCGCCGACGCCGTCTTCCGCCACGACACCGGCCTCGCGCTGCTGCTCGCCCCCGGCGAGGGCGAACGCGGCGAGGAGGTCACCGACCGGGCCGCCCGCCAGATCGTCAGCGCCCTGCGCTCCCGCTACGACGTCGTCGTCGTCGACTGCGGCTCCCAGCTCGGCGGCGCGGGCGCGGCCGCCGTGGAGATGGCCGACACGGCGTTGCTGGTCACGACGCCGGACGTGGTCGCGGTCCGGGGCGCCAAGCGCACGGTACGGATGTGGGACCGGCTGCAGATCCGCAAGGCCGAGGAGACCACCGTCGTCGTCAACCGCCACACCCGCGGTACGGAGATCCAGCCACCGCTGATCCAGAAGATCACCGGCACCCCCGTCGCCGGCACCGCGATCCCGGCCAACTTCAAGGAACTGCAGGGCGCGGTGGACGCCGGCCGCCTCCACGAACTGGACAACAGGAGCACGGTGAAACAGGCCCTGTGGGGCCTCGCGGGCGAACTCGGACTCGTCAAGGGGTCCGAGGCGCCCGGCCACCGGGCGGGCCGGCTTCGCGGCGGCGACCGGACGGCGATCGGCTTCCGGCGGCGCAGAGAGCTGGGGAGGTAGCGATGCGCCGACCCGGGAGGAGGACGCGCCGTCCCTGGTGGAGGGACGACGGCGGCCAGGTCGCCGTCGAGTTCCTCGGCATGACCCCGCTGATCATCCTGACGCTGGTGCTGATGTGGCAGTTCGTGCTGCTGGGATACACGTACACGCTCGCCGGGAATGCTGCGGACGAGGCGGTGCGGGCGGGGACGGCTGCGGAATTGGGGGCGCGACAGGGCGCGTGTCAGCAGGCGGGCCTGGACAAGCTGCCGGGCGCGTGGAGCGGCGAAGTGACCTGCGAGACCGGGGGCGGCTATGTCAGGGCCACCGTCACGCTCCAGGTCCCCGTCCTCTTCCCGGGCTCGATCGGCTTCCCCGTCGACGTCGAGGGCCACGCGGGGGCCGTGGAGGAGGTGAAGGACTGAGATGTCGTACGACGGGACAGGACGGGGGCGCGATGGTCGCCTCCGCGACGGACGGGTCGGCGAGGGACGGGCCCGCGACGGGCAGTCCCGAGATGGTCGCCTCCGCGACGGACGGGCCGGAGACGGACGGACCGGAGACGGACGGACCGGAGACGGACGGACCGGAGACGAACGGGCCCGCGATGGTCGCTTCCGCGACGGACGGGCCGGCGAGGGACGGGCCCGCGACGAACGGGCCCGCGATGGTCGCTTCCGCGACGGACGGGCCGGCGAGGGACGGGCCCGCGACGAACGGGCCCGCGATGGTCGCTTCCGCGTCGGACGGGCCGGCGAGGGACGGGTCCGTGATGGGCAGTCCCGCGATGGTCGCCTCCTCGACGGACGGGTCGGCGACGGACAGGCCGGCGACGGACGTCTCCGCGAAGGGCGGGTCCGCCCCGGGCGATTCCCGGGTGGACGCCTCCGCACAGGCCGCGACCGCGGCCAGGTCGCCCTGGAATACCTCGGGTTCATCCCGATCCTGATCCTCGTGGCGATGGCCGGCGTCCAGATCGGGCTCATCGCCTACACCGCCCAGCAGGCCGGAACGGCGGCCCGGGCCGGCGCGCGTGCCGCCTCGCTCGACATGGGTGCCCAGGAGGGCTGCCAGAACGCGGTGAGCGGCTGGCTGGCGGACCAGACCTCCTGTGACGCCGCGCTCGGTGCCGACGAGGTCACCGTCACCGCCACCGTCGACATCCCGTCCATCGTCCCCGGCTGGGACTTCGCCCCCGCCCAGAAGACCGCCACCATGCCGGTCGACCACTGAGGAAGCACCCATGAGCCTGCGGTCACGCATCAACTCCCCGGAGGAGAACGGCAGCCGGGGCGAGGACGGCCACCTGGTCGCCTCCTACCGGGCCAAGCTGCTGGAGGAGATCGACCTCGCGGAGATGAGTTCGCTGGCGGCGGCCGAGCGCCGGGCCCGTCTGGAGCGGGTGCTCGGGCACATCATCAGCCGGGAGGGCCCGGTCCTGTCAACGGTGGAGCGCTCCCAGCTGATCCGCAGGGTGGTCGACGAGGCGCTGGGCCTCGGCATCCTGGAGCCGCTGCTCGAAGACGCGTCGATCACCGAGATCATGGTGAACGGCCCGGACTCGATCTTCGTCGAACGCGGCGGCCGGGTCGAGCAGTTGCCGTTGCGCTTCCCCTCCCACGACCAGCTGATGCAGACGATCGAGCGGATCGTCTCGACGGTCAACCGGCGGGTGGACGAGTCGAACCCCATGGTCGACGCCCGTCTCCCGTCCGGCGAGCGGGTGAACGTGATCATTCCGCCGCTGTCCCTCACCGGAGCCATCCTCACCATCCGCCGCTTCCCCCGCTCCTACACGCTCCAGGAACTGGCGGGCTTCGGCTCCCTGGACGACCACATGCTGTATCTGCTGGCGGGGCTGGTGCAGGCGAGGTTCAACATCATCGTGTCCGGCGCGACCGGCACCGGAAAGACCACGCTCCTGAACGCCCTGTCCGGGCTCATCCCCGAGGGCGACCGCATCATCACCATCGAGGACTCGGCCGAACTCCAGCTCCAGCAGCGGCACGTGGTCCGACTGGAGTCCCGCCCGCCGAACGTGGAGGGCCAGGGCCGGGTCACCATCCGCGACCTGGTCCGCAACTCGCTGCGCATGCGACCCGACCGGATCGTCGTCGGTGAGGTCCGCGGCGGCGAGTCCCTGGACATGCTCCAGGCGATGTCGACCGGCCACGACGGCTCACTGGCCACCGTGCACGCCAACAGCGCCGAGGACGCGCTGATGCGGCTCAAGACCCTGGCGGCGATGTCCGAGGTCGAGGTCCCCTTCGAGGCGCTGCACGACCAGATCAACAGCGCCGTCGACGTGATCATCCAGCTGACCCGGTTCGCCGACGGCGCCCGCCGCATCACCGAGATCGCCCTGCTCGACAGCCACGGCAGCGAGCAGTACCGCATCGCCACGGTCGCCCGCTTCACCGCCCAGCCGATGGCGGCCGACGGCCGGATCTACGGCCGGTTCGAGTACTTCCCGATCCCGCGCCGCGCCGCCGACCGCCTCTACATGGCGAGCCAGCCCACGCCCCAGGCCTTCGGCGTGGCCCAGTCCGCAGATCAGCTCGCCATCCGAGTAGCCAGGTAGGAACCACCCCCATGGATCTCCAGACCCTCCTCAGCCTCACCACCGGCATCACGCTGCTGACCTGCGTACTCGCCGTCATCGGCGTCCACACCTACGCCAAGGGCAGGGCGCAGCGGGCCGCACTCGTGGAACGCCTCGCGGCGGCCGGCCAGATACCGCACACCGGCCGCCGGCGCCATTTCCGCAACCTGGACCGGCGACTGCGCCGTATGAAACTCGGCCGGAAGCTGGAACTGCGCCTCGCCGCGACCGGCCTGGACATCACCCCCGGCGAGTTCTTCGCCGGCATGCTCGCCGCGGTCGCCGGCCTCTGGCTGATCGGCCAGGCCACGCTGGCCCCCTTCTTCGGCCCGATCGCCGGACTGCTGGGGATCTGGGCGGCCGTCCAGTTCCTCAACTGGCAGCGGCAGCAACGCATCGAGAAGTTCATCAACCAACTCCCCGAAATGGCCCGCATCCTGGCCAACGCGACCCAGGCGGGACTGGCCCTGCGTACGGCGATCGGGATGGCCGCGGACGAGCTGGAGGCCCCGGCCGGCGAGGAACTCGCCAAAGTGGCCAACCAGTTGGCGGTGGGCGCGACGCTGGACGACGCGCTCGGCGAGATGGCCGAACGACTGCCCTCGCGCGAACTGGTCGTCCTGGTCACGACCCTGGTCCTGTCCAACCGGGCGGGCGGCCAGGTGGTGAGCGCGCTGCGCAACCTCACGGAGACGCTGGAGGAGCGCAAGGAGACCAGGCGCGAGGTCCGCACCCAGCTGTCCCAGGTGAACATGACCTCGTACGCCGTCCCCGTCCTGGGCATCGGCTCGCTCTTCCTCATGAACGGCGTGAAGGACGGCGCACTGGACCGCATGACGGGCTCACCGGTCGGCCAGGGGGCGGTCATCGTCGCGTTCGCCCTGTACGCGGTGGGCTTCATCCTCATCCGCCGCCTGTCCCGCATCGACGTCTGAGCGGCGGAGGATCACACCATGGCACTCCTGCTCGCCCTGCTGATGGGCCTCAGCGTCTGGGGCGTCTTCGCCGGCATCCGCATGTACCGGGCCGACGCGAAACTGCCCTCCGACCTCGCGCTGGCCCTGGAGGTCGGCGCCACCCGCACCGGCGCGGTGGACTCCCTGATCGACCGCCTGGGCATGCGCTACGCCCCCGCGGTCCTCCGTCTGATGGGCCCCAAGCAGGTGGCGAAGTACCGCCGCAAGATCGACCTCGCGGGCAACCCCGGCGGCCTGACCATCGACCGCTACGCGGCCCGCCGGGCGGTCTACGGCTTCCTGGGTGGCGTCGGCTTCCTGGTCTTCCTGCTCCGGGGCGACGTCCTGGTCGCCCTGTTGCTGCTGGCGTTCGGCGCGTTCTGGACGGAGGTCGGCATCTGGTCGGCGATCCGGATCCGCAAGGACGTCATCGAGCGGACCCTGCCGGACTTCCTGGACGTGCTCGCGGTGGTGGTGAGCGCGGGGCTGGGCTTCCGGCAGGCACTCGACCGGGTGGCGTCCAGGTACGAGGGCCCCTGGGCCGACGAACTGCGCATCACCCTGCGCCAGATGGACCTCGGCATGAGCCGCCGCCAGGCCTTCGCGGAACTGCGCCGGCGCAACGACTCCGAGCAGGTGGCGATGTTCGTCACGGCACTCCAGCAGGGGGAGGAACTCGGCGCGCCGATCGTCGACACCCTCGTCTCCCTGGCCAAGGACATGCGCCGCACGGACGCCCAGAACGCCCGCCGCAAGGCCGCGCGGGCGGTACCCAAGGCCACGATGATGATCACGACGTTCATGGTCCCGGCCACGATGATCCTGCTGGGGGCGGGCCTGCTGCTGGGATCGGGAACGGACTTCGGGTCCATCACGGGGGAGTAGCGGGGACATGTTGACGGTGAGGAAGCCGGGGCGCGAGGCGAAGCCCTCCGCGACGGCGATCGGACGCGCGAGCGCCGACGAAGACCAGGCCCCACCGGGGGCCCACCTCGACGCACCCGCACTCTCCGTCCAGGTGAACGCCCTCCAGGCCATGTGCCGCCAGGTCTTCGGCTTCCGCCTGGCCATGATCGCCCTGGCCGCCCCCGCCGCCCTCCTCAACGCCAACCCCGGCCTGGGCGTCCGCCTGGTCGGCGCGGCCGTGGTGGTCACCTTCATGACCTCCTACGTCCTCTTCAGAGACTGGGAACGCTTCGGCCCCCTCCTCCTGCGCC
Source organism: Streptomyces sp. Q2 (assembly GCF_056820935.1). Lineage (NCBI taxonomy): Bacteria > Bacillati > Actinomycetota > Actinomycetes > Kitasatosporales > Streptomycetaceae > Streptomyces > Streptomyces sp. Q2. The sequence continues at coordinate 4,218 of NZ_JBXEJE010000027.1, read as the reverse complement.
ACCCCACCCTCCTCGCCGCCGACACCCTCCTCGCCTCCCTGCTCCTCGTCTCCGCGGGCCCCGACACCACCCTCGCCTACGTCAGTGTCTGCACTCCCCTCCTCGCCGGCCTCCTCTACGGCTGGCGAGGCGCGGCCGTCTTCGCGTCGGTCCAGTCCCTGGTCCTCCTGCTGGTCTACGCGACCCTCGAGGACGGACCGCACATCGGCCCGGCGGAGCGGCTGCTCCTGCCCGGCCTCTGCGTTATCACCGGCGCCGTGGGCTCCACCCTGCGAGGGCTCATGCTCCGCTTCGGCACGGCGACGCAGGCGCTGGCCACCGTCAAGGCCCGTCTCGCTGTCACCGAGGCGGTCGGCGCCGAACGTGCCCGCCTGGCCCGGGAGATGCACGACTCCGTCGCCAAGACCCTGCACGGCGTGGCCCTCGCGGCGGACGGCCTCGCCCACTCGGCGGGCTCGGCGGACATGGACCCGGCCCGGGTGAGACAGCAGGCCGAACTGGTCGCCCGCGCCGCCCGCCGCGCCGCCGCCGAGTCCCGCGAACTCCTCACCGACCTGCGCCGCGAATCGGACCCCTCCCACCGCACGGACGTACTGTCCGAACTCGCCGCCCGCACCGAGGACTTCAGCGCCCGTACGGCCCTCCCCGCCACCTACCACCCCACCGGCGAGAAGGACACCGAGCCACCCCTCGTCCCGCCCGCCGTGGCCCGCCAACTCCTCACCATCGCCACGGAGGCCATGGACAACGCCCACCGCCACGCCTCCGCGACACACCTGGAGGTCTACGCCGGCGTCCACGGCGACCTGCTCCGCATCCGCGTGCACGACGACGGCCGCGGCCTCCCCCCGGACACCACCCTCGAACGCCTGCGCAGGTCCGGCCACTTCGGCCTGGTCGGCATGGTCGAACGCGCGGCGACGGTCGGCGCCCGCATCGACATCGGCCGGGGCGCCAACGTGAGCGGCACGGAGGTCCTCCTGGAACTCCCCCTGGCAGCAGTGACCTCCAACCCGTCCGTAACCCCCCATCCAACGACCCATTGAGAGGAGGCCGAAAAAAAGATGCCGGACCAACAGACGCCGCCCCGCGCCCCCCTGCGCGTCGTCGTGGCGGACGACAACCCGGTGGTACGCGCAGGCCTCACCGCCCTGCTCTCCGGCCGCGCGGACATCACGGTCGTCGCGGAGGCCGCCGACGGCCACGAGGTCTGCGCGGCGGCCCGCGACCACCGCCCCGACGTGGTCCTCCTGGACGTCCGCATGCCCGGCATGGACGGCATCTCGGCACTCCCGTACCTGGTACCGATCGCGCCCGTGCTGATGCTCACCTACAGCGCGGAGCCGGAGACCGTCCAGGAGGCCCTGAGCCGGGGTGCCGTCGGGTACCTGATCCACGGCGAGTTCACGGTGAACGAGCTTGTCACGGCCGTATGGGCGGCTGCGGAGCCTCGGAAGGGTGCGACTGCATACGAAAATGCGGAAGCAATCATTCCGCAGGTGAGCGATGAATTACCCTCTCCACCAGGCTATTTCGGCCTACGAGGCCTTCCGTCTTCAAGTTCTGCAAGTAATTTCCGCAAAGGACTTTCGCAACTGCAACCAGGTGTGGGACAGTCGTCGAGGTTGCGGTTCCGGCTGAGTACGAGGGAGGCGGAGATCATGGACCTCATCGCATCGGGGATGAACAACCAGCAGATCGCCGCCACCTGCTTCATCAGCGAGAAGACGGTCAAGAACCACATCAACCGCATCTTCGCCAAGCTCCACAGCACGAGCCGCTCCCAGGCCGCCGCGAAATGGCTGGGCACGGCGCCGAGTTCGTACCGGGGACTGGGGTGACCTGTGGCGACCGGGAATTGGGCCCAGGGGCCCTCGGCAGGACGGGGTGTTCCGGCTTACGGTTCGCGTGTCGAAGGCGACGACAGCGGAGGGGAACACCATGAGCAACTGGATCAACACGACCGTCACGTACCTTCAGGCCCGCGCTGCCCGCGACGACAGGGGGCAGACCGCGGTGGAGTACCTGGGGATCATCGCGGTGGTGGTGGCGATCGTGTTGGCGATCACGGGGACGGACATCGGGCAGACGATTTACAACGCGATCACGGACAAGATCACCGAAGTCACGGGCGGCTGAGGCTCCGTAGGTGCAATGACGCAGGGCAGGCCTTTCCCATCTACATCACGGTGGTGGCAGGTCTGCTCTTTCTCGCGTTCGCGTACCTCGCGGTCGGCCAGGCCGCGGCGAATCGAAACGGTGCCCAGACCGCCGCCGACGCGGCGGCACTCGCGGCGGCCCTGGACACGCGGGACCAACTGGCGGACAAGTGGGTGGAGGACGTACTGGATCCCACCCAGTGGCAGGACATCTTCGACGGTGAGGTGCCGGGACTCGTCGACTCCTGCTGGCGCGCTGACCAGCTTGCCGCTGAGAACGAGGCCCAGGTGACCTACTGCGGGTCGCCGACACCTCTGGACTACGACGTCGAGGTGCAGACCAACAAGCCCGTCGGCGACTCGATCGTTCCCGGCACGGATGATCTGAAGTCCACAGAGTCCGCCACCGCCGTGGTCGAGTCGCTGTGCACGTTCGAGCTCCCCGGAGAAGATGCAGGGGACGACGTGCTGCCACAACTCACGTGCGACGACGGAGTCGTCTGGGACCTGGACCCGGACGACCTCGCCGATCTGCCCAAACCCGAGGACCTCTTCGACGTCCACCTGGCCGACTGACGAGCGAACGACGAGTGATGAAGGAAGCGGAGAGATGAGCAATCGGTTCACAGCGAGCGCCCGCAGGGGAATGGTCGCGTTGACCGTTGCGGCCGGTCTGGCCGTCGGTGTGGCCGGCTGCGGGGGAGGCGGCGACGACAAGAAGCCGGAGTCGTCGCCGTCGGCTTCCAAGGGCGATGGTTCCCAGCCGAGTGCTCAGGATGGCGATGCGGGATCCCCCATGGCCGAATTGAAGGGGCCCAACGGGCTGCTGCTCGAGATCACTTCGGCCAATCGCGATTCCGGCGGCTTCGTCACGGTGGGGGGCAACCTCAAGAACGACGGTGACAAGTCACTCACTATTCCCGCTCAATTGAGCGGGAACGAGACCGAGATCCTCCGAAACGGCCGCTCCTTCGGTGGAGCCACCTTGGTGGATTCGAAGGGCAAGAAGCGCTACTACGTCCTGCGTGACACCGACGGTCGCCCCCTCACCACCACCGGGATCTCGACGGTCAAGTCCGGTGAGGCCATTCCGGTGTTCATGCAGTTCCCGGCTCCGCCGGACGATGCGTCCGAGGTGTCCTTCCAACTGCCCATGTTCGCGCCTGCGGACATCACGATCTCTGGGTGAGGCCCCCATGACCCCCAAGCCCCCCCGCCTCGCCCTGACTCTCACCGCCGCCTCCGTCATGCTCGCCACGAACCTCTTCGCCGCGACCGGCGTCCACGCCGACGACACGCCCAGCGTCCCGCCGGGCACCGAACCCACCGCCTCCGCCCCCGTGAACGTCGACGCCAACGACCCCGACCTCAAGCTCCCCGAGGGCGCCACTCTCGCCGAGGCCAAGGTTCTCGACATCAAGCAGGTCGTCGAGGACCAGAGTGGCGACGAGCGCCGTGAGGACACGAACGCGGACGTGAAGTTCGCGCTCCAGGCGGAGGTGTTGTTCGGCAAGGACAGCGCGAAGCTGAGCGCCGAGGCCAAGGCCCGTATCTTCGCGATCGCCGATGAGATCAAGACGCAGAACGCGACGAAGATCCGAGTCTTCGGCTTCACGGACAATCTGGGCTCCTCCGCCCACGGCGACGTGCTGTCCAAGCAGCGGGCCAACGCCGTGCAGGACGTTCTGGACCAGGAACTGAACGACCCGAACCTGGTCTTCGAGGTCCGCGGCTACGGCGAGCAGTACCCGATCTCGTCGAACGCGACGGAGTCCGGTCGCAAGAAGAACCGACGGGTGGAGGTCTCGTTCCCCCGGTCGGAGAACTGACCGCGACGGCACCGGAGGTGGTGTCAGGTACACCGTCGGCCGGGTGGGCAGAGCCATGGTGGGGTGACCAGGGCGTTCGTAGCCTCGTCGGTATGACGGATGACGAGCTGACGACGTACCACGAAGAGCAAGAGCCCTCGCGGCGCCGCGCACTGCGCCTCGCCGCGGCGGCCGGCGGTGCCGCACTCGCCGTCGGCGTCGGCGCGGGACCCGCGCGGGCGACCGGCGCC
>NZ_JBXEJE010000026.1:0-162100 GCF_056820935.1 Streptomyces sp. Q2 | reverse complement strand
CCCGCGCGGTGTTGCGAGCGGTGCCGATCACCTCGAAGCCCGCCGCGGCGAAGGCGCGGGCCGTCTCCTTGCCGATCCCTGACGAGGCACCTGTCACGAGTGCCACCGGCCGAGTTGCCGCCATCACGAGCTCCCTTGGTTTTGACATACGTCCGTATGTCTTACGGTCGTATGTCTTATGTTCGTACGACCATAAAGTGATCGCCGGTCGATGGCAAGTGGTCACGTCCGGCGATTTGAGGAGGATCCGGCAAACGTGGGTGCGGTACGGGAAAGATCACGGGCGGACGATGAGCCGGAACCGCCGGCTGAGCTTCTGTGCATGGTCTCTTTTTGGCCCGCTTTGCTGATTTTTCTACCTACATGTCCTCCTGGCTGCCGCGTCGGCGAACCCCGAGCTCCGGTCCTGCGTGCATCGCAAGAGACCCCTACCGCCAGGAAACAAGGGGCGGCCTGTCATGACAGGCCCCGCGACACAGCGCACGTAGCCCCCACGAGCTGACGCAGCGAGCCGAACGGTCCAATCGCCCTTGTGCCCCTCGTCGAAGATGCGCAGGGCTGGATTTTCAACAGCGTTTCTACAAGCCGCGGCCGTTCTCCCCCGCGACCCAGTGCCCCGGCGCGGGGTCGTCCGGCAAGTCAGTGGCTGCGCGACGACTCGGGAAAATGCCCAGATCACCGCCCGAGCGGCAACGGATCAGTACGCGGCCGCCGGACCACCAGCCCACGAGCGCCCGGTAGTCGTCCCACTTGGACTCCGCCGCATGATCCAGGGCGAGTACGAAGGGCGCAGCTGACCGTAAGTCCCGTCCGGTGCAGACATGCTGATCGTCACGGTTGCCGCCCTGTGGGGCTGCAGAAGCCCGACCCTGATCAGGCAGGCTTGTTCCTGCCCAACGGAGACGCCTCGACGGAGCAGCCGGAGCGATCAATCACGCGGTGGGGAGTCCCGGAAACCGGCCGCGGGCGGGATCGCGGGGGACGGTCATCCCCGGCCGCGCGACTCTCTGGCAGGGCCGCCTCCATCTGGTGCTGTCGCAGGCGTACTTGGTGCCGGCGTCAATTCTTGGCGGCGTCGGCTCCCGCCACGGGCGGCCTGCCGCCCAGCCCCGGAACCAGCACTGCCGCCACCGCCAGGTGCATCAGAGCGAGGGAGACCCGGGTGCCGCTGTCCATGCCGTCGCCGATGAACGGCAGGAAGGAAGCGGCCAGTACGGTGCCGGCCACCCCGGTCCAGATGGCGCGGGCGCGCCGCGCCCCGAACCGCTCCAGGGCGGCCAGCAGTCCCCAGCCGGAGAGCGACGCGAGCAGTGCGACGACGCCCACGGGCACGGCGCCGATGTCGAGCGTCTGCTCGCCGCCGGCGATCCGCAGCCGGTGCCCCAGCAGTGGGTTCGCGACCAGCCACACCAGGACGGGGGCCAGGACGGCCAGGGTCGTAGCCCCCAGGCGCCTTCTCCGCGGGCTCACTTGGCGCCCTGTGAGAGCGCGCCGTGCAGGAAGACCTCCACCAGCTCCTGCGAGGTCAGGTCGGGCTCGTCCTCCGTACGCGGCTGGGTGAAGAGCAGCCCGAAGAAGAGGGCCGCGATCTGCTCCGGCGGTCGGCGCAGGGCGGCCTTGTCGGGCTCCAGGAGCTCCGCGAGGGCCGAGCGGATACGGGTCGTCGACTCGGTGCGGCCCGCGCCGCGCACCGTGCCGGGGTGCTTGCCGCCGCGATGCCCCAGCGAGCCGGCGATCGCACCCATCCTGGACAGGTGCGCCTGCAGCGCCTCGGCCGCCTCCGCGAGCCGGTCGGGCAGCGGCTGGGATACGTCGATCGCGTCGAGTTCGCGGACCGCGTGCTCGGGGGAGAGCGCCTCGGCCATGCAGGCCTGCAGCAGCTCGTCCTTGTCGGCGAAGACCCGGAAGATCGTTCCCTCGCCGATGCCTGCGGCGCGGGCGATCTTCGCAGTCGTCACTGCGGCGCCGTACTCGGCGATCAGCGGGATCGCGGTCTGGATGATCATCGCGCGCCGCTGCTCCGGCGACATGCCGGGGGCGCGGCGGCGGGTGGTCTGGTTCTCCTCAGGTGCTGTCATGACTCCGAGGGTACGGAGTGAGTACTCACTCCGTCAATGAGTGAGTACTCACTCCGCTCGACTTTCCTGGACCCGGCCGCTTGTCGTTGGCGGCCCACCAAGATCCACAACCATGGCTGGAGTATTGGCGGCCGCGAGTTGGAACAGTTCCGGTACTCCGTGGATCTGCTGATAGGGCTGGAAGCGGGGGAGCAGGTCATGGACGAGAGAGACGCACCGTCGTGCATTGATACGACGCGCGAGGTGCAGTGAGCCTCCGCCAACTTGAAGGCGCGGGTCGAAGGGCTGTTGTGACCCGTACTCGGCGGACTCACCCTGGTCGTGGGCGGCAGTCCGCGGAGAAGATCGTTCGTCAGGAGCCGCTCTCCTTGGAGCTCGTGACGCGATCACGATCCGGTCTTCTTGAGGCGAGTGCAGCAGACGAAGCTGCAAGCCGACGGGATGAAGGCGTCGTGGAGTTCGGTATGTCGCTCCCAGCGGACCGCGAGGCGTTTGAACTGGTGGAGCGGGGCGATCTGTTCGGCGACTGGCGGAGCTTGCCCAGGCCCTTGATGTTCGGGGAGCCCTTGTGGGAGATCAGCGCCTGAATGCAGCGGCGTCGCAGTTCACCGCGCACAGTCTTCGAGTCGTACGCCTTGTCGCGGGTCGTCGGCGATGCCCGCCCCGAAGGCGCGGTGTCCTTCGGGGCGCGCGGCAGGGGTTCGGGTTCAGGCGTTGTAGCCGCCGTGGGCGTCCAGCACCGCGCCCGTGACGTACGACGCGGCAGGGCTCGCCAGGAAGGCGATCGCCGCGGCGATTTCGCCGGGGTGCCCCATGCGTTGCAGGGACAGCGAGCTGACCAGGGCCTTGAGGGTTTCGGGGTCCGGCGGTTGCATGCCGCCCTCCATCAGTCCGGCCTCCACGACGTTGGCCGTGATGTCCCGGGGCCCGAGGTCGCGTGGGACGCCCATGGTGTACCTCTCGATCCCGGACTTGGTCGCCGAGTAGTCGGCAAGGCCGGGGGCACCGACCCGGGAGCCCAGTCCGGAACTCACCGTGACGATGCGGCCGCCCGTGCGCAGCACTCGGGAGGCGGCACGGATGACGGCGATCACGCCGAGGTAGTTGGTGGCGTGCATCCGGTCCAGTGCGGCGATGTCGGCATCCGGGTCGTCCACCGTGCCAGCCATCGAGATCGCCGAGTTGTTGACGAGGATGTCCAGGCCGCCGAAGTGCGCGACCACGTCGTCGATCAGCGCCGGCGGGGGCTGCCTGTCCGCGATGGGCGGGCACCTCAGGCGAGTGAGGTCCACACGCTCTTGACCTCCGTGTACGCATCGATGGCTCCGCTGCCCATCTCCCGGCCCCAGCCGCTGGCCTTGAACCCGNGCTGCCTGTCCGCGATGGGCGGGCACCTCAGGCGAGTGAGGTCCACACGCTCTTGACCTCCGTGTACGCATCGATGGCTCCGCTGCCCATCTCCCGGCCCCAGCCGCTGGCCTTGAACCCGCCCCAGGGGGCGGAGGCGTCCACGGGGTTGGGCATGTTGATGAACACCGTGCCCGCGCGGATGGAGCCCGCCACGCGGTGCGCCGCACCCACGTCGCGGGTCCATACGGCCGCCGCCAGGCCGTACTCGGTGTCGTTGGCGCGGGCGACGGCCTCGTCCTCGTCGTCGTATGGCAGGACGGACAGCACGGGGCCGAAGATCTCCTCGCGGGCGATGCGCATGTCGTCACGCACGCCCGTGAACACGGTCGGCTGGTAGAAGAAGCCCGGCAGGTCGTCGACGGGGGACCCGCCGGCGAGCAGCTGGGCGCCTTCCTCGACCCCGCTGCGCACCAGTGCGTGGACGTGTTCACGGTGTTCGCCGGTGACCAGAGGTCCGAGTCCGGTGTCGGGCGCGCTGCCCGCNGGGACCCGCCGGCGAGCAGTTGGGCGCCTTCCTCGACCCCGCTGCGCACGAGTGCGTGGACGTGGTCACGGTGTTCGCCGGTGACCAGGGGGCCGAGTTCGGTGTCGGGCGCGCTGCCCGCGCCGAGTCGCATCCCGCTGACGGCCTTGGCACAGCGTTCGGCGAACTCGTCGGCGAGGGAGCGGTGGACGAGGAACCGGGTGTAGGCGGCGCACACCTGGCCGCTGTTGAGGAGCGCGCCCTGAAGGCAGCCCGTCACGGCCGCGTCCAGGTCGGCGCCGGGCAGGACGAGGCTCGGTGCCTTGCCGCCGAGTTCGAGCGAGACCCGCTTGAGGTTGCCCGCGGAGGCCCGGACGATGTCCTTGCCGGTCTCGGTCGAACCGGTGAAGGAGACCTTGTCCACGCCGGGGTGCTCGACCAGGGCCCGGCCGGCCTCGGGGCCGCCGGTCAGCAGGTTGATGACGCCGTCCGGCACACCGGCTGTCCGGCACAACTCGACGAGCCGCACCGTGGTCATCGGGGTCTGTTCCGCGGGTTTGACGATCACGGTGTTCCCGCAGGCGAGGGCCGGTGCGATCTTCCAACTCGCGATCATGAGGGGGAAGTTCCACGGGGTGATCAGCGCGCACATGGGGGATGCGCTGATGGCGAGTAACGCCTCGCTGGGGACGAGAGTGCAGAGGTAGCTGCCCCGCATGCGGTGCAGGTGGTGGATGACCAGCTGATCGAGGAGTTGGTGGGCCGCGCTCAGGCGGAAGGACGGCAGTTGACCGGCGAGGGTCTGCTGCAGCAACTGACGAAGCGGCTCCTGGAGTCGGCTCTGGAGGGCGAGGTCATCGACCACTTCGGCTATGACCGGCATGATCTGGTAGGCAAGAACGGCGGCAACTCCGTGTTGACCCGGATGCCGGGGAACGGGGCAAGGAAGGCCTGCGGGATGAAGCCGAAGAATCCGGGGGCGTCGCCGCCCGTGTAGAAGCGTTACCTGTCCGCCTTCGTCCCTGGCCGCGCGGTACGGACCTGCCCGCCGAGCTCGACCGCCGCGAAAAGTGCCGCGCCCAACTGCAGGCCGCCCGCGCAAAAATCGAGTTCGAGGCCGCCCGCAAAGCCCGCAGGCCTGCCGAGGACAAGAACGCCGCCGCCAGGACCGCGCCGGCAACAGCGACGAGCAGGCCGTCATCGCTGCCGGCAGGAAAGCCGCCGCCCAGGCCCGGCCAAGAGGCCCAGGCCAACTTCACCGACCCCGACTCGCGGATCATGAAGAGCTGAACCGCCCCGGGTTCGGTGAGATCTCGCAGAGATGCACCTACCGTCGGCGTCTTTTGCATAGGTCCGCTCGGGCTGGTGTCGACTCGCGCCGGGTGAATTCGTCTGGAAGAGAGCGCAAGGTCGAGACGTCTTCGCGATGGTTGATCGGACCGGAGCCTTCGGTGACGACCCCCACTCAGTGGGTGCAGAGCCCTTGCCCCTGCCCCGCTCTCGCGTGTATGTATTACAACCGTAAGAAGACTGATCGTAATATAACTGCACGGAGCCGCGGTCCTCGCGCCGTATCCGGTGAGGTCAGATGAAGACGACAAAGAGCATGAAGTGGATCGACGTACCCACCCGCACGATCGACGTCGGAGGGGTGCCGTTCGCCTACCGCGAACTCGGTCCGACCGGTGGGGTTCCGGTGGTGTTCCTGCACCACCTGATGGCTGTCCTTGATGACTGGGACCCGAGGATCATCGACGGCATAGCTGCCCGCCGCCGGGTGATCACGTTCGACAACCGAGGGGTCGGCGCATCCGGAGGATCCGTGCCGCCCGACCTCGAGGAGATGGGCCGCGACGCCGTCGCCTTCATCCGTGCGATGGGACTCGAGGAGGTCGATCTCCTCGGGTTCTCGCTCGGCGGCGGAGTCGCACAGATGGTGGCCCTGCAGGCCCCCGAGCTCGTGCGCCGGATCATTCTGGCCGGGACCGGTCCCCGCGGAGGCGGCGGCATCAAGGAGATCAACAAGGTCGCGGTCAGCGCATACGTCAAGTCCGCGCTCACCCTGAAAGACGCCAGGACGTTCCTGTTCTTCCCGCGCGACGCCGAGGGCAAGCGGGCCGCGAAGGACTACCTCACCCGACTCAAGGAACGCACTCAGAATCGCGACGAAAAAATCTCCCTGCAGGCTCGACGCGCGCAGCTGAAGGCCATCCGCGCGGCCGGACTGCACGAACCCGACGACCTGTCGGTGATCACCCAGCCGGTCTTCGTCGCAAACGGTGATCACGACCTCATGGTCGCGAGCAGCAACTCGGCCGACATGGCCCGCCGCATCCCGAACGCCCAGCTGAAGATCTATCCGAACTCCGGGCACGGCGGCGTATTCCAGCACCACCTGGAGTTCGTCCCCCACGTTCTGGAGTTCCTCCGTGACTGACAGGTCCGACGGCTCGATAGCCGGAAAGGTCGCCCTCGTCACCGGCGGCGGCCGGGGCCTGGGCGCTGCGACCGTGCGGTCCCTGACTGCCGCCGGTGCTCGGGTCTTCGTGATCGATCTGCACCGCCCGGCTGGCGGCGAGGCGATCGACGAGCGGGTCACCTACCTGGTCGCCGATGTGACGGACCTCGGCGACATGACCCGAGCGGTCGAGACCGTCGTCAGGGACGCCGGCCGCCTGGACATCGTGATCGCGAACGCAGGTGTACTCGGGCGGGGCGCGACCCTCCGGGCGGCTTCGACTGCGCTGGTCGATCGACTCTTCGACGTGAACGTCGGGGGTGCGCTCAACACGGTCCGTGCTGCCCTTCCGGGCCTCATCGACAACCGTGGTCGAATCGTACTGATCTCGTCGGTGTTCGCGTTCGTCAACGGGTCCGGTGCCATCCCGTACGCGATGAGCAAGGCAGCGGTCGAGCAGCTTGGCCGTGGACTGCGGGTCGAGCTCGCCGCTCATGGCGTCAGCGTCACGACCGCGTACTTCGCCGTGATCAACACAGACATGACCCGGCAGGGCCTCGACGAGGATCCAGTAGCCCAGGCACTGCTCGGCACCCAACCGAGGTTCCTGCGCAAGCGCATCAGCCCCGAGCAAGCGGCGCAAGCCGTCGTCGAGGGCTTGTGTCGCCGGGATGTGCAGGTGTTTCGTCCGCGCAGATGGACCGTGGTCTCGAAGGTCCGCGGCATCATCGCACCGCGGATGGACTCCACCCTGGCGCGGGATCGCACCGTCCAGAGCATCCTCGGCCGCCTCGACGCGCGGGAGGGCGAGGACTTCCTGACCACCTGATGTCAGGAAAAACGCGGTGCCCCGACTACGCACAGACCAGGAGTCATTGATGACGAGTTCGACCCGGAACGTGTCCGGCCTACTGACCCACACCGCGTCGGGATACCCGGCGCGCACGGCGATCGTCTCCGGTGGCGATCGGATCTCCTACGCGGAACTCGACGCGGCGTCGAACCGGGTAGCGAACCTGCTGGTCGAGCGCGGCGTTCGCCCTGGCGAGAAGGTCGCCCTGTCCTGCACGAACATCCCGCAGTTCACGACGATCTACTTCGGGATCCTCAAGGCCGGCGCGGTAGTCGTGCCGTTGAACGTGCTCCTCAAGGCGCGTGAGATCGCCTACCACCTCAACGACTCCGACGCGACGGCGTACTTCGCCTTCGAAGGCAGTCCAGAGCTCCCGATCGGGCGTGAGGCATGGTCGGCCTTTCAGGACGCCGATCGGGCCGCGCACTTCTTCCTCATCGGCAGCGGCGCATCTGTGGACGGCGTCACCCCGGACCAGATCTATGCTGCCGCTGTCGCCGGGCAGCCAGAGACGTTCGAGACGGTCGAGCGCGCCGACGACGACACTGCGGTCATCCTCTACACGTCCGGGACCACCGGGCAGCCCAAGGGTGCAGAACTCAGACACCGGAACGTGTACGACATCGCCAGAGCCGGTGTCCGGCTCTTCGAGTCGGACCCCGCGACACCCGACGTCTACCTGTGCGTCCTTCCGCTCTTCCATGCCTTCGGCCAGATGGTCATCCAGAACGGCGCAATCGGGTTCGGCGGCACACTCGTCCTGCAAGCGAGGTTCTCCGCCCGAGAGGCGCTGGAGCTCATGGGCGACCATGACGTGACGTTCTTCGGCGGCGTACCGACCATGTACTGGGGCCTGCTCGAGGCACTCGACGACAGCGTCGACGTCGCCCGACTGGCCGCCAACCTGCGCATCGCCGTGTCCGGTGGTTCCGCGCTTCCCGCGAAGATCCACCAAGAGTTCAAGAAACGTTTCGGTGTGACGATCCTCGAGGGCTACGGGCTCTCGGAGACGGTGGCCATCGCGTCATTCGCCACGTATGGCGAGGAGCCCCGTGTGGGATCGATCGGCCGGCCCATCCCCGGGGTCCAGATGAAGCTCATCAACGATGACTGGTCGGATGTGGAGGACGACCCCGGCGCGGTCGGGGAGATCGCGATCAAGGGCTACAACATCATGAAGGGCTACTACAAGCGCCCCGAGGCCACCTCGGAGACCATCAACCAAGGATGGTTCCGCACCGGAGATCTGGCTCGCAAGGACGCGGACGGCTTCTACTTCGTCGTCGACCGGTCCAAGGACATGATCATTCGCGGCGGGTTCAACGTCTACCCGCGCGAGCTCGAGGAGGTGCTCCTGGAGCACCCCGCGGTCTCCTTGGTCGCTGTGATCGGAGTTCCGCACCTAAGTCACGGGGAAGAGATCAAGGCCGTCGTCGTCAAGAAGGCCGGCGACAGTACGACTGAGGCCGAGCTGACAGCCTGGGGTAAGGAGCAATTCGCAGGCTACAAGTACCCGCGCATCGTCGAGTTCGTGGACGCCCTGCCCATGACCGCCACCGGGAAGATCCTCAAGCGCGAACTGTCCTAGAAGGCTCCGCAACTGTGTGCCGCGGTCGCCCGGTGCCCCTTCACCGACGGGCCGGCTTCGGCCGGCGGGCTCGGAATACGGGAGACCCTGGTCCTGGGGCGTCCTGACCCGCGAGGCCGTGCCCTTCTTGATGAACCCGGTGTCGTCGACGATCAGCACCCCTGCCGGATCCCCGTAACTGTTTTGCGCCCCTTGGTCGATCCCGTTCGAGTCTCTCGGCGACGTATGCCTGAAGGTCGTCGCGGATCTCGTCGGGATCCCAGCAGGCGTGGCTCAGGGAGTGGACGTCGTGATCTCCTCCGCGGGAGCGGGCAGTGTGCTGTCCGCGCTGAGCGCTGCCCGGCCGATGGTCCTGTTCCCGATGGGCCTGGACAAGCCCGTCAATGCCGCGCGGGCCGCCGCGGCGGGGCGGCCGTGCTCGTCGATGCCGCGAACCAGGTCGGCGACGCGGTCGCGCAGGTGCTGGCCGATCAGGCAGTGGCCGACGGCGCCGCGACGGTGGCCCAGGAGATCGCCCGAATGAACTCAGCCGACGACACGCTCGGGCTCCTGCTCAAGCGCCTTGGGTGACCAGCCTTCAGGGGCAACGACCTGAGAAGCACCTGTTGGGCCTCGCGCTTTCATGAAGCGGGCTGTCCGGGCAGGCGGCCGGGTAAGCGGGAAGTGCCTCTGACCGGCAATGCCGGCCCACCGCTTCCTTACTTGTGCGCCCTGCGCAGGGCAGCTCCCCGAGCCCGGACACCAGCTACAGCTGGGCGCAGGCCCTGGCAGCCAAGGGCTACGACGCGTACATCATGGACCTTCAGGGATCTGGGCTCTCCCCCCGCCCCGGAAATGCACGACCCGTGCAACGCAAATCCGGGCCGAATAGTCCGCCGGGGCAGGTGTCAGGGCGGAGGGGTCCGGTTCCGCGATCGGGGGAGCGGGAGTGATGGTCATCGGGTGCTCCCGTTATGGGTCGTCGAACGCCCACTCCGATTCCCCGTGTCACGCAGGTTCGGCCGTGGTGCCGCGCAGGACGAGGCGTGCGGTGAGGACCACCTCGCGGGGTTCGGTGCGGTCCTGGTCGAGGCGCTCGACCGCGGCGGTCACCGCGTGCCGGGCCTGTTCCTGGGCGCCTTGGCTGACCGTGGTCAGGTTGAAGCAGCTCAGCCGGGAGAGCGTGTCATCGTCGTAGCCGACGACGGATACCTGGCCCGGGACGGCGACGCCGGCACGGGTCAGGGCGGCCAGCACACCGATGGCGGACTGGTCGTTGAACGCGACGACCGCGGTGGGCAGGTAAGGGACACCGAGGAGGTGGCGGGCGGCGTGCTCGCCGGCAGCCTCGGTCTGGTCTCCGGTGAGAATCCGGATGTGCTCGCCCAGGCCGTGGCGGCGCATGGCGGTGCGGTAGCCGCGGCGCCGGTCGGTGGCGATGACACCCTTGCCGCCGTCGACGTAGACGATCTCCTGGTGGCCGAGACCGACGAGATGGTCGACGATCTGCCCCACGCCGTCGTCGTCCGCGGTCCGTACGACGTCCAGGGCGGTGTCGGCGATACGGCGGCCGACGGCGATGACGGGGGCCTTGTTGTCGAGAGCGGCGAGGATGTCGGCGGGCGAGGTCGGGCCGAGCAGGATCAGTGCCTCGCTGCGGAAAGCCAGCAGTGTCTCCACCGCGGTCTGTTCGTCGCGCGTGCGGGTGAGAGTGCTCAGGACGAGGTCGTAGCCGACCTCCTCGGCCGCGGTGTGCAGGTGCTCGACCAGTTCGGCATGGAACGGGCTGCGGATGTCGACCATGACACCGAGCAGCCGGCTGCGTCTGCTGGCCAGGGTGCTGGCGGTGCGGTCCACCTGGTAACCGAGGTCGGCAGCCGCCTTGAGGACACGCTGCCGGGTCCGCTCGCTGGGGCCGGGCACGCCGCGCAGTACCAGGGACACCGACGCCGTGGACACACCCACCCGCGCGGCCACGTCCTCCAACCGCGGACGCTTGTGCCCGCCGTTGCGGTGACGCAGGGAACCACTGTCGTCCACTTGTACCTCCGCGCGGCAAATCTCCTCGTGCAACACCCTTGACACGATCACGAAACAAGGCTGATAGTACCAGGACTTAAAGCGCTTTAAATTGTCCTGATGTCCTAAAGGGCCTCGGTCAGCGACAACGAGGCCTTACAACGGCCTCGGCACCTGGACATGGCCTCCTCGCTCCATCACCTGCTCCCGAGGCATTGATCGCCACTCCTCTCCAGCGGCCCACCCGAAATCCGCGAACCCCCTGTCCCACCATGCACAGTGAGGTGCACGCCCATGACCCGCACACCGCTTCCCCGCTCCCGCAGACTCGTCCCCGCAGTAGCGGTGGCCGCCGCGGCCGCCCTGACCCTCGCGGGCTGTTCCAGCAGCTCGGGCGGGAAGAAGGCCGAGGAGAGCGAGGCCGGCGTCTCCGCCGGCAAGGCCTCCACACCGCGCATGACGATCGCGATGATCACCCACGCGCCCTCCGGCGACACCTTCTGGGACACCATCCGCAAGGGCGCCGAAGCCGCCGCGGCGAAGGACAACATCAAGCTGATCTACTCCAACGACGAGAACGCCGGCGACCAGGCCAACCTGGTGCAGAACGCGATCGACCAGAAGGTCGACGGCATCGCGGTAACCCTCGCCAAGCCCGACGCACTGAAGGCTGTCGTCGCCGCGGCCGAGAAGGCCGGCATCCCCGTTGTCGGCCTCAACGCGGGCCTGAGCGTCTGGAAGCAGCAGGGCCTGCTGTCGTTCTTCGGCCAGGACGAGTCCGTCTCCGGCGAGGCCCTCGGCTCCAAACTCAACGGCACCGGCGCCAAGCACGCCCTGTGCGTGATCCAGGCCCAGGGCGACGTCAACCTCCAAGAGCGCTGCGACGGAGTGAAGAAGACCTTCAGCGGCAAGACGGACATCCTCTACGTCAACGGCACGGACATGCCGTCGGTGAAGTCGACCATCACGGCCAAGCTGAAGCAGGACTCCTCGATCGACGAGGTCGTCACCCTCGGCGCGCCGATCGCGCTGACCGCCACGCAGTCGGTGTCCGAGTCGGGCGGCAAGGCGAAGGTCGCGACCTTCGACCTGAACAAGGCCCTGGTGTCCGCCATCGAGAAGGACACCATCCAGTTCGCGGTCGACCAGCAGCCCTTCCTGCAGGGCTACCTGGCGGTCGACTCCCTCTGGCTCTACAAGACCAACGGCAACTTCAGCGGCGGCGGCCAGCAGCCCGTGCTGACCGGCCCGGCCTTCGTCGACAAGTCCAACGTCGACGCCGTCGCCGAGTTCGCCGCCAAGGGAACCCGGTGATCAGCGTGACCCGACAGGCTGCGCCGGCGGTGACCACACCGCCGGCCTCCGGCCCGAAGCAGACCGACGGCCGGACCGCTGAACGTCCGCTGGCCGTACGCCTGTTGGCCCGCCCCGAGATAGGCGTCTTCCTCGGCGCCCTCGCGGTGTGGGTGTTCTTCCTGGTGGCCGCTCCGCCGGTGCGCGACGGCGACTCGATGGCGAACATCCTGTACCAGTCCTCCACCATCGGGATCATGGCGCTGCCGGTGGCGCTGCTGATGATCGGCGGCGAGTTCGACCTCTCGGCCGGTGTCGCGGTGATCACCTCGGCGCTCACCGCGGCCATGCTCAGTTTCCAGCTGACCACGAACGTCTGGGTCGGTGTGATCGCCGCGCTGGTCGTGTCCCTGGCGGTCGGCTTCTTCAACGGCTGGCTGCTGGTGAGGACCGGCCTGCCGAGCTTCCTGGTCACGTTGGGCACCTTCCTGATCCTCCAGGGCGCCAACCTCGCGGTCACCAAGCTGATCACCGGCAACGTGGCCAGCGACGACATCAGCGACATGGACGGCTTCCATCAGGCCCGGGAGCTCTTCGCCTCGTCCTTCGCGGTGGGCGGTGTCCAGGTCAAGATCACCGTCGTGTGGTGGCTGGTCTTCGCGGCGTTGGCGACCTGGGTGCTGCTGCGTACCAAGTACGGCAACTGGATCTTCGCGGTGGGCGGCAACAAGGAGTCCGCGCGGGCCGTCGGTGTGCCCGTGACCTTCACCAAGATCTCGCTGTTCATGCTGGTCGGTTTCGGTGCCTGGTTCGTCGGGATGCACCAGCTGTTCTCCTTCAACACCGTCCAGTCCGGCGAGGGCGTGGGCCAGGAGCTCATCTACATCGCCGCGGCGGTCATCGGCGGGTGTCTGCTGACCGGCGGCTACGGCTCGGCGATCGGCCCCGTCTTCGGCGCCTTCATGTTCGGCATGGTCCAGCAGGGCATCGTCTACGCCGGCTGGAACCCCGACTGGTTCAAGGCCTTCCTCGGCGTGATGCTCCTCGGCGCCACCCTCATCAATCTGTGGGTCAGCCGCGCGGCGACCCGGAGGTGACCCACCCCATGACGACGACCCACGACAACACCCTCACCAAGGACACGAAAGCCCAGGACGACGCCCCCGTCGTCGAGCTGAAGGCCGCGGGCAAGTCTTACGGCAACATCCGCGCCCTGCACGGGGTGAGCCTGGGCGTCCACCCGGGCCAGGTGACGTGCGTACTCGGCGACAACGGCGCCGGCAAGTCCACCCTCATCAAGATCATCTCGGGGCTGCACCAGCACACCGAGGGCGAGTTCCTCGTCGACGGCGAACCGGTGCGCTTCTCCACCCCGCGTGACGCGCTGGGCAGGGGCATCGCCACCGTCTACCAGGATCTGGCGACCGTCCCGCTGATGCCGGTGTGGCGCAACTTCTTCCTCGGCTCCGAGATGACCCGCGGTCCCTGGCCCGTGCGCCGTCTCGACATCGAGAAGATGAAGAAGACCGCCGACGAAGAACTGCGCAACATGGGCATCGTCCTGGACAACCTGGAACAGCCCATCGGCACCCTCTCCGGCGGCCAGCGCCAGTGCGTCGCCATCGCCCGCGCCGTCTACTTCGGCGCCCGCGTCCTCATCCTCGACGAGCCCACCGCCGCTCTCGGCGTCAAGCAGTCCGGTGTGGTGCTGAAGTACATCGCCGCCGCCCGCGACCGCGGCCTGGGCGTCATCTTCATCACCCACAACCCGCACCACGCCTACATGGTGGGCGACCACTTCAGCGTCCTGCGCCTGGGCACCATGGAACTCTCCGCCGAGCGCAGCCAGATCACGCTCGAGGAGCTCACCAACCACATGGCCGGCGGCACCGAACTCGCCGCACTCAAGCACGAGTTGTCCCAGGTCCGCGGCCTCGACGTCGAGGAACTCCCGGAAGCGGAAGACCTCACCGCACCCCTGGCGGCCCCGCCCGAGGTCTCACCTCCCTGACAACGGCGTCGCCGCACGCGTACGGCGACAGCGACACTCCGCCCCGTCACCCTGATCCGAAGGCATTTCCCCATGAAGATCGCCCTCGACCCGTACATGATCCGTCACGTACCCCTCCTCGAACTGCCGTCCGTGGTGGCCGAGTTGGGCTACGAGTGGATCGAGCTGTCTCCCCGTGAGGACTTCATCCCCTTCTTCCGCCATCCGCGCGTGGACGACGCGACGGTGCGGAGGTTCCGTAAGGCACTGGACGCGGCGGGTGTCGGCATCACCTCGCTGCTGCCGCTGTTCCGCTGGTCCGGACCGGACGAGGACGCCCGGCAGGCCGCCGTACGGTACTGGAAGCGCTCGATCCAGATCGCCGCCGATCTCGGCGTGGACAGCATGATCTCGGAGTTCAACGGGCGCCCGGAGGACCCTGACCGCAGTGAGGCGCAGTTCTGGAAGTCGCTGGACGAGCTGCTGCCGGTGTTCGAGCGCGAGGGCGTCAAGCTGGCGCTGGAGCCGCACCCGGACGACTTCATCGAGAACGGCTACGACGCGATCAACCTGATCCGGGGCATCAACAACCCCGCTGTCACCTTCCTCTACTGCGCCCCGCACACCTTCCACATCGGCGACGACGCCCCCGGCATCATCAAGTACGCGGGCGACCTGCTCACCCACGTCCACCTGGCCGACGCCCTCGACCACACGGCGTCCTCGGGCAACCGTTACATCCTGAACCCGCCCGGCACAGCGGCCCGTATCCACCAGCACCTCGATATGGGGCAGGGCGAGGTGGACTTCGACGAACTCTTCCGTGAGCTGCGCGCGAACGGCTTCGACGGCACGCTGACCGCCTGCGTGTTCGCCTGGGAAGAACGCGCCAAGGAGTCCTCGGTGTTCATGCGCAAAAAGATCGACGAGTACCTGACCACCTGGTCGTGACGGGTCGCGGCCCAGCGGTCTGAAGCGCTTGAACTCGATCATCACCGGAGTCTCCGGAACGAAGGGAAACCAGAGAAATGCCGTTCGACGTGCTGACCATGGGCCGGGTGGGAGTGGACGTGTATCCGCTCCAGACGGGCGTGGGGCTGGCGGAGGTGACCTCGTTCGGCAAGTACCTGGGCGGCAGCCCGACGAACGTGGCCGTGGCCGCCGCCCGGTACGGCCACTCCGCCGCCGTGATCACCAAGACCGGCCGGGACCCGTTCGGGGACTTCGTCCGGCAGGCGCTGGAGGGGTACGGCGTCGACGCCCGGTTCGTGGGTACGTCGGACATCGCGCCGACGCCGGTGACGTTCTGCGAGATCTTCCCGCCGGACGACTTCCCGCTGTACTTCTACCGGCTGCCGAAGGCGCCCGACCTGGACATCGAAGCCGGTGAGCTGAACCTGGGCGCGGTGCGGGAGGCGCGTATCTTCTGGGTGACCGGTACGGGACTCAGCGAGGAGCCGAGCCGTTCGGCCACGCTGGCCGCGCTGGCGCACCGGGCGAAGGTGAGCACGACGGTCTTCGACCTGGACTGGCGGCCGATGTTCTGGGCGGATCCGTCCCTGGCATGCGCGTACTACGCCGAGGCGCTGCGGCACACCACGGTGGCGGTCGGCAACCTCGACGAGTGCGAGGTCGCCACCGGTGAGCGCGAGCCTCACGCGGCCGCCAAGGCGCTGCTGGCTGCCGGGGTGGAGCTGGCCGTGGTGAAGCAGGGGCCCAAGGGTGTGCTCGCCATGGACCGGGACGGGTCGGTCGCCGAGATCCCGCCGGTTCCGGTGGATGTGGTCAACGGGCTCGGCGCCGGTGACGCCTTCGGCGGCGCGCTCTGCCACGGCCTGCTCTCCGGCTGGGACACGCGCCGCACGGTGGCCTTCGCCAACGCGGCCGGTGCCATCGTCGCGGGCCGGCTGTCCTGCTCCGACGCCATGCCGACCGAGGCCGAGGTCGACACCAGGCTCCGCGAGGCAACCCCCGCTCCCACCGAACGAGAGGCGTGACGACGTGCTGTCCGACAACCTGAGCCGGATCGTGTCCGCCCGGGTGGGCGACCCCGGCGCCATCGCCGCGGCAGCCGCACGCCGTGTGAAAGCGTCTTCGCTGCTCGGCGAGCACGGCAAAGCCATGATCATCGCCGCTGACCATCCGGCGCGTGGCGCCAACGGCGTCGGGGGCGACCCCAGCGCCATGGCCGACCGCTTCGAGCTGCTGGACCGTCTGTGCGTCGCCCTGGAGCGGCCCGGCGTGACCGGTGTGCTGGCCACCGCCGACATCCTGGAGGACCTGCTGCTGCTCGGCGTCCTGGACGGCAAGAGCGTCTTCGGCTCGATGAACCGTGCCGGTCTTGCCGGGTCGGTGTTCGAGATCGACGACCGGTTCACCGGCTATGACGCCGCCACGATCGCCGCGATGGGCTTCGACGGCGGCAAGATGCTCACCCGTATCGCCCTCGACGACCCGGCGACCCCGTCCGTTCTGCAGAACACCGCACGCGCCGTCGACGAGCTCAACGATCGTCAGCTCGTCGCGCTGGTGGAGCCGTTCCTGTCGGGTTGGCAGGACGGGAGGATCAGCAACGACCTCTCCACCGACGCCGTGATCAAGTCGGTCAGCATCGCCTCGGGGTTGGGCCGTCGTACCGCCTACACATGGCTGAAGCTGCCCGTCGTGGACGACATGGAACGTGTCCTGGCGTCCTCCACCCTGCCCGCCCTTCTGCTCGGCGGCGAGGTCAAGGATGCCGAGGCGGCCTTCGCCTCCTGGGGCAAGGCGCTGAGACAGCCCACCGCGCAGGGCCTGGTCGTGGGCCGCTCTCTCCTCTATCCCGCGGGCGGCGACGTCGCCGGCGCGGTGGACAAGGCGGTGAGCCTGCTGTGACCGGGAGGAGTAAATACCACCTGCCCAGGGGGACTTCGGCCGACGGCCCCTACGACCTCCTGGTCACGCCCGAGTCGGCGGGCTGGGGATACTCCGGCCTCAGGATCCTGACTCTGGGACCGGGGGAGGCGCACGCCCTGTCCACTCATGACTGCGAGTTCCTGGTCCTGCCGCTGGCGGGCTCCGGCACCGTCACCACGGACGCCAAGACCTTCCAACTCGCGGGCCGGGCGGGCGTGTTCGCCTCGGTCACCGACTTCGCGTACTTGCCGCGCGCGTCGGAGGCCCTGATCAGCAGCGCAAACGGTGGAAGGTTCGCGCTGCCCTCCGCCCGTACCGAGCAGGGAGGTCACTCAGCTCGGTACGGGCGCAAGGAAGACGTGCCCGTCGAACTGCGCGGCGCCGGCGCCTGCTCGCGCCAGGTGAACAACTACTGCCTGCCCGGCACCTTCGACGCCGAGCAGCTGCTGGTGTGTGAGGTGCTCACGCCCGGCGGCAACTGGTCCTCCTACCCGCCGCACAAACACGACCAAGCCCGCCCGGGCGTCGAATCGGAGCTGGAGGAGATCTACTACTTCGAGGTCGCGGGCGAGAACGGCTTCGGCTACCTGGGGGTGCCCCCGCGCGAGCGAAGCCGAGCGTGGGGGAGGGTCTACGGCACCGAGGAACGGCCGATCGACGTGCTCGCCGAGGTCCGCTCCGGGGACACGGTGCTGATCCCGCACGGCTGGCACGGGCCCTCCGTCGCCGCGCCCGGCTACGACCTCTACTACCTCAACGTCATGGCAGGCCCCGGCCAGGACCGCGCCTGGCTGATCTGCGACGACCCCGCGCACGGCTGGGTGCGGACGACCTGGGAGTCCCAGGACATCGACGACCGGCTTCCCTTCGAAGGGCTCAACGCGCAATGAACACCGTCCGTCTCACCACCGCGCAGGCCCTGGTGCGCTTCCTCGCCAACCAGTACAGCGAGCGCGACGGCCAGGAACAGCGCCTGATCCCCGGCGTGTGGGGCATCTTCGGGCACGGCAACGTCGCCGGCATCGGGCAGGCCCTGCTCCAGGCCGCCACCACCCACGAGGCCGACCTGCCCTACTACCTGGCCCGCAACGAGCAGGGCATGGTCCACGCCGCGGTGGCCTACGCGAAGATGCGCGACCGGCTGGCGACCTTCGCCTGCACGGCGTCGACCGGGCCCGGCTCGACGAACATGATCACGGGTGCGGCGCTCGCCACCACCAACCGCCTGCCCGTCCTGCTGCTGCCGTCCGACATGTTCGCCACGTGCGCCGCCGACCCGGTGCTGCAGCAGCTGGAGGACACCCGCGGCGGGGATGTCACCGTCAACGACGCCTTCCGGCCCGTATCGAAGTACTTCGACCGCATCTCGCGTCCCGAACAGCTCGTCCCGGCCGCGCTTGCGGCCATGCGGGTCCTCACCGATCCGGTCGAGACCGGCGCCGTCACCCTCGCGCTTCCGCAGGACGTGCAGGCGGAGGCGTACGACTGGCCGGTCGCCTTCTTCCGGCGCCGGGTGTGGCATGTGGGCCGCCCGGTACCGGAGCCGGCCGCGATCGAGCGTTCCGCGGCGCTGCTGCGGAACGCGAAGAAGCCGCTGATCGTCGCAGGCGGGGGCGCCGTGTACTCCGGCGCCGAGACCGAACTGCGAGCCTTCGCCGAAGCCACCGGCATCCCGGTCGCCGACACCCACGCCGGCAAGGGCGCCGTCCCCTGGGACCACCCCTGCGCGGTCGGAGGCATCGGCTCCACCGGCTCCTACGCGGCCAACGAGCTGGCTCGCGAGGCCGATGTCATTGTGGGCATCGGCACCCGCTACTCCGACTTCACGACCGCCAGCCACACCGTCTTCGGTAACCCAGATATCACCTTCGTCAACCTCAACGTCGCCCGCCTGGACGCCGTCAAGCACTCCGCCGAACCGCTGGTCGCCGACGCGCGGCTCGGCCTCCAGGCCCTCGCCGGAGCGCTCACGGACTGGGAGGTGGAGCCGTCGTATCGGCGGCGGACCCGTCAACTGATCGCACGGACCAGGGAGATCGAGGACGAGTGCTTCGCGCCCGGCCGCAACACCGGTGACCTGCCCGCCCAGACACAGATCCTGGGCGCCCTCAACGACGTCCTCGACGACCGGGCCGTGGTGATCAACGCGGCGGGATCGATGCCCGGTGATCTGCAGCAACTGTGGCGGGCCCGCGACCCGAAGGCCTATCACGTCGAGTACGCCTACTCCTGCATGGGCTACGAGATCGCCGCCGGCGTCGGCGCGAAGACGGCCGACCCGTCGCGCGAGGTCGTCGTCCTCGTCGGCGACGGCTCGTACCTGATGATGGCTCAGGAAATCGTGACCATGGTCTCCGAGGGCCTGAAAGTCATCATCGTCCTCGTCCAGAACCACGGCTTCGCCTCCATAGGCGCCCTCTCCGAGGCGCTCGGCTCACAGCGCTTCGGCACCAAGTACCGCTTCCGCAACGGGGATACGGGACAGCTCGACGGTGACGTACTCCCCGTCGACCTCGCTGCGAACGCCTCCTCCCTCGGCGCGGACGTCCTGCACGCCACGTCGGTGGAGGAGTTCCGGGCGGCGATGGAGAAGGCCAAGGCCGCCACCCGCACCACCGTCGTGCACGTGGAGACCGACCTGTACGGGCCCAACCCGCCCGGCCACGGCTGGTGGGACGTCCCGGTCAGCCAGACCTCCGCCCTCGACACCACGCGCACCGCCTACGACACGTACGCCGCCCACAAGCAGGCCCAGCGCCACTACCTGTAACACCCTCGTCCCTGAAGGAAACCCGCA
This sequence comes from Streptomyces sp. Q2, assembly GCF_056820935.1. NCBI lineage: Bacteria > Bacillati > Actinomycetota > Actinomycetes > Kitasatosporales > Streptomycetaceae > Streptomyces > Streptomyces sp. Q2. Next base: position 142,277 of record NZ_JBXEJE010000026.1, on the reverse strand, counting down.
CCGTGACCACCATCCAGCACTGGATCAACGGCTTCCCCGCCCGGGGCGCCGCCACCTCCACCCAGCCGGTCTTCAACCCGGCCACCGGCACCGAGCAGGCGCAGGTCGTCCTCGGCACAGCCGCCGACGTGGACGCCGCCGTGCAGGCTGCCTCCGCCGCCTTCGAGACTTGGGCGGAGTCCTCTCTCACCCAGCGCACCCAGGTGATGTTCGCCTTCCGTCAGCTCCTCGTCGCGCACGAGGAAGAACTCGGCCGGATCATCTCCGCCGAGCACGGCAAGACCGTCGACGACGCCCGCGGCGAGATCACCCGCGGCCGGGAGGTCGTCGAGTTCGCCTGCGGCCTCGGCGACGTACTCAAAGGCTCCTTCTCCGACCAGGTCTCGCGCGGCGTCGACGTGCACAACTTCCGCCAGCCGCTCGGTGTCGTCGCGGGCATCACGCCCTTCAACTTCCCCGCGATGGTCCCGCTGTGGATGCACCCCATGGCCATCGCCACCGGCAACACGTTCATCCTCAAGCCCAGCGAGCGTGACCCGTCCGCCGCCAACTTCGTCGCCGAGCTCTACAAGAAGGCGGGCCTCCCGGACGGCGTCTTCAACGTCGTGCACGGCGGCAAGGACGCCGTCGACGCCATTCTCACCCACCCGGGGATCGAGGCAGTCTCCTTCGTCGGGTCGACCCCGATCGCCAGGTACGTGCACGAGCAGGCCACCGCGCACGGCAAGCGCGTCCAGGCCCTCGGCGGCGCCAAGAACCACGCCGTCGTCCTGCCCGACGCCGACCTGGAGTTCGCCGCCCACCACATCACCGCCGGCGCCTACGGCTCGGCCGGCGAACGCTGCATGGCCGTGTCGGTGGCCGTCGCGGTCGGCGGCGCGGCAGGCGCCCTGGTCGAGGTGCTGGAGCGCAAGGCCCGCGAGATCAAGGTCGGCCCCGGCGACGCCCCCGGCACCGAGATGGGGCCGCTCGTCACCAAGGCCGCGCAGGAACGCGTCGAGAACGCCGTCGGCACCGCCGCCGCCCAGGGCGCCACCGTCGTCGTCGACGGCCGCGGCCTGAAGATCGACGGACACGCGGAGGGCTTCTTCACCGGCCCGTCCCTCCTCGACCACGTCACCACCGAGATGGACGCCTACAAGGAGGAACTGTTCGGCCCGGTCCTGGCGATCGTCCGCGCCGAGTCCCTCGACCAGGCCATCGACCTCATCAACGCCAACCCCTACGGCAACGGCACCGCCCTGTTCACCGCCTCCGGCGAGGCCGCCCGCCGCTTCCAGCGCAAGATCAAGGTAGGCATGATCGGCATCAACGTCCCGGTCCCGGTCCCGATGTCGTACTACTCCTTCGGCGGCTGGAAGGACTCCCTCATCGGTGACTCGCCGATCCACGGTCCGGAAGGCCTCCGCTTCTACACCCGCCCCAAGGTCGTCACCACCCGCTGGCCGCAGCCCGCCCAGCAACTCTCCGCCGGTTTCAACTTCCCCACCTCCGACTGAGAGACGACCGCAGACCATTCGCCAGGAAGTCGCCACGGACGTCAGGGACGACGCACTCCAGGCCTTCCGTCGGCAGGTTCGCCGCCTGTTCCCTACTCCTTTGAAGGACACCGCCATGACCACGTCCGCCAAACCCCTCTCCGTCGCAGTGATCGGCGCCGGCATGGCCGGCCGCAGTCACGCTGCCGGATACCGCAACGTCAACACGGTCTTCGGGGCCGGTCTGCCGCCCGTCCGGCTGGCCGCGATCGCCGATGCCAACGCCGAACTCGGCGCCGACGCCGCCCGCCGCTACGGCTATGAGAAGGCTCTGCCGAGCTGGGAGTCCGTCGTCGAGGACCCGACGATCGACGCGGTCTCGATCGTCGTGGGAAATGATCTGCACCGTCCGATCGCGGAGGCGCTGATCGCTGCCGGAAAGCATGTGCTGTGCGAGAAGCCGCTGGCCGGGTCGTTCGAAGACGCCCGTGCCATGGCCGAGTTGGAGAAGGGTGCAGAGGTGGTGACGGCCGTCGGGTACTCCTTCCGGCGTTCGCCCGGCATCGCCGCGATCCGTGAGCATGTGCGTGCCGGTGAGCTGGGCGATCCGACGCTGTTCAGCGGTCGTTACTGGTGCGACTACGCGACCGACCCGAACGGGCCGCTGACCTGGCGGTTCAAGGGCGGCGCCGGTTCCGGTGCGCTCGGGGACATCGGCTCGCACATCATCGACGCCGCCGAGTACGTCGTCGGGCCCATCGCCTCGGTCTCCGGTGCCTTCTTGTCGACGCAGATCACCAAGCGGCCGCTGCCGCTGGGCGCGGTCGTCGGGCACAACGCCGCTCCCGTCTCCGACGAGGTGGGCGAAGTCGAGAACGAGGACACCGCTTCCTTCACGGCCCGTTTCGAGTCCGGTCTGGTCGGCACCTTCTCGGTGACGCGCACCGGCTTCGGCCTGCCCAACGGGCTCGCCTTCGATGTGCTGGGCGTGGGCGGGCGGGCCGCGTTCGACCAGCACCGGTCTGCCGAGTACCTCTTCGACGACGCGCAGCCCAAGGCCCGTACGCGCGGGGCCCGGCAGATCATCGTCGGCCCGCAGCTGCCGTACTTCGCGGGTGGTGTTCCGATGGAGGCGCCGGGTGTGGGCGCAAGCAACGCCGATCACTTCACCTACCAGGCACGGGCCTTCCTCGACCAGGTTGCGGGGGTCGCCGACGCGCGGCCGGCCTGCGCCACGTTCGCCGACGCGCTGCGGACCATGGAGATCATCCGTGCCGTTGTCGAGTCCTCGCGCAACGGTGGTGCCGCTGTCGACGTTCCGCCCGCCGCCTGACCTGCGCACGTATCCAAGGAGCACGAACATGGCCCTCAAGCTCGGTGCCTACACCGCTTGTCTGCACGACCGCGCCCTCGCCGAGGCGCTCGACATCCTCAAGGGGAACGGTCTGACGTCTGTCGAGGTCAACACCGGTGGCTTCATCCCCTCCCCGCACTGCCCGGTCGATCTGCTGCTGTCCTCGGCCACCGCGCGCGAGGAGTACCTGGCGGCCTTCGCCGACCGCGGGATGGAACTGACCGGCCTCAACTGCAACGGCAATCCGCTCAATCCGCTCCCGGGTGTCGGCCCCAAGCACGCCGACGACCTGCGTCGAACGATCCGTCTCGCGGGCCTGCTCGGCGTGAAGCACGTCGTGACCATGTCCGGTACGCCGGGCTCGGACCCCGACGCCAAGTACCCCTCCTGGGTCGTGAACCCGTGGGACGGCGTGTACATGGACGTCCTGGACTACCAGTGGGGCGTGGCCGTCGAGTTCTGGAAGGAGATCGACGCTCTGGCCCGGGAGAACGACGTCCGGGTGGCCATCGAGATGCACCCGCACAATCTCGTCTTCTCTCCCGTCACGCTGAAGCGGCTCGTCGACGAGGGAGGCCTGACGAATGTCGGTGCCGAGATGGACCCCTCCCACCTGATGTGGCAGGGCATGGACGTCGTCGCCTGCGTCAAGTGGCTCGGCCCGCTGGTCTTCCACGCCGCCGCCAAGGACGCGACGCTCTGCCCCGGCGCCGACATCCGCGGCGTGCTCGACACGTCGTTCACCCGCGTGCCGGCCGACGCGCCCGGCAAGGTGCCCACAGGGTACGGCTTCTGGTGCAACGCCTGGCCGGAGAACCCGGCTTGGAAGTTCGTCGCGGTCGGCCTCGGCAACGACGTCCCCTTCTGGACCGAGTTCCTGCGGGCCCTCGCCGAGATCGACCCCGACATGGCCGTGAACATCGAGCACGAGGACGCCGCCTACTCCCAGACCGAAGGGCTCGCCCTGGCCGCCAAGAACCTGCACAGCGCGGCGGCAGCCTTTTGACCAGGTCGTCATCCCCATAGAGCTGAACCAGGTCGGCGGCGTCCGTCGGACCACAGGGGGCAGTATCAGACAAGGGCCTGACCGGCTGCGTCCGAGCCGCGCGTGACAGGCGGTGGTGACGCTTCAGCGCAGGCCATTACCCTCTCTCGGGGCTCGATCCCTGGGATCCGGATAGCGTCCTGCTGAAGAGTCGTGCCGAGAGGGATTACTGAAGTCATCGGTACTGCAGCCGGGCCTGGCGCGGGACGGCGCCGAACCTGCCGGTGTGGAAGTCGCGGAACGCCTGCTCGATCTCGGCCCGGGTGTTCATGACCATGGGCCCGCCCATCGCGACGGGCTGTCGGATGGGTGGCCCACTGAAGGTAAGGATCTCGGTGGCGGCGTCGCCGTCATCGGTTCGCAGCCCGATGGCAGACAGGTCCGCGTCCGGAAGAGGATCGGACCAGGCCGTCTGCCCCGCGGTCACGGTGCGGCCTGCGATGCTCACGGCGCCGGCGAGCACGGTGAAGAACGCTCGGTCCTGGCCGGGCAGGGCGTGGTCGAGGCTCCGGCCGGGCTCCATGGTGATCACCGAGCCGGAGATCGGCCAATGGGTGAGTGCCGGGCCGGTCAGGCCGCCGGTGGCGCCGGAGATGAGGTCGATGTGGGCACCGTCGTGGTCGATGGCCGGCCGGCCGGCGGCAAGCAGGTCCTGGTAGCGGCTGTCGACCATCTTCTTGTCGGCCGGCAGGTTGACCCACAACTGCATGATGTGTGCGCGTTCATTGCGGAAGGCGAGTTCGCGGTGGATGATCCCGCGACCGGCGGTCATCCACTGGATGTCTCCAGCGGTCAGTGTGCCGCTGTTCCCGATGCTGTCGCCATGCTCCAACACCCCGTCCAGTACCAGCGTCACCGTCTCCAAGCCACGGTGCGGGTGCCACTCGAAGCCGGGCTCCGAAAACAGGTCGTCGACCAACACCAGGAAAGGGTCGGTCAGCGCCGGGGCCTGGGGAGAGAACATCAGGCTTTTGTCGTCGACCTGAGCGTCCGGACCGAGATGAATCCTGTCCTCGATCCGGGCAACGGTTCGGCGCGAGATCTGCTGCTGGGCCTGCATCATGTGCCTCCGCACAACCCGTGACGTTGACGTGTTGTGCGAGTCAAGCACCTTTTAGATGATGCGTCAACTGCTTGGCGACCATTGCGGTGAGACCAGACGGAGACGAGGACTCGGTGCCCGGTATCTGTAGGCCTGGCAGACGTTCTCCCAGATGGCGGTGGCGGTGGCGGTGGCGGTGGCGGTGGCGGTGGCGGTCGGTCGCGCGGGCGCGGCGCCGCCAGGGGCAGGCGCCTGCGCTCAGGTGCGGCCCGCGGCTTCGCTGGGCACATGTCATCAGCGGCGACCAAAAGCGGGGGTCTGCGCAAGGCAATTCGCGCGGAGCGGAGCACGGGTGCGGCTGGGCTTTCACACGGGTTCCTGACGCGGCAACAGGTCGGATGTATGTCACCGCCTCTGCCCATGAGCGGAGGTGCCGCACCGCATGCCCGACGTCGACCGGTGCCCGCGAGACCGTCCTGCTCTGGCCTGCCCCTGGACAAGTCTTACCTGGTCATGAGGGACGGAAGGGCATCCGGCACATGCCTTGGCCCAAGGTATTGTTGGGCCGTATGGGAGACGCCCGGTCAACATCGTCAAGGGACTTCCGTCCGGCTGTGGGCGGGAGTTGTACGCGGCTGATCGGTCGACGCCGTGAGCGCGAGGCCCTCGGCGCCCTCGTGGACGCCGTTCGTGCGGGGGAGAGTCGCGCCCTCGTCGTCAGTGGTGAGCCGGGCGTCGGCAAGACGGCACTGCTGGACTGGCTGGTTGACAGAACATCGGATGTCCGCATCGTGCGCGCCACCGGTGTCCAGGCGGAGATGGATCTGCCGTTCGCCGCGCTGCACCAGCTGTTGGCGCCCATGCTGGACCGGCTGGACCGCCTGCCGGTGCCGCAGAGCGACGCCCTGCGTACGTTCTTCGGTATCAGCCCGGGAAAGGCGCCGAATCGGTTCTTCGGGGGCTTGGCCGTCCTGGGCCTGCTTGCCGATGTCGCCGAGGAAGAGCCGCTGATCTGCGTCATCGACGACGAGCAATGGCTCGATCGCGCCTCGGCGCAGGTGCTCGCGTTCGTCGCCCGCCGCTTGGAGAGGGAGTCGGTCGGGCTCGTCTTCACCACGCGTCGGCCGAGCCGGGACCTGGCGGGTCTGCCGCAACTCGTCGTCGAGGGGCTGGGGGACGAGGACGCCCGTACACTGCTCGACTCGGTGGCTACCGGGCCGCTGGACGAACGGATCCGCGACCAGGTCATCAGCGAGACCCGCGGCAATCCGCTGGCCCTGCTGGAGCTGCTGCGTGGGATGTCGCCGGCGGAGATCGCCGGCGGCCTGGGGATACGGCGCGGTGCCAGGCCCCTGTCGAAGAAGATCGAGGAGAGCTTCCGGCGCCGGATCGACGCGCTCCCGATCGAGCTCCGACGCCTGCTGCTCCTCGCTGCCGTCGACCCCGTCGGCGATCTGGCGCTGCTGAACCGGGCGGCTGCGCTGCTCGGCATTCCGTGCGAGACCGTAACCGCCACCATTGAGACTGGCCTGATCGAGGTCCGCCCGCATGTACGGTTCCGGCACCCGCTGGTCCGCTCGGCGCTGACCAACTCCTCCTCACCGCAGGAAATCCGGGACGCACACCACGCACTGGCGGAAGCCACCGATCCCGAACAGGAGCCCGACCGCCGCGCCTGGCATCGCGCCCTGGCCGCGACGGGGCCCGACGAGGACATCGCCGAGGAACTCGAGCGTTCCGCCGACCGCGCACTGGCGCGCGGTGCCTCACCGCGACGGCGGCGTTCCTCGAACACGCCGCGATCCTGACACCGGATCCCGCGCGCCGCGCGCAGCGCATGCTCACGGCAGCCTGCGCCAAGCTCGACGCCGACGCCCCCCTCGACGCGCTGAGGCTGCTGGAGGTGGCCGAGGCGGGTCCGGCAGACGCCCTGCGGACGGCCGAGGGCGAGCACCTGCGCGGCCGGATCGCGCTGGAGCAGCAGCGCATGCCCGAAGCGACCCGGATCCTCCTCGGCGCGGCCCGGCGCAGGGAACCGTTCGATCCCGCCCTGACGCGCGAGATCTACCTGGAGGCGCTCGTGGCGGCCGCGCTGGGCGACGCTCTGGACAACTCGAACAGCTTCTCTGCGGTCGCGGAAACCGCGCGCAACGCGCCTGCCGCTCCCGAACCGCCGCGTACGGCCGACGTGTTGCTCGACGCCTGGGTGGCGCGGGCCACGAAGGGGTACACGGTGGCGGCGCCGATGCTCGCCGAGGCACTGGGCATGATCAGTGGACCTGACGGCGACTCGGGTCGGCTGGTGAGCGGCAGGGCGGCGGTCGTCCTCGCCATGGAACTGTGGGACGCGGAGGCGTCGTTCACGATCGCCACGCGCCAGGCGAGGGTCGCTCGCGGGACAGGTGCGATGGGGCAGTTGCGGGTCGCGCTCAACGTCCTGGGCCTTGGGCAGGTTCTCGCCGGAGAGTTCGCGAGCGCGCGGGAGGTGATCGCGGAGTACTGCATCCTCACCGAGGCGACGGGCACCCCCTACTTTCCGTTTCCCGAGATGATGCTGATGGCGTGGCGCGGGCAGGAGACGCGGGTGCGGGAGCTGGCCGAGGCGAGCCAACGGGCGGCGCCTGGTCAGGGGGACGGGGCCGTCACGCCGTTCGCAGGCTGTATGCGCGCGGTGCTCCACAACGGCCTCGGCCGCCACGGTGAGGCGCTCGTCGCCGCCCGGGAGGTGTTCGAACACGACCCGTGCGGACTGGGACCGTTCGTCGTGCCCGAACTGGCGGAGGCGGCGGCCCGCACGGGTGACCGGGGGGCTGTCGATGACGTACTCGAGTGGCTGTCCGAGCGCACGAGTACGGCGCCGACGGACTGGTCGCTCGGGATCGAGGCCCGGCTGCGCCTCCCGGGCGGTGCAGGGCATCGGCGCGGGTGGACTGATGGTCACCGCCACGGCCCTCATCGCGGACGTCATCCCGCTGCGCGAGCGCGGCAAGTACCAGGGTGCGATGGGCGCCGTGTTCGGTGCCTCCACCGTCCTCGGCCCGCTGCTCGGCGGCTTCTTCACCGATCACCTCTCCTGGCGCTGGTGCTTCTACGTCAACGTGCCGGTCGCCTTCGTCGTCGTCATCCTGACGATGAAGAATATTCCGCAGGTCAAGGCGGTCGTGAAACCGATCGTCGACTACCTGGGGATCGCATTCGTCGCGCTCGGTGCGAGCGCCCTGATTCTGGCGACCAGTTGGGGCGGCAGCGAGTACGCGTGGTCCTCCCCCCTCATCATCGGCCTGTTCGCGGGCGGACTGCTGTCGCTGGTGCTGTTCTGCCTGGTGGAGATCAAGGCCGCAGAACCCATGCTTCTGATGCGCCTGTTCAAGAACCCCGTCTTCACCGTGTGCGCCGTCCTGTCCTTCATTGTGGGTTTCGCGATGCTGGGTGCGATGACGTACCTGCCGTCCTTTCTGCAGTACGTGGACGGTGCCGACGCGACGTACTCCGGGATACGCACCCTGCCGATGGTGATCGGTCTGATGGGTACGTCGCTGTACAGCGGCAATGTCGTCGGCAAGACCGGCCGGTATCGCGTGTTCCCCATCGTGGGCACGTTGGTGACCGCGGTCGGGCTGTACCTGCTGTCGCTGATGGACCGGTCGACCCCCACCTGGCTGGAGTCGGTGTTGATGCTGGTCCTCGGTGCCGGTCTCGGCCTGAGCATGCAGATTCTGACGATCGTCGTGCAGAACACCGTCGACTACAAGGACCTCGGCACCGCGACGTCCGGCGTGACCTTCCTGCGCACGCTCGGCAGCGCCTTCGGTACCGCGGTCTTCGGCACCATCTACGCCAACTCCCTCGAGTCGGATCTCGCGCACGGCATCCGGCAGGCGGCCACGACCGGCGCGGCTCCCGCGGAACAGATCGCCCGAGCGGCCCAGTCCCCGCAGGCCCTGCACCAACTCCCGGATGCCGCCGCCCTTCCCGTCATCGACGCCTGCGCTCACTCCATGGGCAGGATCTTCCTGTGGACGGTGCCAGTGGCCCTGCTCGGGTTCGTCGTGGCGCTCTTCCTGCGCCAGGTCACCCTGCGCGACAGTGCCCGGATGGCCTCCACCGACCTCGACGGCGCATTCGGGGCCCCGGTCGACGGCGTCGGCGTTCCCCTGGAGCGGCAGATCTCAGCCCTGCTGCGAAAGGCGGGCCACATGTCGTACGCGGACGCACTCGCCCTGTCCGGCTCCCGGCTCGACCCGGGGCGCGCGTGGACCGTCATGCAGGTCGCCCTCTGGACGAGGTTGCTGGGCTACGCCAAACTCAGCCAGATCGCCTCCCGCCATCACATGCCCGAACAGGTCCTGCAGCCGGCCTTCGACGCGGCGATCCGCAGCGGCGACGTCAGCCAGGACGGAAACTTCTACTCGCTCACCGCGCAGGGGGACGAACAGGCCCATGCCATCGCGCAGGGCTGGGAGAACTGGCTCGCGGACCACCTCGAACGCGACCAGGGCCGCCCCGCCACCCCTGAACTGCGCGCGGCCCTCGACTCGATCGCCAAGCGGTTGCTCGCCGAAGACCTCGCCGGGGGCTTTGCACAGGCACGGATCGGAGGTGACGCGACCCGGGAAGCCACGGCGCCGGCCTGACACGTGGTTCTGCTGGTGCGCCGGGGCCCGGGCGCGGCTGAGGCGCCCGGGCCCCGGGGCGGTCGCAGGCAAATCACCCCCTGCGTCCTGCTCCCTGCACGCGGTCGATTCGCCATCGCCTGCAGGGAGTCGCGGCTGCCGGGAGGTGCGGATGACGTGCTTGTTGCCGGCCTCGTCCCACCGGTGCACGCGCAGCCGACTCATGCGCCAACCGTCTTTGTGCGGCGCATGGAGATGTCGCACGAGCCGCGCATCGTCTACGGGTTCTCCACTCCGACAGGCGCATAGACCCCGTGTGAGGCGTACATGTACGCCGTGGCCTCGGCGCTGTCGACGTCGTTCCTGATCACGTGGTGGGAGCTGATGTGCTGTCTGTCGCGGAGGCCGCCCATGAGTGGCCGGCCGAACTCGGCGCGTCCACCGCACATGTCCCCCGCGAGTGACCTCCCGCACGACCCGCAGGCCGCTCGTAGCTGCCGCGCGCCCGAGCGCGGGCTACCGCCAAGGCGCGCGGGCTCAGCCGGTGGCGCTCGACCCGCTGGGAGCGCCGGGTGGCCGAGGCAGAAGGTGTAACCGGCCGCATGGCCACGGCCTGGCCGGCCCTGCCCGCGTACTGGTTCCGCCGACCAGTGCCGGGAAAGGTTCAGGACGTGTGGGGGAGGCGCTCGGCGGGGATGACGCCCAAACGCCCCGCCTGGTAGTCCTCGAACGCCTGCTGCACCTCTTCGCGGGTGTTCATCACGAACGGGCCGTACTGGAAGACGGGTTCGCGGATCGGGAGGCCGCCCAGCACGAAGAGCTCCAGCTTGGGGGAGCGGGTCTCCTGGGCGCGGTCGGCCGTCAGGCGCAGCGCGTCACCGGAGCCGAGGACGGCGAGCCGGCCCTCCTGGATGGGGCGGGCTTCGGTGCCGACCGTACCGTGACCTGCCAGGGCGTAGACCAGTGCGCTGTAGGACGGGTCCCACGGCAGGTCGACCTGGGCGCCGGGCTCGATGGTGAGATGGGCGACGGTGATCGGGGTGTGGGTGACGCCGGGGCCGGTGTGTCCGGCGATGTCGCCGGCTATCACGCGGATCAGGGCGCCGCCGTCCGGGGTGGTGACCAGCCCGGTGTGCTTGCCGCGGATGTCCTGGTAGCGGGGCGGGGTCATCTTCTTGGCGCGGGGCAGGTTGACCCACAGCTGCACGCCGTGGGCCACCCCACCGCTTTGGACCAGCCACTCCGGAGGCTGCTCGATGTGCAGGATTCCGGAGCCTGCGGTCATCCACTGGGTGTCGCCGTCGGTGATGAGGCCGCCGCCTCCGTTGGAGTCCTGGTGTTCCACGGCGCCGTCGATGAGGTAGGTGACGGTCTCGAAGCCCCGGTGCGGATGCCACGGGGTGCCCTGGGGTTCTCCTGGGGCCTGCTCGACCTCGCCGATGTGGTCCATGTGTACGAACGGGTCGAGCTCGGTGGGCAGCACTCCGGCGAAGGCGCGGCGGACCGGGAAGCCCTCGCCCTCGAAGCCGGTCTGGGCGGTCGTCAGACTGCGGACGGGCCGGAAGGCGGTGCCGGCCGGGTCCAGCTCCGGCAGGCGGGGCAGGACCAGCACGTCGTCCACGGTGATCGCGGGCATGAGGGCTTTCCTTCGCTGTCAGGTGAGGTCAGAACGAGTGCGGTCAGAACGAGTCGGTCAGAACGAGTGCGGACCGAACCGGCCCCAGGCCACGAAGACGGTCAGGGCGAACAGGACCACGTTCATGACGACCGAATGGAACTCCCCGCGCCGGCTGTGTGTGATGCCGGCGCCGAACATGGTCAGTGCCAGGCCGGAGGCGGCCAGGGGAACGAGGTCCGGAGCGATGTCCACCGCCGCGGGCAGAATCAGCCCGAGTGCGGCGAGAACCTCCAAGAGGCCGATTGTCTTGATCATCGCCGGGGAGAAGTCCTCGGCCCAGCCCATGGAGGGGGATGCGCTGAGCTTCTCCTTGGGCTGGGCGAGCTTGGCAGCGCCGGCACCGAGGAAGACAAGAGCGAGCAGGGCCGCGACAGCCCACAGAGCGACGTTCACAGGTACCCCAGGTGATCGGTGGTGGTCCCGCGGAGGCGGTCCCGCATGTGTTGGTTGATGTATCATCTAACCTAGAGGGAGGTAGATGACATGTCAAGCACGGGTTGAGGTGACCATTCCAAAAGGGAAGATCCCCGTAACGACGAGACGGCCCGCTGTGCGACCTCATCGAGAAACTCGGCTTCAACGCGGTAGACGCGGGTGGCCTCGACGAGTCCTGGCGCCGGCAGCCGGGCGCGCCCGTCTACCCGGACCGCGAATCCGGCTGAGCCGGCGGAAGTACATCACCCTGGGAGGCACGTCCTTGCCCTCCCCGCGCTCGGCCAGGTGCTGCCAGATGTGCCGGAACCGGGTCGGCTGCGGTTCGATGAAGTGCTCGACGATGTAGTCCAGCCGCTCGCTGGACTCTCCGCCCTCGATGTTCATCAGGCGCAGCAGCTCAGGATGTTCGGCGGCCACGTGGATGAACGTTCGGATGAACGCCCGCAACCGGTCCAGCGGCGGTGCCGATGCGTCGTCGGCGGCGAGCGGTTTCGTCACAAGGTGGCCGAAGCCCCAGTCCACGGCCGCGTACCAGATGCCCTCCTTCGAGCCGTACCGCTGATGCAGCAGGTTGTGGCTGACACCGAGTTCGCGGTTGAGCGTGCGCACGGACACGCCGTTGAAACCGTGGGTGGCGAAGGAGTGTAGGGCGGCCTGGAGAACGTCCTCCATGGGGGCGGGGTCCGCCGTGTCCTTCGGCGGGCGCTCCCGGGGGCGAGTGTTCTTGACCATGCGTTTCATCGGGCGTGGCCCCAGGAGGACTCCGCTCAGGAGGCTGCGGAGAGATCGTCGACACGCACCGGGGCGGCGGTGCGGGCGATGATCTCCTCGTAGGTGACTCCGATGGCCGTCTCCACCAGGGCGAGGCCGTCGGGGGTGACGTCGAGGACGCACGGGGCGTCTGGCATCCGATCCGATGGGATAGAGGACGCCCGAGCTCAAGAGGTGCGGGGTCATCGGACGCGGCCCGCGAGATCGCCCTGGCCGTGGCCAAGGCCGCTGTGGAGGACGGTGCCGCACCCGAGGCCACGGAGGCCGAGCTGCGCGCCGCGGTCTCGGCGACGCGGTGGACGCCGCGGTACGCGTCCTGACCGAGGGACATGCCATGGTCGATGGGTTGGGCTCCGTCCAACTTGGTGACCCATCAACTCCTCTACACTCGGTGTATGGATGAAGAAGTGCGGTGGTTGACGGCAGAGGAGCAGCGCGCCTGGCGGGGCTTTGTCCGGTTGCACGAGCGGCTGGGGGGCCGTCTGGCACGCATGTTGCAGAGCGAGTCGAACGTCTCGGCCGCGGATTTCGCGGTGCTGGTCAATCTGACCGATGTGCCGGACGGGCGGCAGCGTTACCAGGATCTGGGCCGGGCGCTCGAGTGGGAGAAGAGCCGGATGTCCCACCACATCGCGCGGATGGCCGGTCGGGGGCTTGTGGTGCGTGAGGAGTGCCCCGATGACGCGCGGGGAGCGTTCGTGGTGATCACAGATGCCGGGCGGGCGGCGGTCGAGGCGGCGGCTCCGCGGCATGTGGAGGCGGTGCGGGAGCTGTTCCTGGACCATGTGACCCCGGCGGAGCTGCGGATGTTGGCCGACATCTCCGAGCGAGTGGTGGCGAAGCTGGACGAGGACCCCGCCTGATCGGCCGACCGCAGTTCTGCCTGGCGGCGAAGGCGTCCTGAGATTGTCCTGGGCCTCCAAGCCAGAGGCCCTTTCAGGCAGGCGGGGGGGATCGTCGAAGACAGCGGGGGAGTGGATCGTCGATGGGTGCGGTTTGTTTCGAGGGAAGGACGGCTTCCTTCCTGATCGCGCCGGCCGCCATGCTCGACGGAATGATCCTGGCCCTCGTCCCGCCCCGGCACCGCCCGACGTCTTGTACCAAGACGGCGGCGGACGGCTGAGCCCGGATCCGCGTGGCGGCTCCGGATCCGTCGTGCGGTGCCTCAGTCGAGTCGTGCCGCGGCCCGTGTGAGCCTGTCCTCGATCCGGCCCATGACCTCAAGAGCCTCGGCCTGCTCGTCGGGGGCCAGCTCGTTGACGACGATGGCCTCGAGCCACGCGCGCTCCACCTCTTCCCGAAGGGCGTTGCCGGCGACCGTGGGCTCGACGATGGTGGCCCGCTTGTCGCAGGGAGAGGGGCGGCGGCGTACGGAGCCGGCGTTCTCCAGGCGTTGGATGGTGCGGGTCATGGTGGCGGCGCCGGAGCCGAGCAGGCGGACGAGGTCGGTGTGGCGCTGAGGGCCGCGGTCCCACAGCTGCATCATGACCAGTTCCTGGCCGGGGTGGAGGCCGACGCGGCGAAGCAGCTGCCCGGCGAGCATGCGGTGCACGCGGGTCACGCGGAAGATCGCGTGACGGAGGGGACCGGCCGCGACGGAGGAAGACGATCTCTAGGGTCTGGGCGCCCATTGACGTTGATGTGTCACATATAAATATGATGCATCAACCAAAGGGTCGCGGATCATGGAGACTATGCAGAGTCGGCAGCAGGCGGCACCCGGTCCCTTCACCGCCTTCGCCCGCTTCGTGCTCAGCGGCGGTGGGGTGGGGCTCGCCTCCAGCTTCGCCGTGGCGACCCTTGCCTCCCTGATTCCCTGGGCCTTGGCCAACGCCCTGATCACCGTGCTTTCCACGCTCCTCGCCACCGAGCTCCACGCACGCTTCACCTTCGGCGCGGGCGGGCGTGCGACTCGGCTCCAGCATGTGCAGTCGGCCGGGTCCGCGGCGGTCGCGTATGCGGTGACTTCTGTGGCGGTGCTCGTCCTGCATCTGCTGGTGGCGACGCCCGATGCGGTGCTTGAGCAGGTCGTCTATCTGTCTGCCTCCGCACTCGTCGGTGTCGGGCGGTTCGCGGTGCTGCGCCTGGTCGTCTTCGCGCGGAACCGCTCACAGGCCGCGGTCCCCGTCAGCACCGTCCGTCCCGTGCACACCACCATGGCCCGTACCGCGGCTCCGGCCGCCCTCGCGATGCTCTTCCGTGCCGCCTGACCGTTACGCCGGGCGGCCAAGCCGCGAAGCTCTGCGCACCATGCCGCCCTCCGCACCGGGAAAGGCGTCCAAGCAACGGGGAGGCACCTGGCTCCCCCTCAAGCCTTGCACCTCAAGACCGGTGACCGGTGACCGGGCTACTTGTGGGCCAACGCGCCTCCGCCAGCGGTGCCACCACCACCGAGGCCGCCCGCCGCTCCGGCATCGCCCACCACCGTCAGCCACCACACGACCGTGCTGCCGACCGGCGTTGACGTGGCCGACATCGGCCGCACCGCTTACGCCATTCTCAAGGGCGGCGAGCAAGGCATCGGCCACACGGTCGGCTTGGCGAACCCGTAAGCCTTCAGGCTGTCCCCTACGACGTCTTCCGCACCCTCGGCTTCCCGGAGGGCGACGAGATCGGCAACATGTTCCAGTACTACGGCGACTTCGACCAGGAGTTCACCGGCGTCCGTGACCTGGACCGGCTGCGGGATCTCCATTCGGCGCTGAAGAACTTCGATGACTGGCTGGCCGAGAACGCCTCGAAGATGAGGGTGTGAGCTGAGGCGAAGCACCGGGGACGTCAATGGGCCCCGGAGGGCGTAACCACGCCAGCGCGGATGCCGAGAACGCGATAATGGGAACAGCCCCCCCGGTGGAGTACAGCGAGGTGCCGAGCCGAGCGAGGAGTGCCATGAGCGGACTCAGCGGGCATGCGGGCAGTGGGTCCTTCACGCTCGACGCCCTCGCCACCGCCGTACTCGACGATGACGGCACCGTACGCCAGTGGTCCCTGGCGGCCGCGGAGCTTGTGGGCTACGACGCCGCGGATGTCCAGGGCCGGCCGTTGGAGGACCTGATTGCCGATGCCTCCGATGCGTCATGCGCGGGACCCCTGCAGGGCACCCGGCTGCCGGCCGGGGGCCGGGCCCTGCTGCGGCACCGCCAGGGCGGCACGGTCGATGTCACCTTCCGTGTGCACCGACTGGAGGATTCCGCCGAACTGCTGGTTCTGGCCGCCCCCACACAACGAGTGCGCGAACAGGATCTCGGCGCGTCGCTCCTGCGCGCGCTGTTCTCCCAGGACGGGATCGGCGTCGGTATCCATGACCTGACCATCCTGCACACCAACATCCTCCCCGAGAGGTCCGGCGGGCCGCCCGCACAGGCCGGTGCCCGGCTGCGGGACATCCTCCACGGCGAGGACGCCGACAACATCGAGGCCTCGCTGCGCCAGGTGCTGGAGTCAGGCGTACCGCTGGTCGGCGAGGAGAAGCGGACGCGGGCCCCGCAGGCACCCGGGCGGGAGCGGAGCCTTAGTCTGTCCGCCGTCCGGCTGGAGGACGAAGGGGGGCACCCGACCGGCGTCGCAGCCTTCTTCACCGACACGACCGAGCAGCGGCGGGCCCGTCGGCATCTGGATCTCCTCCGAGAGGCCGCGATCAGCGTCGGCGGCTCGCTGGACGTCTCACGCACCGCGCAACAACTGACCGAAGCGGTGGTACCAGGGCTGGGCGACATGGGGATTCGCCGACCTCGCCGAGGCAGCGCTGGAAGGGGACGAGCCCCCGAAGATGTTCGGTGGCGGAGACCTCCACCTGCGCGCTGTGGCCTCTGCGACGGGTGAGTGGCCGGGGCACGTCGGCCCAGGGGAGTCCCTGCCCCCGTTCCTGGATCACCCAGCCCTGCGCGGCATGCAACACGGCGAGACGCTCGTGTTGACCCGTGACGAACTCCTACCGCTCCTGAGTGACTCCCGGCTGATCGAGCTCCTGCCCGAAGACTGGCACTCGGTGGTGATCGCACCGTTGTACGCGCGCGGCCTGATCCTCGGTGACCTTCAGGTGTGGCGGTTGACGGATCCGGCCCCGTTCACCGAGGAGGACGTCGACCTGGCCACGGAGATCGCCTCCGAGGCGCACTGGCCATCGACAACGCCCGCCGCTACACGCGGGAGCACCGGGTGGCGGCCGCTCTGCAAGAGCGTCTGCTGCCGCGGGCCATGACCGACACGCCGGCGGCCGAGACGATCGGGATCTACCGGCCCGCGGCCGGCGGAGCCGAGATCGGTGGCGACTGGTTCGACGCCATACCCCTGGCCTCGCTCCGGCTCGCCCTGGTCGTCGGGGACGTCGCCGGGCACGGTCTGCACGCGACCGCCACGATGGGACGACTGCGCGCCGCCATCCACACCCTCGCCGACCTGGAGCTCGATCCCGGCGAGTTGCTCACCCGCCTCGACGGTCTCGTACAGCGCCTGGCCGGCGAGGCGCCCCCTGAGCACCGGGACACACTGAATGCCACCTGCCTGTACGCCGTCTACGACCCGGTCAGCCGTCAGTGTGCCGTCGCCAGTGCTGGTCACTCTCCGCCGGTGTCCGTCCGCCCCGACGGCACCGAACAGGACATCCCGATCTCTCCAGGGCCACCGCTCGGCGTCGGCGGCATGCCGTTCGAGGTCACCACGGTCACCCTGGAGTCCGGCAGCACCCTCGCCCTGTACACCAAGGGTCTGGTGCGCTGTCAGGACCCCGACCTCGACGCCGGTCCACGCCGTCTGACGGACGCGCTCGCCTCGCACTGCCGTTCCGGTGTTTCCCTGGACGCGCTGGGCCGCTCCGTCCTCGCAGACATCGGCGAACCGCCGGTCCGCGAGGAGCATGGCGTTTCCGCGGGTGGCGGGGTCGGCGTAGTCGCCGGCCTTGGAGTGGTAGCCCACGGCGCCGATCATCGTGATCCCGAAGCCGACGGCTGCCGCGATGCCCAGAGGCTGCCAGAAGATCCCCACGACCAGGCCCACGACCGCGGCGACCTCGGCCAGTTCCTATGAAGCGGACCAGCCCGGCGCTCAGGCCCATGTGGGACTGGAGCTGCGCGGACACATCGCCCTTCAGCATGGTCTTCGGAGCGCCGGCGGCCAGCGACACAAGGGCGAGCAGCACGCTGAGGACGGCGGCGATGATGTACATGGGGGTGGTTCCTTCCGGTGTGGTCCGCGCCCCGGCCGGGGGTCGCGGACTCTTGGTTGCTTCGTCTGCGGGATCGTCGCCCAGGAACATAGGGAAGCCATGGTGATGTGTCAACTAAATGACGTGTCGTCGTGAAGAGCTTGTTGTCCCGCCAGACGGCCAGTACGCCGAGCTGCAGTACCGACTTGCCCGCGTATGGCTGATGTTGGCCGGCTCTACCGGCGTCTCCCTCCGGGGGGCCGAAGACTCGGTGGACGCCTGGCCCGCGGTCTGCAGTCGGAGTCCTGCCTGTCCGGCTACGACTACGCCGTGCTGGTCCACCTCTCGGAGGCGCCCGATGGCCGCCGTCATGTGGATCTGGCCAGGAGCCTGGAGTGGGAGAAGAGCAGGATGTCGCATCAGGTCTCCCGCATGGTGAAGCGCGGCCTGGTGGCCCGGCAGGAATGTCCCGCGGACGGCCGCGGCGCGCTCGTGGTCATCACGCCGGAGGGGCGAGAGTTGATTGCGGAAGCCGCGCCCCGGCATGTCAGTGAGGTTCGGCGCCTGTTCATCGAGCCCCTGACTCGCGAGGAACTTCTGACCTTCGCCCGCGTGGCGGACCGCATCGTCAGCGCCTGGAGAAGGAGCAGTGCTGATGTGGCCCGGGCCCGGCAATGACTGACGGGTGCAGCCGGAATACGGATGCGCCGGGGCGAGTTATGGTGTTGTAGTTGATGTATCAACTCAGGAAGGACTGATCACGATGCAGGTCGGTATCTTCACCGTCGGTGATGTCGCCACGGACCCGGCCACGGGCCGTACGCCGACCGAGCACGAGCGGATCAAGGCGATGGTCGCCATCGCGCAGAAGGCCGAGGAGGTGGGCCTGGACGTCTTCGCGACCGGCGAGCACCACAACCGGCCGTTCGTGCCGTCGTCGCCGACCACGATGCTGGGCTGGATCGCCGCCCGGACCGAGCGCATCACCCTGTCCACCTCCACCACGCTGATCACCACGAACGACCCGGTGAAGATCGCCGAGGACTACGCGATGCTCCAGCACCTGGCGGACGGGCGCGTGGACTTGATGATGGGCCGCGGCAACACCGGCCCGGTGTATCCCTGGTTCGGCAAGGACATCCGCGACGGGATCAGCCTTGCCGTCGAGAACTACGCGCTGCTGCACCGGCTGTGGCGCGAGGACGTCGTGGACTGGGAGGGGAAGTTCCGCACGCCGCTCCAAGGGTTCACCGCAACGCCGCGGCCCCTGGACGGCGTACCGCCGTTCGTCTGGCACGGATCCATCCGCTCCCCGGAGATCGCCGAGCAGGCCGCCTACTACGGGGACGGCTTCTTCCACAACAACATCTTCTGGCCGAAGGAGCACACCCAGAAGATGATCGACCTGTACCGGGAGCGGTACGCGCACTACGGTCACGGCAGCGCCGAGCAGGCGATCGTCGGCCTCGGCGGCCAGGTGTACATGCGCCGAACCTCCCAGGACGCGATACGCGAGTTCCGCCCGGTCTTCGACCGTTCCCCGGTGATGGGCGGCGGGATGTCCATGGAGGAGTACATGGAGCACACCCCGCTGACCGTCGGTACCCCGGAGCAGGTCATCGAGAAGACGCTGTCCTTCCGCGAGTACGCCGGTGACTACCAGCGCCAGCTGTTCATGGTGGATGGCGGCGGAGTCCCGCTCAAGGCGGTGCTGGAGCAGCTCGACATGCTCGGAGAGGAGGTCGTGCCCGTCCTGCGGAAGGAGTTCGCCAAGAGCCGGCCGGCCGAGGTGCCCGACGCCCCCACCCATGTATCGCTGCTCGCCGCTCGCGGCGCCGGTCTCGCCCAGGAGCCGGCAGGAAGGGAAAACTGATGACCGACAACGTCGACACCTTCAACGCCTACCCGGCGCAGGGCGGAGTCGCGCCCGACCGTTGGGCCAGTGCCCTGCACCTGTTCGACAACGGCGTCGGCGGGCCGCACGAGGAGACCGTCCTCGAGCGCTGGGAGAGAGCTCAACTGCTCTTCGAGGACCGGGACTACATCGGTGCCGTCCGTCTTCTGGCCGTCGTCGTCGAAGAGGTCCCCGAGCAGACCGGTCCCCGGCTGCTGCTGGCCCGGGCCTACTATCACTCCGCGCAACTGAGGCGGGCCGAGGAGCAGTTGCGTCAGGTCATCGACCGCGATCCGGTGGAGCACTACGCCCACCTGATGCTGGGGCGCACCCTGGAACGCCAGGGGCGCCGAGACGAGGCGGCGCCCTGGCTGCGGATGGCTGCCGCCTTCTCGGGCGAGCTGTCCGCCGAGAACTGAGTCGAGCGTGTACGCGGAAGAGGGGCACCGGTCAACCGGTGCCCCTCCCACATGCCCTGCGGCCTTCGTCAGGCCAGGGTCGAGCCTCTTCAACTCCGCCCGGCGCCAGCCGTAGATCTCCCGTATGGCCGCCCTCCCAGCGGCGACGACCAGCCGAGGCTCGCCTCGCGGCGTGGGCGAAGGCCGTGTTGGGCGCGCTGCCACCTGGATGATCTGCTCGACCGCCGCGTCATGCGCCTCCCTGATGATGCCGCGACCGCGTCCGTGCGGAACCTCGTCCTGAGGCCGGCATCCATTCCACGACCGTGAAGGCCGGGCAGATCTCGGTCCCCGGATCGAGCGTGATGAAGCGGCGCCGGCCCGCCGTGCGAACGGCGAGGCGGATGGCAACGGCATCGTCGGCGTAGGCATTCAGGGAGTCACGGTCGATCTCGGGTAGTCCGGTATTCGCGCAGGCATCTCCGGCTGCTGGTCGATGAGCACCAGCGCGAGTCGTACCCGAACACGTTCCCCTTCGACCTGCCCTTCGGCGCCGCGGCAGTGGCGTGCGGTGCGGCGCATCAGAGTGTTGAGGCCATTGGCCACCCTTCAATGGACAGGTTCCCCGCGGCCTGCAGCCTGCGCGCTGGGAGGTTGCGGATGTATGCCGATGAAGGCGCGCCAGGCGCGCTGCTCGGACGGGCCTGGCCAGCGCGGTTTCCCGTCCATGCGAACTCGCTCTAGTAGTGGCGGGAACTGCCGGTCACAACCTGCCGAGGGCCTTGGCCAGCGCGGTCGCGGTGGAGGCGATCACCTTGTCATCGTGAGGGGTGTTGTTGAGGTTGCGGTTGGTGAACACCGACAAGACGATCGGCGCGTTCGAGCGGGGTGTCCAGACGAGGGCCAGGTCATTGGCGGTGCCGTAGTTTCTCGCGCCGCCGGTTCCGGTCTTGTCGCCGACTGTCCAGTCCTGGGGGAGTCCGGCCCGGATCCGGTTGGCGCCGGTGAGGCTGGCCTTCAGCCAGCCGACCAGTCGCGCACGGTCGCGGGTATGGAGGGTCTTACCTGTGGTGAGCTTGGTGAAGGTCTGTGCGGCCGCCGCGGGGGTGGTGGTGTCGCGTTTTTCACCGGGCTTCCACTCGGTCAGCCCAGGCTCTGGTCGGTCCAGGCGACTCGTCCCATCACCGGTCGCGCGGAAGAACTCGGTCAGCCCGCGCGGCCCGCTGATCTGCTTCAGCAGTGTGTTGCCCGCGAAGCCGTCGGATTTGGTGATCCCGGCGCGGCACAGCTGTGCTGGTGTCATGCCGGTGTCGGTGTATTCAGTCGTTTCCGGGGAGTTCGCGGTCAGCTCGGCCATCTCGGCAGGCTTCCAGCGGACCACCTTGTCCATCAGCCCGGGGTCGCTGGTGCGCGCTTTGTGCAGCACTGCCGCGCACGCGAACACCTTGAACATGGAGTTGAACGGGAAGCGCTCGTCGGCCCGGTAGCCGACCGTTCTGCCGGTCCCAAGGTCGATGCCCACCGCACCGATACGCCCGTCGTAGGACTTCTCGAGTTCCTGCAGCGTCCTGCGCAGGGCGGAGTCGGAGGGGGCGCTGCTCCCCGGCCGGGCGGCGACGATGGAGGTGCTCGTCTCGCCGGTGACGGCACCCGTCACATAAGCGAGGCCGCCCAGCAGCGCAGAAGTTGATGCCGCGGCCCCTAACACCAGTCGCAGTCGGATATGTGATGTCATGCCGAAGAGAAGATCAGAAACTTCTGATCGCCGTCACGTCCATTCGCGAAGTCGGCCTGATCCGGCGCTTCGGCTGTCCGCCGATTGTCCCGACCACGGACGGCGTCTTCCGCAGCAAGTACTGGAGCAACCTGCGATGTTCCGTTCTTGATGTCCCTCGTGGTGCCTCTCGTCCTGCTCCTCATGACGCCTCGACTGGCCGGCCGTCGGCGGTCGGAGGTGACGGCTGACCGAGGCGACAAGCGGGATGGGCGGCGCGGATGCGTCCGGGTATCGGGGCGCGCGCAGCCGGGTTGCGCGTCGGCCCGGCCGCCGCGCCCGTGCCGCGTCAGTGCGGCGGCGCCGTCGCGTCGGGGACGTCGGCGGGGGAGAGGTCGGGGCAGGTGCGGTGCCAGCGTGCGGGATGTCGCCACTGGCCGTCGGCGCCGCGAGCGCGTCGACACCGACTTCATCCAGCCGAAAACCCGCCAGGTGAAGACTGGTCCGGCTGTGGTCGGGGGAGGGGCCGGTGTCCCGGGGGTGCTTCTTCGCAGTCGACGGCGTGGATGACCCCCCGACGGGGAGGTGCGCGGCCGCCGTCCAGCTTCTGTAAAACCCGGCCCGGCGGCCGGCGCTCCCCGAAGATCTGCCACTTCGCGCGAATCCTCGCCAGGGGCCGATCGGACGTGAGGGGGCCGCCCGTGCCTGGCGACAATCCACAGCGGCGTGTCCGGTCGTGCCTCGCAAGGCAGGGATCACGGGCAGTCAGGCGAGCGAGGCGAGGGCGGCGTCCAGGCGGGCAGCAGCCTCCTGTGCGACGGGCTGCAGGGCGGGCAGACCGGTCAGAGTGACCATGGTGTCGGGGTCCAGGGCCTGGACGAGCGTGCGGTCGCCCTGTCGGCGTACGACGACGTTGCAGGGCAGCAGCAGGCCGATGGTGCGGTCGGCTTCGATGGCGCGGTGGGCCAGAGACGGGTTGCAGGCGCCGAGAATCAGGTAGTCCTCCATGTCGTGGCCGAGCTTGGCCTTGAGGGTGGCTGTGACGTCGATCTCGGTGAGGATGCCGAAGCCCTGGGCGGCGAGGGCTTCGCGTACGGCCGCGACCGTGGTGGCGAAGTCGCTGGTCAGGCTGACGGTGCGGTCGTAGCTCACGGGTTCTCCGGTGATGGGCAGCGTGCGTATGTGACTCAATAATACCCCCACGGGTATCGGGTACGCTCGTCGTCGCAGATCAAATTACCCCCCGGGGTATCAGGAGGATTCCATGACGAGCGTCGACCACGCCCCGAAGACCGAAGCCGCACCGCCCCCACCCTCGTCACCCGGCCCGCTGGGGCGCCTCGGCGACTGGACGGCGAGCCACTTCAGGACCGTGCTGGCGGGGTGGGTGATTGTGGTCGCCGTGCTCGGTGCCTTCGCGCCGCAGGTGACCACCGCACTGTCCGGTGCGGGCTGGCAGAGCAACGGATCGGAATCCGTCGCGGTCCGGGAGCTGGCCCAGCAGCACTTCGGCGGCACCGGCTCCACCGCCATCCAGGTCGTCGTCCACGCCGACCGGCCGGTCACCGACCCCGCCGTGCAGACCGTGCTCGCCAAGGCGACCCAGTTGCTGACCGCTGATGAGCGGATCTCCGGGGTCGTCCAGCCTCGGGCCGCGGTGACGATCAGCCGGGACAACAGGACCGCCGTACTGCTGGCCGGCGCCAAGGCCAACCCGGACGACATGGTGCGCGCCTCCGACGACCTGAAGGATCCGCTGCGCGCGCTGTCCACCAACGGCATCGCCGTACGGGCCACTGGGGCATCCGTCATGTGGAGCGACTTCAACACCGCCAACCTCGACGCGATGATCCAGGCCGAGATTCTGTCCTGGCCGGTCACCCTGATCGTCCTCGTGCTCGCCTTCGGCTCGCTCGTCGCCGCCGGCCTGCCCCTGCTGCTCACCATGGCCGGGCTGGCCGCCTCCGTGGGCTCATTGGTCCTGATCGGCCATGTCACGCCGATCTCCATCTGGGCCATGGACTTCGCCCTGATGTTCGCCCTCGCGCTCGGAATCGACTACGCGCTCTTCCTCGTCATCCGCTTCCGCGGCGCCCTCGCCCGCCACGACGACCCACGCCGCGCGGTGCAGGAGACCATGGACACCGCCGGCAAGGCCGTCTTGCTGTCCGGACTGACCGTGCTCGTCAGCCTGTCCGCGGTCATGCTCGTGCCCGCTCCAGCGGTCCGCACCATGGCCGTTGGCATCATGCTCTCCGTCGTCTTCGTGCTCGCCGCGACCCTGACTCTGCTGCCCGCCGTCCTCGGCAAGCTGGGCCCGCGCGTCAACAAGCTCGCCCTTCCCCGGGCCCGTACCCATCAGGTCGTCTCCCCGCGCTTCGGCGCCTGGGGCGAGCAGCTATGGCGGCACCCGCTGCGCTACGGAGTACCCGCACTGCTGGTCCTGTTCGCGCTCGCTGTCCCGGTGTTCGGGCTGAAGACCGCGATGCCGTCCATCACCGTCGTCCCCGCCGCCGACAGCTCACGGCAGGGCTACGAGATGGTGCAGCAGGCCCTCGGCACGGGCGCCCCCGGCATGCTCCAGATCGTCACGCCCACCGCCCAGGCGCAGGCCACAGCCCGCACCCTCACCTCCACCGACGGCATCGCCGCCGTCCTGCCCGCCCAGCCGGCCGCCGACGGCTCGCATTGGAGTCTGATCCAGGCCATGCCGTCGGTCGACCCCTCCGACGCGTCACTGAAGAGCACCGTCAAGACCCTCCGGGCCGAACTCCCCAGCGAGGCGTCGGTCGGCGGCGCGGCCGTGGAAAACCTCGACCTCCAACAGGCCCTGGACGACAAGGCCCCGCTGGTCATCGGCGTCATCCTGGCCCTCGGCTTCGTCCTGCTGCTCATCGCCCTCCAGGCCCCGCTGATCGCAGCCCTCGGGGTGCTCACCAATCTCCTCGCCACCGCCGCCGCCTTCGGCGTCGCCCGGCTGATCTTCCAGAACGGCCACGGCTCCAGACTGCTCGGCTTCGACCCGCAGGGATTCCTCGACGGCTGGGGTCCAGTCTTCTTCTTCGCGATGATCTTCGCCATCGCCATGGACTACACCGTCTTCCTGCTCTCCTCCGCCAAGGAGCACTTCGAGCACACGGGCGACCCCCGTACGGCCATGACCGCCGCCCTCGCTCACTCCGGCCGCGTCATCTTCGCGGCAGCGGGCGTCATGGTCGCCGTCTTCTTCACCTTCGCCCTCGCCGAACCGCTCCCGCCCAAGGAGATGGGCATCGTCCTCGGCACCGCCGTTCTCCTCGACGCCTTCCTCATCCGACTCGTACTGCTCCCCACCCTGCTCCGCCTCACCGGCCGCGCCGCGTGGTGGAGCCCCGCGTGGCTACGCAGGGTCCTGCCCGACATCCGCTTCTCCCACGACTGACCACCCCCGCCCCTGGTGGCCCCAGCCCCGCGCCGGGGCCACCGATACCCCAGGGGGTACGATCGAGCGTAGAAATCCACCAGGAGGATCGCCCGTGAAGGTCGACGAGGAAGCCAGCACCGCCGTTCTCAACCGCCTCCGCCGCGCCCAGGGGCAACTCGCCGGTGTCATCGCCATGATCGAGGCCGGCCGCGACTGCAAGGACGTCGTCACTCAGCTCGCCGCGGTCTCCCGCGCCCTGGACCGCGCCGGTTTCAAAATCGTCGCCAGCGGCATGCGCCAGTGCATGGCCGCCGCGGACGAGGACACACCCCCGATGAGCGAAGCCGAACTCGAAAAACTCTTCCTCACCCTCGCCTGACACGGACCGACGAAGGGCGGACGCCGGAGGATGAGTCCGGATGGAGTCGGGCGTTGAAGCGCGACGGGGCTCACGTGATCGCGGTCTGCGGACAACGAGCCGGGCCCGCTTGGATGGCTACTCCGGCCTTTTCTGACCCGGTGACGTGCTCGATCGCGCGGGGTTCGCGAGGGACAGCCGTTCAGCGGAGTCCCTTTCGTGGATACCCCCGGCTTAGCTGGCCCTGACAAAGCCTTTGGACGTGGCGGTGAGTGATCAGGCAGACGCAGGGCCGCCAGCGTTTCATTGCCCCGGATGTCGTCGGCAGTTTCCCGACAGGGAGACCGTCTGTGGCTCGTGTGGAGCACGACAGATCGAGGACTGGCGTTCTCCCTAAGGCCCACCAGTACGCTCACACTGTGCGAGTGCAGAGGCGAATGGCCAAGACGGCTCGATGGCTGGCGATTTGGGTTGTTTTCACCCTTATCATGCGCTTCGTCACTGATCTCACGGGCGATTACCGGGGTTGGCTGACCACTGCGGTGACGTCCGCGTCGGTGGTAACCGCCGGGTCCCTGTTCTCGTGGTTTCGGTCCCGTAGGGAGCGCAGGGTAGCGCCGTAGCCAGATGACGCCTCGGCGGGCCGGACGGGGGGAGACTCTCGACCAGGAGACCAGAGCGTGCCGATTGCCCGACGTCTGCGCTGCGTGAGTGCGTCGGCCTCCTCAACCGGCATATCAGTAGGCGCTTCTCGCATCGAACTGGCTGTCGGGCTCGGCTCGGTGACGTCGGTCGCGCGCGCGGCACGCCGGGGCAGGGCCTGCGCCAGGGGCGCTCGAAGCGCTCGTATTCGCTCCCAACTACTTTACGAAACCTCGGGTGTTCGAGGTGTTCGAGGTGTTCGCGAGGCGTTCGGCTACGGCGCTTCCGTGACGCCGCCGCTGGCGGCAGGCCCGCACCCGGCAACGGTCCGAGCAGTACACCGCCGCCTTCGACCGCTTCACCTCCACCGTCCACACTGGGCACTCCGCCTGCTCTCCCCGCTGTATCGCGGCCACCCTCTGCCGGGTCCGCTGATGCCTCCGCCGCTGCCGTGACCTGCACCGACCCGAGCAGAACACCGCCTTCGCCGCCATCGCTTGCGGCAGCGGATCACCACACTCCCGGCAAAACTGCCGAGCCGTCCCACCAAATCCCGCAACTCAGATCATCCAGGCACACGCACCTCACGACCAGGGATCAAAACACCTAGTCATCAGCGTCCTGTGCCTCGATCAGGTCGAGGTCGCGGACGCAGAAGCGGTGGTGCTCGAAGGTCTCGTTGAGTACCGTGCCAAGGCACTGCCGCACCAAGCGGCCCCGGGCGTACGGCGGCCAGACATCGTCGTCGGGCACCGGCGCTCGCGATGCGAGCTGCACAGCGGTGACCTCGTCGAGCCAGGCCTCGAGCTCGGCGGCCTGTGCGTCACGCACGCTCACGATCTCGTCGAAGGCCGGATCGAGCGAGAGGTCAAGCCCGTGAGCTCCACGGTAGGGCTCGACGGTCGTCCCGATGCCCATCGGCGTGAACAGCTCCGTCGAGCCCAGGCAGCAGCGGCGGAACCACGAGTCGTGGACGAAGACCAGGTGGCGCATCGTCTGCGCCGCCGACCACTCGTCGTTCACGCTGCGGCGCTCGATGCCGGGCGTACGGCGGATTCGCTCGATCGTGGCGGTCCAGCCGGCATGGAGCTGACGCGATGCCTCGCGCAGATCGGCCGGGTCCTGGGAGCGGATCAGCACCCGCACCGGGTGACGCCGGTCGAGTTCTGCCTCGACGTACTCGCTGACCTCGACACCGTTCACCACGAGGTTGGTGATGAGCCCGTCGATCACGGCATCCTGCATGACGACGCCGATCAGGCGTGCCCCGGTCAGATCGCACTCGCGGAACTCCGCACCGTGCAGATCCTCGTCGACATAGCGCGTCATGCTCCGCATACTAGGTCCGAGCACCGACAAGCGGGCCTCCCCGGCTTGATTTGGCCTCTTCCAGGTCCTGACCGAGCGCGAAGAACGCAACAGCGTCGCGATCGCCTGCAACGAATCCTTCTCCGGTGAAGAAGACCTTCGCCGACGCGCGCTTGTGCGCGGGCCATCGTCGACCGGCTCACCTACGGCGGCAACATCATCGAGATCGGCACACACTCCTACCGCCCCGCCCCGCCCCGCCCCGCCCAGACCCTTCGGCGCGCTCGATGATTGGCGCCCAGCCCGCGCCGCGCGGGCTAACGGGTCGACGTCGCGGACGTCGCCGCCCGTGTGACCTGCCGTGGTCGGGGCTGGAGTGCGTGTGGTCGGGGCCGGTGGGGGCGCGCGGTCGGGCCTGCAGCTTGGCGCTGAATCGCCTGTGGCGGCAGGTGTGTGAGCGGCTGGGGGGCGATCACCGCACCGTATGTGCATAGGGGGATGGATGCGACGGCGGGTACGACATGATCGCGTGGCCTTTGCGCATGCGCAGTTGCGTTCACTGCGCGGTCTGCCGGTGTGGGCAAGCGGCGCCGGGTGGTATTGAATGAGGTGTGCGCTCAGGAATCTCGGGACCCTATCGCACGGGTTCTGGCACGGCCCCGGCGCTGTGCCGGGGTTGGTGAGCGAACTGAGAGAGCCGCATGGACTCCACATCCTCCCCCTCGTCTTCGTCGCCGTTCGACATGGTCAGTAGCGCCTTGGGGCAGTACATCCCGCGCGGCGCGACGGCGGCGGCCGCCGGTTGTGCCGACTCGCAGGGCGACCGCACCGTCCGCCAAGGCGGAGACGCCAATCCGATCCCCGGCCCTCAGGAGCAGATCCTCGGCGCGGTCAACCTGGATCGGGATCTGAGAATCACCCGCTGCAATCTGGACGCCCCCGTATTCGCGGGGCTGGACGCCGTGTCCGGGCGCCCTTTGGCCGATCTTCTGCCTCCCGGGGACGTACCGACGGTCACACGGCGGCTGCGGCAGGTCCTCGAGACCGGTGAGGCGCACGTCGCCCGGGTCCAGCGCCTGCGGCGCAGCGACGGGTCGGAACTGGTGGTCTCGATGAGCATCCTGGCCGCCGCGGCGCCTCAGGAGGGACTGACCGTCTCCCTGATCGCCATGGCCAGGAGGCTGCACCTGTATGCCGCCGAGACCGCTATCGGCACCTCGCTGGACATCGGCGAGACCGCGCAGTCGCTGGCGGAGTCTTTGCTGGCCTGGGGAGACGTGGCCGCCGTCGACCTCGACTTCGCCGTGTGGACGGGCGAGGGGGTCGCCGAGCAGCCGCAGGGGCGCATCCGACTGCGACGTGCGGCCCTGGTGCCGGACCGGGCGTGGCCCGAGGGCTTCGTGACTCCGGGCGACGATCTACCCAGCGATGCGAGTCGCTTGCTGTCGCAAACGATCAGGCGTGACGATGCCGCGCAGGCCGTCGTCATACCCGACCGGGAGGCCATCGAGCGGGTACTCGGCAATCCGCGGCTGGTACGTGCCGTGGTGCCCGGTGACCGGGCGGCGGGTGTGGCGTGCATACCGCTGGTCCTGGACGGCCCGCCGCCGGTGGTTCTGGGCGTGGCGGAAGTCTGGCGGCGGGCGGACTGCCCGTTCGGTGACAGCGAGCTGTTCGACCTGCAGGAACTGGTGGCCAGGACCTCTCACCACGTCGATCTGGCCCGTCAGCACCAGCGGGAGCACACGCAGGTGCTGGCGTTGCAGCGTCGGCTGCTGCCGCGGACCAGTGACGACACCGTCGAGACTGCCAGCCTGTGCCAGCCCGCGACCCCCGACAGCGCGGGCGTCGGCGGTGACTGGGTGAACAGCTTTCCGTTGCCGGACGGCCGTACCGCGCTGGTGGTCGGCGATGTCGTCGGGCACGGCCTGGGAGCTGCGGCAACCATGGGGCAGCTGAGCATGGAGGCCCGCGCGCTGCTGTCAGCGGGGCTGGCGCCCGACGAAGTGCTGGAGCACTTGGACGAGACCGTAACGCTGCTGGACGACGCGGAGTCCGGGCTGGCGGCGGGCTACAGCGCCCTCGGATCGACCTGCTGCATCGCAGTTTACGACCCGGTCAGCCGCCACGTGGTGTTGTCCAGCGCCGGCCATCTACCCCCAATCCTGATGCGCCCGAACGGGCCGGCCGTCCAGCTCGCGGTCCGCCCCCACCCCGGCCTGGGCGCGGAGTTTGCGCTGCGGGAGCCGTTCGACGTGCACGCGTTCGCCGCACCCCCGGGCTCGCTGCTGGCCCTCTACACCGACGGCCTTGTGGAGGATCCCGACGCATCGATCGACGAGGGCATCGGCAGGCTGGCGGACGCCCTGTCCACGGTCCACCCCTGGGATTCCCTGCAGCAGGCCGCGCGGCGCTTGGTCTCGGTGCTCGCGCCGGTGCGCCGACGCGACGACGTGACCCTGCTGCTCGCGCGCATGATCGGCTACCGCAAGGAGGACACCGCGACCTGGCGGCTGTCCGCCCGCGACGACGCGGCCGCCCGGGCCCGCACGCTGGTATCAGCGGTGCTGGGGCAATGGCGCACCAGAGATGACACCCGGGACAGCGTGCTGCTAGTGGTCAGCGAGCTGGTCGCCAATGCGGTCCGCTTCGCCCGCGGGCCCATCACGGTATGGCTGATCAGGACCGGTCACGGGCTGCTGTGCGAGGTGGGCGACACAGGCAACGGCAGGCCGCGGCTGGGCCGCAACGGGCTCCTCGACGACGGCGGTCGTGGCTTGCACGTCGTGCACAGACTCACCACCCGGTGGGGGGTGCGGTGGACGGACACCGGCAAAGTGGTCTGGGCGGCAGTGTCGGGGTAACGCGGCTGCGGGTCCCATGACACCCGATGCCTGCCGTTCTTGAGTGGTGCGCCGGGGCACTGAGCTCAGGTTCGAGTCTCACGCACGATGCAGCCCCGGACCCCTCGCGTCCGGCAACCTAAAGCACCCCACCTGCGAGTTCAACGGCCTCCGGGAGAACCCCAGCGCATCAGCTTGCCACCCGCACCCGCTCGGTGACCAAACTCGTCACGACGAGCTGGCTGCGGCCCAGAGGATGAGTCCCAACGCCACTCTCACCCCCTCCGCGCGGCCTCTCGGCCGGCGGGGCCGTTCACACCAGAAGGCGTCTACGCCCGCCCCGGCCTCGGCGCAGACATCAGCTTTCGGACACCTCGGCACGCTGCTTGTCCAGGTCGAAGCCCAGCCGCTCGGATTCGACCATGACGTCCGTCCACAACGCCAACGGCGTCAGCAGCGCCCACTTCTCACCTCGCGCGGGGTCGTCGAGCAGAACGGTTTCGGTGTATCCGTCGCTCCAGTCCTCTCCGCGGGCCGCTCCGTTGCTCCAGCCGCGCTCGGTGAACCACAGGCGCTTGATGGCTCCCTCCACCAGCCGCGCGTGCAGTCCCACGGCGAAGGGCCGGGTGGAGACGACCTCCCAGCCGTTGCGCGTGTGGACCTTCAGCCGAGTATTGCGTGCGGAGTCCTCGCAGATGCCGATCTTTGCCATGGCCGGGTCCGAGGCCCGTTGCACCAGATAGACGAGCCCTGGTTCGCTGTCCTTGAATCCGGTGAGCTTGCAGCTGCGGGAGTTGCAGGCACCCTGTCCGCGGTAGAGGTTGCCCAGGCAGGGGTTCACCGGCCCCGAGCAGTCCATGCAGGTGCCCGCCCAGGGGGTGTTGGTGCTGTCGAAGGCGTCCGGGTCGTGCGGGTGGAACCGGTAGGACAGCGCCCTGTCCCATGCCTGCTCCTTGGTCAGAGGGGTGTTCGGGGCGCAGTGAATGCAGGCCCCCTGGCCCCGCATGACGTCGTGCAGCCGCGGCTTCACCGCGCGATGGCAGCGCTGGCAGATGCCCGGCCATGGTTCATCGACCCGTTCATAGGCGGTCGTGGGCTCGACCAGGCCCTGATCGCGCATGATGGCGACGGCCACATCCGGATCGATCGCCCGCAGGGCGCAGTACTTGCAGGCCATGGCGCCCCGGCGGACCGCCTTGATCAAGACCTTGATCGGTTTGCCCTGGCGCGGGCAGCCCTCGTTGAGGCAGATGCTCTCCACGCGCGTCCTGTTGTTGGTGTAGGGCTCGAGCAGCTTGATGTTGGCCTGGGCGATCGTCTTCGCCAACTGCACCTCGTCCAGCCGATACTTCTCCGCCCGCGCCCGGTCGGCGCAGTCACGGCAACCGCGCGGGGTGTCGCCGTTCTTCTTCGCTGCCGAGGCGATGCTGTCGTACGTCGGGGCGATGTCCGCCTCGCACCTCTCACAGATGCAGGGCCACTCTGCCTTCACAGTGGTGAAGGCCGTCTTCGGCTTGCAGCCGTTACGCAGCATCAACTGCCGCGCCTCTTCCGGATCGACCGGTCGTCCCGACACCAATGCGACCACCCCGTGTGCGTGCCCCGTAACGTCGGAGCGACTGTATGTGCCGGCACTGACATCCCGTCCTGAGGTCGGTTTCCTCGGCCGGAGCCACCTGCCAGATAAGGGTGCTGCAGGCCGCCATGCTGCTCGGCCGACGAGGCACATGGCACCACTCGCGTCGCCGCCAGCTCCCGGCCGGACAGGACGGTCGCGCCGGACCTTGCCGCGCCGGTGATGGCCAGCCGGGCCGGATAGCCCGCCTCGTAGCAGGCAGAGCTATCCGGCAAGACGCTCTCACCTTGGTGATGACGCGGGACGAAGACACGGTTGGGGCGCCTGGGTTGCGCGCACCGCAACCGCGTGTCCGTACGACGGCGTTGGCGGGATCAGGGATCAAAGTCCCGGTCACTGGTCAGGGGCGGCATTGCCGCCTGACATCCCGCGGTTGACACTGCTGTCCTACGCTCATCGGGTGCCTGACGCAATCGCCGATCGGCGTGAGACGTGGGGATGGGCATGATGCAGCGGATGGGCCCTGTACTACCCGTACATTGATCTTGGCCGTCTTCGAACATGCAGGTCGGAGGCTCTGACGTGGCGCTCGCTCGGGATACTCATGCTGATCTCGGGCGGGAGTCTGCGGTCTTGATCATCCGTCATGTCATTGGTCGAGGCTGTCACCTTTGGGTCATTGAACCCAGCCCAGCCAGCCGGGTTGTTAATGTCAAACAGCCGCTCGCGGCGGCGCGGTCCGAAGGGCACATCAGCCCCCAGCGTCGTCTCCCGGTGCGGTACGCTCTCGCGGCCCACGGCCGGCGACGGCGTCTGCGAGGATCGCAGCCAGGTCTCCGTGGTATGTAGTGTGCGGAAATGACAAGAAGCGAGCGGCTCGCGGAGCAACTGGACTGGTACTGGCACAAGAACCTGCGGCCGCAGTTGCATGGTCTTACCGACGAGGAGTACTTCTGGGAGCCGGTGCGCGGCTGCTGGAGCATCCGCCCACGTGGAACGTCGGCCGCACCGATGTCGGCAGGTTCGGGGGAATGGACGATGGACTCCGCGTCCCCTGACCCGGTGCCGGCGCCGGTGACCACGATTGCCTGGCGGTTGGCGCACATCATCGTCTCGTGCCTGGGCTACCGGGTCGGATGGTACTTCGGCGGCCAGGACTTCGACTCTGAGACATTCGCCTACGCGGGGACCGCTGACGAGGCGCTAAAACAGCTTGATGAGATGTATGGGAGATGGAACGCGGGGGTCCGCGAGCTCTCGGACGCTGACCTGGAGAATCCGCCCACGGCGGGTCCCGAGCGGTTTCCCATGGAGAACAGGGTCCTCCACGTCAACAGGGAGCTGATCCATCACGGCGCCGAGATTTCCCTGCTGCGCGACCTCTACCGCTGGCAGGACGGAGCCGTACCGCGCCGAATATGACTTTCCGGTATCCGGCGATGGAGCTTCGGAAACCTACCTGGACTCCGTGACGCTCCGTGGCTGCGAGCTTCAGTGAAACTGCGCCCTCTTGAAGTAGCCGGTCAGGGTGGTGGCGTGAGGGTCGTTCGGGGTGGTCATGCTGTGTTGGGCGGATGTCTCGGGTGTAGATCATCTGTCAGCGGGCTCATTCGAGGTTCAGGACGAACAAGGCGCGCAGACTTGTCCACCATCCGGGCCGTGATGGATCGGGCGGCCCCCTGAGCTATCGCGGCGGTGAGGCCGGCACCGGCACGATCTCCGGGAATGCCGGCGCCAGGTTGGTGCCCCGCCGTGAGTTCAGCACCACCCGGCCGGACTCGAGCCATACCTGCGCCCGGAACCCGTCCCACTTCGGCTCACCCGCCCACCCCGGCAGCAGTGCAGGGTCGGCCACAGGGGCGGCGAGCTTCGGTTCCGGCAGTGTCCGCGTCACAGTCCATGCCTTCCACCCAGCCCGCCCGTCGGCAAATCGAGTGCGCGTACGCCCCCGACTACCGGCCGATAGTGTCAGGTCAGCGCACTACAACACCTCGCCGGGGGCTGGGTGCTGGGTTCCTGGCGCACCTCCGGGCAGCGCAGCCGGACACTGGCTGCCCCGGATCCCGTGTCGTACGGTCTGACGTCGCGCTCGCCCACCGTCCGCGACGGATCTCACCGGACCCGGCGGTGCCGCCGGTACGGCCGAGAGATCTGAACCAATACCGGGAATCAGGCGGCGACGAGCTCCTGCTCGCGGTCCGGCGTTTTGACCTTGGGCTTCTTGTTCGGCAGCGAGAGCCGGAAGACCTTGTGCCACGCGGAGAACACCTGCTTGGGCAGCGGGCCGGTGACGTATTCCAGCTCGTACTTCTCGAACAGCGCGCGCACCTTCACCGCGACCTCGGCGTACCGGTTGCTCGGCAGGTCCGGGAACAGGTGGTGCTCGATCTGGTGCGACAGGTTGCCGGTCATGAAGTGCATGGCCTTGCTGCCGCTGATGTTCGCCGAGCCCATCATCTGGCGCAGGTACCACTGGCCGCGCGTCTCGCCCTTGATCGACCGGCGCTCGAAGACCTGTACGCCCTCGGGGAAGTGCCCGCACATGATCACCGAGTGGGTCCAGATGTTGCGGACCAGGTTCGCGGTGAACGTGGCGGCGAGCGTGGGGAGGAACGACGGGCCCGACAGGAGCGGGTGGACCACGTAGTCCTTGAGCACCTGCTTGCGGATCTTGCGGCCCACGGCCTTGGCCCGCGCGCGGAATTCCGGGTTCTTGCGGCGGCGCTTGTGCAGGTTCTTGCCGAGCTCCAGGTCGTACGCTGCGATGCCGTACTCGAAGAAGCAGGCGTTGAGGAAGTTCCACAGCGGCTGGCCGAGGTGGAACGGGTGCCACTTCTGGTCCTCGTCGACGCGCATGATGCCGTAGCCGAGGTCGTTGTCCTTGCCGATCACGTTGGTGTACGTGTGGTGCAGCTCGTTGTGCGAGTGCTTCCATTGCTCGGACGGCGAGACGTGGTCCCACTCCCAGGTGGTGGAGTGGATCTTCGGGTCCCGCATCCAGTCCCACTGGCCGTGCAGGATGTTGTGGCCGATCTCCATGTTGTCCATGATCTTCGCCACGGACAGTCCGGCGGTGCCGATCAGCCACGCGGGCGGGAAGATCGAGAACAGCAGCACGCCCCTGCTGACCAGCTCGAGCTTGCGCTGGGCCGAGATGACCTTGCGGATGTAGGCGGCGTCTTTCTCGCCGCGGTCGGCGATCACCTCGTCGCGGATCGCGTCCAGCTCGCGGCCGAGCTCCTCGATCTGCTCCGCGGTCAGGTGGGCAGTGGGGTCGATGGCGGTCAAGGTGCTCCTACCGTTCGATGTCGCAGGGGCCCGCCGCGGCGGACACGCAGGTCTGGATGAGGACGCCCGGCTCGGCCTCGGTGATCTCGCCGGTGCGCAGGTCGCGTACGGCGCCCGCCTTGAGCGGCGTGACGCAGCCGAAGCAGATGCCCATGCGGCACCCGGAGGGCATGAGCACGCCGGCCTCCTCGCCGATGTCCAGCAACGGCGTGGCGCCGTCCGCGTCGACGGTCTTGCCGGTGGCGCTGAACGTGACCTCGCCGCCGTCGCCGGCGACGACGATGCCGGGGCGGAAGCGTTCGGTGTGCAGGCGCTCTTGTACGCCGTGCTCGCTCCAGTGCTCTTCGACGGCGTCGAGCAGGCCCGCGGGCCCGCAGGCCCAGGTCTCGCGCTCGGCCCAGTCGGGCACGAGTTCGTCGAGACGGGCGATGTCGAGCTTGCCGTCCGTGTCGGTGTGCACCTCGGTGAGCCGCAGCTTCTTGTCCGCGACCAGCTCGTGCAGTTCGTTGCGGAAGATCACGTCGTGCGGCTGTGGCGCGCAGTGGACCATGACGACGTCATCGAACTCGGTGTCGCGCAGCATGCCCATCACGGGCGTGATGCCGCTGCCGGCCGTCAGGTAGAGCACCTTGGCGGGCTTGGCCTGTGGCAGCACGAAGTCACCGGTCGGCTGGTCGAGCTGGATCAGCGTGCCCGGTTTCACGCTGCGGACCAGGTGGTTGCTGACCTTGCCGTCCGGGATCGCCTTCACGGTGATCGTGACGCGGCCGTCCTGGCGGTTTGTCGGCGAGGTGAGGGAGTAGGCACGCCACAGGCGCACCCCGTCGACGTCGACGCCGACCCGCACGTACTGACCGGCTGTGTGGCCGCGCCAGCCCCGTCCCGGTCTGATCACGATGGTCGCGGCGTCACCCGTCTCGGGGTGCACGGCCTCGATGCGCCCACGCAGGTCGGCGCCCGCACGCAGCGGGCTGACCAGGTCGAGATAGTCCGACGGCAGCAGCGGCGTCGTGACCATCTCCAGCAGTTTCCACGCCCTGCTGCGGAGGGCTGTACTCGTCATGACTCCAGCTTGCTGTGCCTCAGGGCGTAAAGTCCTGACCGGAAGACGTGAATCTGGTCGGCTTAATTGTTCGCAGGGAATAGAAACGTGAGCCATGCAATCCGGAGGGCCAGCGAACTGGCCCTGGACGAGACGACGGTCACCGCGCTTCGGGCCGCGCTGAAGTCCACCGCCGACGAGGTCGTCCAGGCGATCATCGACGAGGTCCCTCCTTACGCCAATGCCCTTTCGGGCCGCATGGGCGCCACCATCCGCCGAGCCGTCCGCACCGCCCTGGGGCACTACCTGGACCTCGCGAGCGGGAACGCCACGGGCGGCGACGCCGGTGACGCCGCCTACGAGCTGGGCCGCGGCGAGGTGCGCGACGGCCGTTCGATGGACGCCCTGCTCAGCGCCTACCGCGTCGGTGCCCGCGTGGCTTGGCGAGGCCTGGCAGCGGGTGCCGTACCCGCAGGTCTGCCCGCCGCCGAGGTCGCCAAGTTCGCCGAGCTGACCTTCGCCTACATCGACGAGCTCTCCGCCGCGAGCGCCGCGGGCCACGCCGACGAACTGGCCGCCCGGGGCCGGGCCCACGAACGGCTCCTGGAAGACCTGGCCCGCGACCTCCTCGCCGGCGCGAGCCCGGACGTGCTGATGGCCTCTGCTCAACGGGCCGGGTGGCAGCCTCCGGTTTCGCTGACCGCGGTCCTGCTGCCCGCCGCCCAGGCCTGGCCTGTCTACCGCGCGCTCGACCCGAGCACCCTCGTCCTGGACGATCTGCCGGATGCCACCGGTGTGCTGCTCGTCCCCGATGCCGACCGATCACACCTCTTGCGGCAGCTGACCGACCGCACCGCCGTGGTCGGCCCGGCCCGGCCATGGACTCGTGCGTCCGCCTCGTACGCACGAGCCGTACGCGCGCGCTCCCTCTCCTCTGATATTCGCGACACCGAGGACCACCTGCCCGAGCTGGTGCTGAGCGCCGACGCGGACGCGTTCGCAGACCTGCGTGCCCGAGCCCTCGCACCGTTGCGGACCTTGCCCGTCGCGACCGCACGGCGACTGGAGGAGACGTTGCGGGCGTGGCTGCTGCACCAGGGCAGGCGGGACGAGGTGGCGGCGGCGTTGTTCGTCCATCCCCAGACAGTCCGGTACCGGATGGCGCAGCTGCGGGAGCTGTTTCCGGATCTCGCATCGCCACACCGGGTCCTTGAACTGACGCTGGCGGTCGGTCTTCGGGTCAGCTGACGCGTACGTCGACCGTCCACGACCGCGTCCGCGAGCGGTCCAGGAATCGTGCCTCGTTCTCGGTGATATCAGCAGGCTCATGCGGCCCGGGGAAGAGCCGTATGAGCCAGCTGAGACCGGGGGTTGATGTGAAGATCAGACAAGGCCTCGTGAAGCCTGTCGGGGGCGCTGTCTCTGAGAAGCGCGGTGGCGGATACGGCTCGACTGGATCCGGTGGACGATGCGCACCGGCCCGCTCGTCGACGCGCTCATGCAGCATCTGGCCGGCGATCTGTTCCGCTATGCCCTGGAAAACGGATTTCATGTCGTCGTGGAGGGCGCTGTCCTGGCACGAGCTGACCCACGGGCGCGCGGCGGGCTGCAGCTGGGTGACCGGCGGGGCGGCAAGGCCGGGTCACCAGGGGCGGGGGGCCGAGCCGCTCGTGCCGGGGACCACCGTGGTTCTGCGACGGCCCCGTGCCTCCCTTCCGACAGGTCCACCGGACGACCGACCGGGCCGGCCTGGCACACGCGCGAGGGATGATGGGGATGGAATAACGGACGTGAGGTCAGGAGCTTCCATGGCGAAGCAGGTTCACCGACCCCGTGAGGACGCGGAGTTCAATTTCATCCTCGGGATGAGCAAAGTTCCGGTCCTCGCATACTTCACCGGGACATGGCCCAAGGCCATCGAGCCCTGCCGGGTGATGGACCTCGTCGTGGGTGGCATCGCCGACGACTACACGGGCCGCCTGACGGCCGTCCGCACCGACATCACGCGTTGTCCGGCCGCAACCGAGCGATACGGGATCACCGGAGCCCCGTCCTGCGTCCTGCTGAAGGAGGGAGAGGCGGTGGCGCACGGCACGGGGCCCATGACCATCGCCGAGGTACGGAAGTTCCTGGACGGCCACCTCTGAGCGGCCGCTGCGGCACGTGGCTGCCCGGTTCGTCGACCGGAGAAGAGCCGTCGGGGCTCAGTAGGCTGCGCCAGGTGAAGAATGAACCCTTCAGCGCCAACAGCTTCCGCCTCATCGTCACGGGAGGAGGCACCGGCGGCCATACTTACCCGGCGCTCACTGCGATCCGCACGCTGCAGAATCGGCTGGCGGCCGAGGGGCGGGCCCTCGACGTCCTGTGGATCGGCACCGCCGACGGCCTGGAGGCGCGTATCGCGCCCGCCGAGGGGATCGCGTTCGCCACGGTGGCCACGGGGAAGATCCGGCGCTCAAGCAACCCCCTCATGATCATGTCGGCGGCGAACGTGCGGGACATGGCGCGGGTGCCGCTCGGCGTGGCCCAGGCGAGGAAGCTGGTAGCGGACTTCCGGCCGGACGTGGTACTCGCCACCGGTGGCTACGTCGCCGTCCCCGCGGGGCTGGCCGCGCGGATGTGCCGGCGTCCGCTGGTGCTGCATGAGCAGACGGTGCGCCTGGGTCTGGCCAACCGGAAGCTGGCCGGTTCGGCGACGCGGATTGCGGTGTCCTCCGAGTCGACGCTGCCCCTTCTGCCGGAGGCGGTACGGGGCGCTGCGGTCGTCACCGGCAACCCGATCCGGCCGGAAGTGCTGTCCGGGCACCCGGACAAGGCGGTGGACGCCCTGGGCCTGCACGGCTTCGACCGGCGGCTGCCGACCGTGTACGTCACCGGCGGCGCGCAGGGTTCCCAGCAGATCAACGGCGTCGTCCGGGACGTTCTGCCCTGGCTGCTGGAACGGGCGAACGTGATCCACCAGTGCGGCTCGGACAACGTCGAGGAGCTGCGGCAGTACGTGGCGGCCCTGCCGGGCGTGTCGGCTGGCCGGTACCACCTTGCCGGTTTCGTCGGCTTGGAGCTGCCCGATGTCCTTGCGCTCGCGGACGTCGTGGTGTCGAGGAGTGGGGCCGGGACCCTGGCCGAGCTCACCGCTCTCGGCAAGCCTGCCGTTTTCGTCCCGCTTGCCTCGTCGGCGGGGAACGAGCAGGCGCACAACGCTCGCCACCTGGAGGAGGCCGGGGCCGCCGTCGCCCTGCTCGGTGACGTCACCGCAGACCACCTCCGAGACGCCGTTGGCCCGCTCCTCACCGATCCCGCACGGCGGGACGAGATGGCGAAGCGGGCTCGGGCGCACGGACGGCCGGATGCGGCGGACAGGCTCGTGGACGTGCTCCTGTCTGCCGCAAAGAGTCCTACGGCAGGTTCCGGGCAACATCGCGCTCGATGACCTCCACGCAGGCCGTGAATGCGGCGTCATCCTTGTTGATGGGGTCGCAGACGTCGCGCGTGCTGAGGTACAGGTTCAGCTTCCGTCGACTTGAGGGCCTGTTCGAGAGAGGCCACCACGTGGCCGATGTCCACTTCGGTGAGATGCTGATGGAACGGCAGGGTACGGAGAGCCGGTTGGGCCGGCCGTCCTTCTGGTTGTCGGTCACCGTCTCCACGACTGAGCTCAGGCTTGCCCCGTGCGCGGACGATTCTCTGCCCCACCGCCGTGGCGGGATGCACCCAGTTGGCTGTGCCGAACGACACCCATGTTGTACGCATGATGCCGTCGCGGGTACTGGCGGGCGTCAAGGGGGAGTGAGGACGACACGTGGGATCCCATGCCGTCGGTGAGGGCTGTACCGGGCCGGATGAGCACCTGATGCGCGCCGGCTACGCCCCGAAGGTTCGCCACCCGGACCCCGCCGACCTATGGACCTGGCTGATCACCGCCGCCCACACCCAACTCCGACTCGCCCGACCCTCACCGAGGATCTCCGCCGTCCCAGGGAACGGCCGCCCCACCACGACGACTGACCCCTGCCCGAGTCCGCCGGGGTATCGCAACGTCCGCGCGACCGTGCCTCGTCCAAAAGCCGCACCGTCGTGGCGAGGTCGCGGCGGGCGCTGACCGGTTCGTCAAGGCGACGAGTCGTCAAGGCGACCTCCACGCCCGGGAGACGCCCAGGCAATGCCCATGACGTCGAGCTGGGCGCGCACGCCCTCCGGGCGCAGCCAGCCGTAGCCCGCGTGCTGGAGGTCGAGGAGGAGTTCCTCGACGTCCGTGTCGGTGAGCACGGGGGTGCCGTGGCGGGACGGCAGCCGGCCGGTGCCGTCCGAGGGCCTGGTGTCCGCAAAGGGGGTGCGCAGCGCCGCGTAGATTTCGAGCCATGGTCTGGCTCCCTCGTCCCAGTCCGCCGGGTTGCGCGCCTGGAGTTGCCAGTCCAGCTCCCACAGGCGCAGAGTGCGGTCGTGGCTGGCAGACAGCACGAAGCGGGCGTCCGCGCTGACGCTGACCGCCGCCAGCACGTCGGAATGGCCCCGCAGGACCTGGACGCGGCGTCCGGTCAGGATGTCCCACACGCAGATCGTGGCATCCGCGCTCGCGGTCAGGCCGAACCGGCCGTCGAGGGTGAGCGCGACGTCCATGACCACGTGGGTGTGCCCGTCCAGCGCCTGCAGGCGCTCACCGGTGTCGACGTCCCACACGAGTCCCAGGCCGTCCTGGCCACCCGAGAGGGCCGTACGCCCGTCAGCGCTCAGGGAGATCGAGAGAACGCTGCCGTAGTGGTCGTTCATCGTCCGCACCTGTTGGCCGGTGGTCAGGTCCCACACCCGCACGGCGCCGTCGTAGCCACCGGACACGGCTCTTCGGCCGTCCGCGCTCATGGCCACCAGCGTTCTGCCACCCGGCGCCGCCATGGTCGCGACGCAGACGCCGTCGGCGAGGTCCCACAGGTGCAACTGGCCGTCTGCGTCGGCGGACAGGGCGAACCGGCCGTCGCGTGTGACGTCGATGGCCGTGACGCTCCTGCCGTGGCCGGTGAGAACGTGCCGGCAGCGGCCGGTGTCGACGTCCCAGACCCGGACGGTGGTGTCGCTGCTGCCCGAGAGGGCCACAGCGCCGTCGGGCGTGATGCAGACCGCGCTCACACCCGAGGTATGTCCCTCCAGCAGGTGCCGGCACTTGGCGGTGCTCACGTCCCAGATCCGGACCGTCTGCTCGAACCCGCCGTACGACACAGCCAGGCGCCCGTCCCCGCTCAGGCCGGCGCCCAGGGCCCAGGCGCTGTGGCCGCGCAGTGTCCGCGCCGCCCTGGCCGCCCGGACGTCGGTGCGGATGCTCGACCTGGTCAGCGCGGCCCAGGCGGCCATCAGGCGTGGCGCGCGCTCGTGCCCCGGCAGCGCTCGTGCCCGCGTCAGCAGGGTGTGCGCGTCGACCAGGCGGTCCTCGCTGACGGCCTGCTCGGCGTCGGCGAGCAGCCGCTGTGCCCGCGCCGCCACGGCGTCCAGTTCGGCGGTCGACCGGGGCCGGCACAGCCTCGGGGCGCACCTGGCGGAGTAGCCCGGCGGCAGCTCCCACACGCGCATGGTCTCGTCCTGGCTGCCGCTGAGGGCCCACCGGTCGTCGGCGCTCAGCCACACCGACTGCACCGACTTGGTGTGCCCGGCGAGCGTCCGCAGGCACCGGCCGTTCTCGGGATCCCAGATCCGCACCGATCCATCGTCATGGCCGGTCAGCACACATCGGCTGAACAGGCTGACACGCACCGACTGGACGGTCCCCCCGTCGGTGTGGCGCTCGTGCAAGCACCGGCCGTCCTCCGGGTCCCAGATCCGAAGGGTGCCGTCCTGACCTCCGGTGAGGAGGAACCGGCCGTCGACGCTCAGGCACACCTGGACGACCACGTCCGTGTGCCCGCGCAGGGTGTGCACACGGCTGCCGTCCCGCAGGTCCCAGACCCGGACGTTGCCGTCGGAGTGGCCGGAGACGGCGATGCGCCCGTCCGCACTGATGCCGAGAGACAGCACCGGGCTGTCGTCACCCTCGAACACCTGGAGACAGCGGGCCCCCTCCAGGTCCCAGTACCGGATGACGCCCTTCATGTCCCCGGAGAGTGCCGTCCTGCCGTCAGGGCTCAGGCAGACGGCGGTCACCGCGTCGCGGTGGCCCTGGAACCGGCGTAGGGGCTGGTCGAGAAACGCGTCGTAGAGGTGGAGCGTCCCGTTGCGCTCGCCGATGAGCGCGTAGCGTTCGTCGCCCAAGTCGATGCTGCGCACCATCATCGGATGCAGATCGCGGACCGCCAGGCGCTCGCCCGTCCGCAGGTTCCACAGCACCAGCCTGCTGAAGGCCTCCTCGGCCGACAGCGCGACGCTGCGGTCCGGTGCGGCGCAGACGTGAGTCACGAGGGTCTGGCGGCCGAGGTTCACGCTGGTGTCGCCGGCCCCGACGACCGGTGCGGCCATCGCGGTCCGCAGCGCCTCGGCGACCTCGGCGTCGCCGCCCGACTGGCGGACCGCGTCGGTCAGCAGGGTTCGCGCGGTCGCGACGTCACCCCGTTCGAGGTGGACGAGTGCCAACAGGTGCCCGGCGACCCAGGGTTCGACGGCGGTGGCACGCGCGTCCTCCAGGTGGCGGACGAGCACGTCGTCGGTGAGCTCGCCCGCGCGCCACAGCAGCACGCCCCGGTTGTAAGTGGCCTCCAGGTGCTGGGGGTCCATCGACAACGCTTTGTCGAAGGCGGCGCGTGCCTCGGTCGGTCGGCCGAGGTCGAGCAGGGACAGCGCCCGGTTGTTCAACTCGTCGGCTCGCAGCTCGGCGGCGCTCGGCACCGGGCGCGGATGGGGCTGTCCGGTGTGGCGCCGGTAGACGTCGCGCAGTTGCGCCGCGATGTCCGCGAGGTCCGCGGGCCGACGGGCCGGGTCGTCGTCCAGGCACCGTCCGAGCAGATCGGCCAAGTCAGCTGGAAGCGGGGGAAGATAGGACCTGGCCTGGCCGTGCCGGAGCAGCTCGCCAAGCGCCGCACGGGCCGCGAAGCCGACCCGCCAGGTGACGCCGCCGGTGAACAGCTCCAGCAGCGAAACGGCGAAACTGAAGACGTCGCTGCGGCGGCTGACCCGCTGGCCGGTGGCCTGTTCCGGCGAGGCGTACGCCGGTGTCATGCCCCCGGCGGAGACCAGGATGCTCGCCGCGCCGTGCACCTCCGACGACTGCGACATGGTCGCTGCGCGCGCCCGGGCCAGGCCGAAGTCGGACACCTTGGCGGTCCAGTCGGGCTCAAGAAGGATGTTGCCGGGCTTCATGTCCTGGTGCACGACGCCGTGGGTGTGCGCGTGGTTGAGCCCCCAGGCGACCTGGATGGCGATGTCGAGGATGCGAGCCAGTGCCGGACCGTGGCCGCCGCGGTAGAGCGACCGGTCATCGATCCGGTCGCGGAGGCTGCCCCCCGCTACGTACTCGGCGAACACCCGCGGGACCCCGCCCAAGGTGCGCACGTAGTGACAGGCGCACACGTGCGGGTGCAGGCCGAGCGACACCCAGACCTCGGCCTCTTCGACGAACATCCGCTTGGACGCCTCAGTGACGAACATCTCCGGGCGGGGACTCTTCACCGCCAGGTCGGTCCTCCAGCCTTGGTGCCGGGCCCGGTACACCAGCCCCATCCCGCCCTGCGCGTGCACTTCTACGACCTCGTACAGACCGGCGACGACCTCACCCACGGCCCACACAGCGCTCGCGTCGGACATATCCAGGCCCCCATGGGTCGCGACGAACGAATTGCCAGACGAACGAAGTGCCAAGAGTCGCACAAGATTCGAATCCGTCAACGATCCGCTGTTTATGGACATGTGAGGTTCGTTCATAGAGTTTGGCGGTCCCGGCCATGGGGCGGCGGCCAGGCCGAATCCGCCGAGCTCGCTGCTGCCGCTGATCGCGGGTACGTGCGAGCTCGTGCTGGCCGATGAAGGAGGAATGCTGGCAGGACGGCTCGGCACTGTACCGGCCGTGGGTTCTCGCGGACGCCCTCCGATGGCAGCACCCCGGGAGCCGTCAGATGTGGGTGCCCGTGCTCCTGCTGGTCGTCCTCGCCGGTCTGC
Organism: Streptomyces sp. Q2; assembly: GCF_056820935.1. NCBI lineage: Bacteria > Bacillati > Actinomycetota > Actinomycetes > Kitasatosporales > Streptomycetaceae > Streptomyces > Streptomyces sp. Q2. The sequence continues at coordinate 98,182 of NZ_JBXEJE010000026.1, read as the reverse complement.
TGTCCGAGACGACCCTGTGGCTGCGGCACCACCGGTCCGAAGACGCCGACCGGGCCGCCCACCAAGCCGCTGCAGAGGCCGGCCGTCCGCCGCCACGCGAGCGCTTGAGACACGGCACCGCCCAGGCCGACGCAAGACCGCCGACGTGGGAAACCACCGGCATCAAACCGCCTATGTCGAAAGCGCCAGCGTCGAAACCACCGGCATCAAACCCGGCCTCGAAACCACCGGCATCAAGCCACCGACGTCGCCCCCGCTCGCCGGAGCGGAGCTCTCGACGATGCTGCCCCCCGTCCCTCACCCCCCACGCGCCTCGTGTGACTCGGACGTTTAGACCACACCGACGTCCTTGTGGCCGGCGCCCGCTGAGAGGCCGTTCGGGAGGGTAGTCGCTTGCCATGACTGTCTACGGGTTACACGCCTCGCACGAGCAGATCCCGCCCGCGGATCTGCTCGATGCCGTAGTACGTGCGGAACAGGCGGGCTTCACGGCCGCCATGTGCTCGGACCACTTCTCGCCGTGGAGTGTGCGCCAGGGGGAGTCCGGCTTCGCCTGGTCATGGCTCGGGGCCGCCCTCCAGGCCACCGACCAGGTGCCGTTCGGCGTGGTGAACGCGCCCGGCCAGCGTTACCATCCCGCAGTCGTCGCCCAGGCGATCGCCACGCTCGCGTCCATGAACCCGGGCCGGTTCTGGGCCGCGCTCGGCACCGGAGAGGCGTCCAACGAGCACATCACCGGCGGGGGTTGGCCCCGTAAGGACGCCCGTACCGCGCGGCTGCGGGAGTGCGTCGACGTCATCCGGGCGCTGTTGCGGGGTGAGGAGGTCAGCCACGACGGGCTGGTGACCGTGGACCGGGCCCGGCTGTGGACGCTTCCGCCCGAGGTACCGCCCCTGATCGGAGCTGCGTGCAGTACCGCGACCGCGGCCTGGTGCGCCGAGTGGGCGGACGGTCTGATCACGGTCAACGGCCCGCGCGAACGCCTGCGCGAGATCGTCGCCGCGTACCGTGACGCGGGCGGCCGTGGGCCACTCCACCTCCAGGTGCACCTGAGCTGGGCGCCCGACGAGGACGAGGCTATGGCGCTCGCGCACGACCAGTGGCGGACCAACGTGCATGCTCCGCCGGTCAGTTGGGACCTGGACTCCGCGGAACTGTTCGACGTCGTCAGTGAGCACGTCACTCCCGAGCAGGTGGCGCGCACGGTCGACGTCTCCTGCGACCTCGGCCTGCACACCGCCCGGCTCCAGGAGTACGCCGACCTCGAATTCGACGCGGTCATGCTCCACCACGTCGGCCGCGAACAGGGCGCGTTCATCGACGCGTTCGGCGCCGAGGTACTGCCGCAACTCCACGTGACCCGCCCGATCCCCGCCACGGCGAAGGAGTACCGATGCGTCTGACGCGCACCTCCGACCTCTGGTGGAAGAACGCGGTGGTGTACTGCCTGGACGTCGAGACGTACCAGGACGGCAACGGTGACGGCATCGGTGACTTCGCCGGACTCACGCAGCGTATCGACCACCTGGTGCGGCTCGGCGTGACCTGCGTGTGGCTGATGCCCTTCTACCCGACGCGGGAGCGCGACGACGGCTACGACATCACGGACTTCTACGGGGTGGACCCGCGCCTGGGCACCCTCGGCGACTTTGCCGAGTTCGTCCGCACCGCACGCGACCGCGGCATCCGCGTGATCGCCGACCTGGTCGTCAACCACACCTCCGAGGACCACCCCTGGTTCCGGGACGCCCGCTCCAGCCGGGACTCCGCCCACCGGGACTGGTACGTCTGGAAGGACGAGCCCCCCGAGGACGGCCCCCAGGGCGTGGTCTTCCCCGACGCGGAGGACAGCCTGTGGGAGTACGACGAGGGCAGCGGCCAGTACTATCTGCACCGCTTCTACAAGCAGCAGCCCGATCTCAACGTCGCCCACCCCGAGGTCCGCGACGAGATAGCCCGCATCATGGGGTTCTGGACGCAACTCGGGCTGTCCGGCTTCCGGGTCGACGCCGTGCCCTTCCTGCTGGAGACCGACGGACAGAGCGACGCGGGGGAGCTGCCCGACCCGCACGAGTACCTCGCCGACCTGCGTGCCTTCCTCGGCCGCCGCAACGGCGAGTCGGTCCTGCTCGGCGAGGTCAACCTGCCCTACGACGGCACCGCCCGCTTCTTCGGCGACCCTTCCTCGGACCGGGGCGACGAACTCACCATGTGCTTCGACTTCGTCGCGATGCAGCAGATGTACCTGTCGATGGCACGCCAGGACGCCCGGCCGCTGGCCGCCGCGCTACGAGACCGCCCCGCAGCGCCGCGCGACGCCCACTGGGCCATCTTCGTGCGCAACCACGACGAACTCACCCTCGACAAGCTCAGCGACGACGAACGCGCCGAGGTGTTCGCGTCCTTCGGCCCGGACAAGGACATGCAACTGTACGACCGGGGGCTGCGCCGCAGGCTGCCGCCCATGGTCGACGGCGACCGGCGCCGCATCGAACTCGCCTACAGCCTGCTGTTCACCCTGCCAGGCACCCCTGTGCTCTTCTACGGCGAGGAGCTCGGCATGGGCGAGAACCTGGCCGCGGAGGGACGCCAGGCCGTTCGTACCCCGATGCAATGGACCCCGGAGAAAGGCGCGGGGTTCTCCACCGCAGAGCCGGACGCCTTCCCCAACCCGCTGGTGGAGGGTGCGTTCGGACCCCAGAAGGTCAACGTGTACGAGCAGAGCCGCGACCCCGGCTCACTGCTCAGCCGCATGCGTCTGTTCATCGAACGCTACCGGGAGGCACCCGAACTGGCCTGGGGCGAGCACCACCTGGTGGAGACGGGGGAGCGTGCGGTCCTGGCGCACGTCTGCCGCGCCGGCGACGGCACGGTGCTGGCCGTGCACAACTTCGCGGACCGGCCTCTCACCGTACGGCTGGAGCTGAGCGAGGCGGGAGCGGGTGGACGGTTGACCGACCTGCTCGACGAGGGACACAGCGGTTCCGAGGTGCCCGCCGACGGCTTGTTCCGCGTCGACCTGCCCGCCTACGGCTACCGGTGGCTCCGCGTCGGCACGTCGGCAGACGACCCCGAAAGGGTCGCTTGTGACTGAAGCTCCAGCGGGGCCGGCGTAGGTCGGCCCCTGTCGACTGCTTGGCGGGGGCGAAGGTCGGGACAGCACGGGCCGCAGTGGAACGGAGTCGGATGACCGGCTGCGCCCCCGTCGGCGTACGCCGCATCGAGGTGGCGATGCCGCACGCTGTGGATCAGACTCGCTCGCCGCCCGCCTCGGTCGGATGGCTTCCGGGGCCATGGCCGTGCCCGGCCAGCGGGGTCGGGGAGAGGTCGATGGGTTCCTCGCCCGCCTCCAGCAGCGTGTTCGCGGCGCCCACGATCAGCGGGTCCGGCTTGCCCACGGTCGCGTAATCCTTGGCGGGGTAGTCACAGCGGTCGAGGAGGCTGCGCATCGCCTCAAGCCGACCGCGGCGCTTGTCGTTGTTCTTCACCACCGTCCACGGGGCGTGCGGCGTGTCCGTCGCACGGAACATGTCGACCTTGGCGGCGGTGTACGCGTCCCACAGGTCGAGCGAGGCGAGGTCGGTGGGGGAGAGTTTCCAGCGGCGTAGGGGATCGACCTGGCGGATTGCGAACCGGGTCCGCTGCTCGGTGCGGGAGACGGAGAACCAGAACTTGACCAGCAGGATGCCGTCCTTGGTCAGTATCTCCTCGAACAGCGGGGCCTGCTCAAGGAAGGCGCGGTACTCGGCCTCGGTGCAGAACCCCATCACGCGCTCGACGCCGGCCCGGTTGTACCAGGAGCGGTCGAAGAAGACGATCTCACCACGGGACGGCAGGTGTGCCACGTAGCGCTGGAAGTACCACTGCCCCGCTTCCCGCTCGGTCGGCTTCTCCAGCGCCACGACGCGGGCGCCGCGCGGGTTGAGCCGCTCGGTGAACCGCTGGATGGTGCCCCCCTTGCCGGCGGCGTCGCGGCCCTCGCACAGCACGATGATCCGCTGGCCGGTCTCTTTGACCCAGCGCTGCAACTTCAGCAGCTCGATCTGCAGGACGCGCTTGGTCCGCTCGTACTCGGACCGCTTGACCCTCTGGTCGTACGGATAGTTTTCCCGCCATGTGTCCACGGAGCTTCCGTCGGCGTCCAGGAGGATCGGTTTCTCCGGCCGGCGTTCGTCCACGCTGAGGCCGTCGAGCAGGCCCTCCTCGACCCGCGCCTCGTCGACCTCGTACGGTCGTGCCGCGTCGTCGTGCTGTGACATCACCCGTCTCCGATCAATCCCGGACACCGAGGTGGACGGTGCCCGCACGAGGCGCAGACGAACATGAGCCGCCGGCTACGCGCCGTCGCCGGGTCACCACGTCCACGTACAGCATTGCGGCACTCAGAATGGAAGGCGGCCGCGGGCCCGGCGTCCGGCGGAGCCGCTGCGGCCGACCGCACGGGAGCTGGAGCTGAAGGGCTTGCTCAACAGCCGTCCCAGCGGGCCGGGTGCCTTGGCCCCGGCCCGCGAACCGGCTCCGAGACCACGCTGGGCACCGTTCTGCGGATGCCGGGACAGCCGAGGCAGGAGAAAGGCCAGCACGGCAAGGACGACACACGCGGCGATGACTATGGCGATGACCATCATGGGCTCCTGGAGATCGAGGCTTTGCGCGCTTCTTCCATCTGCTCAGACCGCGTGCCCCGCCCTACGGTGATCACGCCGGATCGAGCGGTCTCGGCTGGGCTGCGCATACGGATCGGGCGGCTGGTCGGTCCCCATATGGTCGGGCCGGAGCCGGAGCCGGAGCCGGAGCCGGAGCCGGAGCCGGGGCCGGGGCCGGGGCCGGGGCTGGGGCTGGGGCTGGGGCTGGGGCCGGGCCGTGGTTGTGGTTGTGGCCGGTGCCGGGCAGCCGTGGACCGGCACGCACGGAGGCGGCCCCGAGGCATGGTCGGGGCCGCCCACTGTCTGTACGTCCGCGCGCGGTCAGCTCTGCTGCCGGCCCTGCCGGCCCTGCCGGATGGCCTCGTCCGTTATGTCAGCCACCTGGCCTGCCGGTGGTGCCTCGGCGTGGAGGTCGGCGCCGAAGTCGGAGTAGTGCCGCCGAGCGCCGCGCCCGGGCCTGGACCGACGCCGCCCGCATGTGGCACGCCCTGGCGTCGCTACCCTTGGCCGCAGGGTGCGGCGCTCCCCCTAGTGAGCCGGTTTTGAGTTCTCCCGTCGCCACTTGAGTCGTGTTCTGTTTCGGATCGTGGCTTGGGCGGTGACGGGGCAGGTCGTTTGCGGTCTGCGGTGGGAATGGGAGGAGCAGGCGATATGGCTGCTGACGGAGGCCCTCGCCGGCACCACGGCGGTGGCCGACTTCGAGGACTTGCCCAAGCACCCTGCGCCCGCGGACGACCCCTGGGTGACAACAACCCCCGGCTGGGAAAAACGCGGCGGGGTGGACAAGGGGGCGGTTGACGGAGCTGGTCAGTCGCGCAGCCGAACTGCGGCATGCGTCCGAGCCCCGGCCGTACTGGCCACAGCGGCAAGGCCGCGGCCTCTCGCCCGACGGCAGCACGCCGCGAGACACCCGCCGTGACTTCGCACGGATCATCAGCGACTTCGCGGACAACGGCTACCTGCCCGAAGTCTTCGGCGAGGAATGCGTCGACGACCCCAACGATCTGCCAGACGCCTCGCAGGTAATCGACCGGCGGCTCGGCATCCCCAACCTGTGGCCTCGGGACCCTGAGACAGAGGACGAGGACACCCTCTTCGGCCTGATCGAGGTCTTCCACGACCTGGTCAGCCGCCCCCGCACGCGCCGCTTCCACAGCTGGAACATGTGCGGGTGGCACCACTCGGAGTTGCACAACGGGCCCGCCCGCATCCTGTATGGGGGCAAGATCAACCAGCTGCTACGCGAGGCCGGCATCGAGTACGAGCTGGCTGCCGAAGGCGAGGATCTCGGGCGCCTGGTCGCCGTCACCGACGACGCCCGCAGCGCGCTGGTGCACCGTGCACAAACGACAGCGCCCCGGACATCACGACCCGGGTCCGCAACGCGATCGCCCTGTTCCGCGGACGGGACACAACCGTGGAGAGCAAGCGGTCGGCGATCGTCACCCTTGCGGGGATCCTCGAGGAACGCCGCGCCCTGCTCAAAGATCAGCTCGGCAAGGACGAGGGGGCACTGTTCGAGATCGCCAACCGCTACGACCTACGCCACCGCAAGGCGGACCAGCGCGGCGACTGTGACGAAGCCTTCCTGGACTGGATCTTCTGGTGGTATCTCGCGACGGTGGAGCTGACCAACCGACTGATTGCGTCGCGGACCGCTAGCTGATCCCCAGGGCCGAGTGGCGGCGCCGATTCCACCTGCTCGAGATCTTCCGCCCTTCCTGATCGGCCCTCGGCGCCCGTCCGTGGCTAGGCCGCGGTCTCTGTGATGAGGACGGCGACGGTGACCGGGCCCGGGGCGCCAGTGGTGGCCGCGTCGGCTACGGCGTCCCGGACGGCGCGGGCGACTTCCAGCGGATGGTGTCCGGGGGCAACCGCGAGGTGAACCTCGATGTGCCGGCCGGGTGGATCGTCATGGTCCTGCACCTTGACCGGGCGGCTTCCCAGCGCGGCGGTGAGGCGGGCGACGCCCGGAACGCCCGTCGCGACGTCCGCCAGCTCCCTGACGGGCCCCCGCATCGATCCGGGTCCGGTCGCCGGGGGCGAGCTTCGCGCGGCTGCGGCTTCCGGCGCGGGCCTCATGGCACTCGCTTCGGTTCGCGACCTGGCGCCTGTCTCGGGGCGATCATGGAGATCTGTGACGCGCAGGTCAGCTGTCACGGTGGCCAGGCCGAGGCGTTCAGCGGCCGCGTTGAGCAGTGCACTCCTCAACTGGTCGGCGGTCTCGGACACCGGCTGCCCGAGGGATGCTGTGAAGGCGGCTTCGATCCTGAGCGGTCCAGGCGGTAGCGCGCTGGCCGGTGGACGGACGGCCGGCTCGGACACGGGCTCGAGCGGTGCCGACCCGATGCGCAGAGACTCCAGCCAAACACCGAGAATCTCAGCGGCAGCGCGCCCGAGGACCCGGACGGCCGCTTGCTCAGTGATCCATGTCCCGTCGTCGGGCCCGCCGAGCGGGAGCAGCCGGCCCAGATCGAGGTGGCGCCGGACTGCCTGCATTGACGCCTCAGTCACCTGACCTCTCACCGCCTTTTCTTGCATGACCCAAGGCTCTTGCATGACCCATGGCCGCGGTTCTCTTGCTGCCACGTTGCGCCCGGAGTGCCCCGACGGGCTTCGACCAGGGGCGCTCGTGCCACTCGCACCGCTCCGCCCCATGATTCACATATCGGACAATAAGCACTAAAGCGAACTATAGTATTAACAGTGGTGCCAGGTGGGCTCCTTGATTCAGGGAGGAATGGCTCGATGACCTCGATGACCTCGATGACTGACAACACCGGCGTAAAGCAAGTCGGTGCGCCCGGCTCTCGCGGCCGGACGACCATCGCCGAGGTGGTGGTGGAGAAGATCGCCGGAATGGCGGCACGGGACGTGCTCGGCGTCCACGCCCTGGGCAGCAGAACCTCGCGCTCGATGGGATCCATGCGGGAGCGGATGCCCGGCGCCGGTAGTGGCAAGTCCGTCACGCGCGGTGTCAGTGTCGAGGTCGGCGAGCGGCAGGCGGCCATCGATCTGGAGATCGTCGTCGACTACGGCGTGTCGATCACCGACGTCGCCGGTGCAGTTCGGGAGAACGTGATCTCCGCTGTGGAGCGGATGGCGGGCCGCGAAGTCGTGGAAGTCAACATCATGGTCAGCGACGTGAAGCTGCCCGACGAGGAGGACGAAGGCGAAGAGCGGCAGCGGATCGAGTAACCGGGGCGGAGCAGGCCGCTGGAGACAAGGAGTGCGTGATGAGCAGGGCCGTGGTGGGCTTGATGGCCGGAATGGCGCTGGGCTTCGCCGCGTATTTCGGTGACTTCTGGGCTTTCGTGCTGGTGCTGGGGCTGGGCGTGGTCGGCCTTGTGGTCGGGCGGCTCATGGAAGGTGATTTCGAACCGGGCGACTTCGTCCGCCGCCGGGACCGGCAGGAGCGGATCCGCGATGACCGGCGACGGGCTCGGGGAGACTGGCGGTAGTGACCGGTGAAGCCGATCGGCGCCCGGCCATCCCCCGCGGGGAGCGCGGTGCGACCACCGTCGCCGACCGGGTCGTTGCGAAGATCGCCTCCCAGGTTGCGCGCGATGCGCTGAGCCGTTTCGCCGAGTCGGCCAGGCACGTACCACCCGGCCGCCGGACACCACGCGTGACCACAGCCGTGCGGCGGCCACCGGAGCGGAATGCCGTAGGACGAGACGGCGAGTCTGCCGTCACACGGCAGGCGGTGCTCGGCGAGGTGCGGATGCGTATCACCGTGGAGCTCGGCTATCCGTCCGACATCGCGGCACAGTGCGCCGCAGTGCGCCGAGAGGTTACAGAACGGCTCAGGACGTGGGCCGGCATGGACGTTCCCGACCTCGCGGTGTCGGTCGAGAGGCTGCACTCGGTGCACTCGCGCCACACGGACCACGAGAGGGTGAGATGAGCGCGAACACCTGGCGGCAGCCGACCGGCGACAGCGACCTCTCCCCCGATCACGGACAAGCAGCTTCGTCCACCGATGGCCCACCGGGCGCGGGCGCGACGGCAGCGGTCGTCGATGCATCGGGCCGGTCGGCACGCCGTTTCTGGTCCGCGCGGCGGGTCCCCGCCGCCATCGTGGCACTGCTGTCCGCCGCGGCCATCGGACTGCTCCTGTACGACGTGGTCTCGGTGCGGGCGGACCGGTCTGCGATGCGCTGGCGACGGCGGCTCGCCGAGGAACTGGCCACACGGCCCCTGGACGACATCTGGATGATCGTCGGGGCCGCAGTGGCGATGGCCCTCGGCCTGTGGCTTCTCCTGCTGGCGGTGACGCCGGGGCTGCGCAGGCTGCTGCCCATGCGGCAGCCCACCGGTATCCCCGGGACAGGTGAGGTCCGCGCCGGGCTCGACCGCCGCGCGGCCGCCCTAATACTGCGTGACCGGGCCATGCGGGTGCCCGGTGTCGAGTCGGCACGAGTCGCTGTCGGCCGCCGGAAGGTCAAAGCCCGGGCACAGGCACATTTCCGCGATCTCGACCAGGTCCGCGCGGACCTGGATGCCGAGCTGGGCGAAGCCGTGACCGCCTTGGGCCTGGCCAGGCAACCCACGCTGACCGTGCGCGTCCGGCGCCCCAAGAAGGGCTGAGGTGATCCGATGCTCAAGACGGCGAACCGGGTGCTGCTCGCACTGCTCGGCCTCGGACTGTTCGCCCTGGGCGGCGGTGTGCTGCTGGGCGCACTGGACCTGCAGCGCCACTGGGATTTCGACCTGCCGGGCTGGTGGCCCTTCCGTGGGCCGGACGATGTGGTGCTGGGCACCGAGGGACGCACCCGGTGGCGGGAAGAGGACTGGTGGTGGCCGACCGTCATCGCGGTGTTCGCCGTGCTGCTCGCCCTGCTGCTGTGGTGGCTCCTCGCACAGCGCAGACACCGCCTGGACCGTGTCCTCGTCAACAGCGAAGACGGCGCAACGGCCCGACTCAACGGCCGCACGCTCGAGGACGTCATCGCCGAAGAGGCGCAAGCCCTGGACGGGGTCTCGCGGGCTCATGTCCGGCTGACGGGCAGACGTACCGCCCCCACCGCGCGCGTGCGGCTGTTGCTGGAGCCTCACGCGGATCCGGCGCGGACATTGGGGCAACTGAGCCGGGAAACGCTCGCACACGCACGAGACTCGGCCGGCCTGGACCGCCTCCCGGCGAAGGTCCGACTCCGGGAAGTCCGCCACCGCGCCCAACGCACCGCCTAAAGACCCATGTAGGAGACGGTCTTACCTGAACCGGCGATCCCGCCACACCCGTTGCACTACTAGCGTCAACGAAACCGACTGAGCTGCATGAGCCTCATCGGCTGGCCTCGCGCCACAGCGCTCCCCCAGAGAAGCCGGGTTCTCTGGGGTTTTGGTGGCTGTGGTGTGACATTGCGCCTCTTGCCGTCGTTTGGTGTATTGCGACGGTTCTCGGGGGGTGTGGCTCTTGTGGTGGATCGTTGCGATCGACACACGGAGCATGGGAACGAATGTACGAAACATTTCTCGTCTCGATGCCGTCGGGGACCCGGTACTGGACCGTGGTGGACGACGAACTGGAGGTCGTCCAAGAGGCGGACCGCTTCCTGAAAGAGGTACGCCTGGCCCGGGGCCGGGCAGAGACGACAACGAAGGCGTACGCCGAGGCGGTGACCTTGTTCCTGCGCTGGTGCGCAGGAACGGGGCGGGACTCTGGTCGACAGCGGCCCGGGACATGGGGCTGTTCATGGTGTGGCTGCGGTGGGCGCCGGGCAACGGTGGCCAGCGCCAGGCCGTCGTCCCGGGGCCGGGAGGAAAGCCGGTCCGCGGGGATGCGCGAATCAACAAGGTGCTGACCGCGGTACGGATGTTCCTGCTTCACGCGGTGGTCAACAAGGCCGCACCAGCGTGGGTACTTGAGCAGCTCTACGAGCTGGGGGATGACCGTGACCTGCCGGTGGAGGCACGGGGCGAGAGCGGTGGGATGCGGTATCGGCTGCGGGCCCGTCACCGGCTGCAGGAGCCGGAGACGGAAGTGGACCGGGCCAGTGACGAGGAAGTCGTGGCGATGCTGCGGGCCTGTCGGTCAGCCCGGGACAGGTTGATCGTGCTGCTGCTGTCGCGGGTGGGGTTGCGTCCGGGACAGGTCGCGGGGCTGCACCGCTGTGATGTCCACCTGCTGATGGATTCGCGCTCGCTGGGGTGCGATGCCGAGGGGCCCCATCTGCACGTGATCCGGCGGCAGAACGTGAATGGCGCCTGGTCGAAGTCGAGGAAGTCGTGGGTGATGCCGGTGGACTTCCTGGTGGTTCAGGCCGCCGACCAGTACGCGGTGGAGCGTTACGAGATCCTCGGGGAGGGCGGAAGCGACTTTTGCTGGTCAACCTCTTCCGCCCGCCCTACGGGTCGCCGGTGACCACCGGCGCGATTGGAGAGCTGTGCGAGTCGCTGTCGGGACGGGCGAGGCTGGGCCGCCACGTTGGGCCGCGGATGTGCCGGCATGCGATGGCCAGCAACGTCGTGGATGCCGGCGGCACGCTGGATGAGGTTCAGGCTCTGCTGGGCCAGAAGAACCCGGCCTCACCCCGTCCCTACCTTCATCCGGACCGAGCTCGCCTGCGCGCGGCCGTTGACCGCGTGGCTTCGCCCCGCCTGACTGAGGGGGAGACCCGGTGAACCTGGCGGTCGCAACGCCCCAACGCGGGGCAGGGGAAGACACGGTCACCACAGGGCTAATGGGCGCCGTCCAACCGGAGTTCCTGCAGCTGCTCAGCTGGGATCCTCACGTCCGGGTTCTGCTGCTGCCTCGCTCGCACCCGCAGTTCAGCGGTGAGGAGTGCCTGGTGGCTGGCTGCGACAAGATGTCCTACTACGCCTATCAGAAGGGAATGTGCACCGTTTGCGCGGAGCGGTGGAAGAAGAGCGACCTGCCCTTCGAGGAGTTCGTCACCATCCAGCGCCCCGGCCGGATGGTCGGGTTCTTCCCTTGCCAGGTCGCGCACTGCGAACGGCCGGGCAGACGCGCGACACTCCTGTGCTCATCGCATGACTACCAGAGGCGCAACGTCTACGGCCTCCCGCTGGAGGACTTCCTCGCTCACCCCGAGGTGCAACCGCTGCCAGCCCTGGGGCCTTGTCAGGTCGCTGCCTGTGACCGGCAAGGCGAGACCAGGGACGGTTACTGCACGCCCCACGCCGATCAATGCCGTGACCTCCGCCAGGAAGGCGTCTTGGAGGACGAGGATCTTTGGCGGCTGACCACCCCGGCCATCGCAGAATCCCGCAAGGTCAGCCTGCGCGGACTGCCCGACCGCGTGGTCGCCGAGATCCTCTACGGCCTCCAGGAACGGATCGCGCAGGGACTCCTGCACAAGGACTACCTGCTGCGCAATTTGTGCAACAACGCCCGTGCTCGGCAGGTTACTTCACTCGACGAGCTCGACTTGGACGTTCTCACCCGCACCGACAGGACCCTGGCCAGGGGCTTCCTCAAGCACATCCGCCGTTTCGGACTGAGTCCGGAGACCGAACGCCACAAGGACGTCTGGGATGCGAGTGTCCTCGGCCTCGGTGGCACCTTCTCTTTCACCGGGATCACCCAGCCCTGGCTGAGGGAACGAGCCAAGGCCTGGGCCCTGGACGACATCCCCCGGCGCCGCGGAAAGAGTGGCAAGACCGCGCTCCAACGCACCCTGATGTCCCTGAGCCGTTTCTCCAAGAGCCTGCACCTGAGCCGGGATGACCACGGCGTCGACCTGCCGGTGCTCGGGCGCACCGACATCACTGCCTTCCTGGGCCGGCTGAGCTTTCTCAACGACCGCGGCGACATCTCTGGCTGCACGCAGTACATGACCGTCCGCGACACCCGACGCGTGCTGACCCGGCTCCGGACCCTGGGCCTGACCAAACCCGGCCAGCCCCTGCACGGCCTGGCGGACGACTTCGCCCTCCGCCAGGAGGACATCCCCGACGACCCCGAGGACTCCGAAGCGGTCGAGACCTTCCTCCGGAAGCCATGCGGCAGCTCTGCGCCAACCTCGACTCCCTTGAGACCGTCAGCTCCACAGACGTCCGCACGGCCATCGAGCTGATCATCGACACCGGCAGGCGCCCCAACGAGATCTGCAAACTGCCATGGCAGTGCCTCGACCGGGAAAGCGACGGCAGCCCCGTCCTTGTCTACGACAACACCAAGAACCTTCGGCACGCTCGCCGACTACCGATCCCCGGCGCGACCGCCGCGCTCATCATCAAGCAGCAACAACGCGCCCGCGCCCGCTTCCCCAACACCCCGACCGACAAGCTCAAACTCTTCCCCGCCAGCCTGGCCAACCCCCACGGCACGAAGGCGACAACCTACGAGTGGGTGTCGGCAAAGCACTGAGCCTGGGTGAAAAACCTGCCCGACTTCCAGGTCCCCACCGTGATCGTCGAAGACGGCAACCGGGTCACCACGATGCTGCCCTTCGACAAGAACAAGATCTACCCCTACGCCTACCGGCACACCTACGCACAACGGCATGCCGACGCCGGGGTCCCCCAGGACGTTCTCCAATCGTTGATGGATCACTGCGAAGCCAGCACCACACAGCGGTACTACCGCGTCGGCGAGAAACGCCGCCGCGAAGCTGTCGAGCGGGTCACCACCATGCAGTTCGACCGGCACGGCACACGCGTCTGGCGCCAGGCCAAAACCCTGCTCGACTCCGAACACGCCCGTCGCGCCATCGGCTCCGTCCAAGTCCCCTACGGCACCTGCACTGAACCCTCCAACGTTGCGGCCGGCGGCCACGACTGCCCCGTACGCTTCCGCTGCGTGGGCTGCGGACACTTCCGCACCGACGTCTCCTACCTCCCCGACCTTGAGGCATACCTGGCCGACCTGCTGCGCAACCGTGAACGTCTGGCCGCCTTCGCCAACGCCGACCCCTGGGCCAAGGCCGAAGCCACACCATCGGACGACGAGATTGCCCGTGTCCGCCGCCTGGTTCAGCGGGTGCGCCAGGACCTCGACGAGCTCACCGACGAGGACCGGGCCCAGATTCGCGAGGCAGTCGCACTGGTCCGCCGCAGCCGCGGCGTCTCCCTGGGCATGCCGCGCGTCCGCCAGCCCCTGCCCGACCTTCGCCCGGAGAGAACCGGATGACCAGCATGACCGACGGGCGGCGGGCCGACTCGGCCCGCCGCCGCGAACGAGTTCTGAAGACCCTCGATGTCCTGCTGCGAAGCGACCAGGACATCACAGTCTCCGGACTGGCCCGCGCCGCACGAGTGGACCGCACCTACCTCTACCGGCACCGCGATCTCCTCGAACGCGTCCACGCCGCCGCAGCCGCCCCACCAGAAGAAGGCCGGATCGCGGCCGTCAGCCGGGCCTCGCTGCGGGCAGACCTGACCAACGCGCTGGAGCGGAACAGGCGGCTGACAGTCCGGGTCCGGCAGTTGGAGAAGCGTCTGTCCGAGAGCCTCGGTGAAACCACCTGGAAGGAATCCGGCCTTGGCGCATCCGCAGACATCGACGAACTTCAACGCCGCATCACGTTGCTCGAACAAGACCTGGCCGACATAAGGGGCCAGCTCGATGAGCGGAGCGAGGAACTTGATGCTGCGCGGGCGGCTAACCGGGAACTGACCCGGGCGCTGAACCAGGCCCGCTGACGCTGATAGGGCTCTCTGGAAATGGCTCTGCCCGCAGTGCCGTGAATGATCAGGCACCAGTAGCCTCGCAGAGTGACACGCACCGAGACGCCGTGGGGTCCCTGGGAGCCAGCGGCCCTGGCCGATGTAGCGACGCTGTTCTCGTCGGTCGAGGTCCCCTGGTGGGTTGCCGGGGGTTACGCCATCGAGCTCGCGGTCGGCTACTCGTTCCGAGATCACAGCGATCTCGATGTCCTATTGCTCCGGCGCGACCAACGGGTCGTGCAGCAGTTGCTGCCCGCATGGGAGTGGTGGGCTGCGGACCCGCCTGGGACTCTCAGAGGTCGCCCAAGCGTATGGAGATCGTCCCTGGTGCGAGGAACTTCGGTAAATGCCGAGGCGGCACCCACCGGAGTGTGCTCTTTCACGGAATCGCGAGCAGAGCCATTTTCAGAGAGCCCCATTGGCTGTGTCACTTTTCCCGTTTCGACCTGAGTTCGGGAGTCACCTGGCGCGCGTTTTCATGATCAATGTCGATGGGAATCGATGTCACTGTGCCGCTGCGTCAGTGCTCGTCTGCGGGCCCGGATTCTCCAAGCCGTGCCAGCCAGCCGCCTTTTCTGCCTGAGGTGTCCTGTCAGGCACTGTTTCGTCGCCTTGACCACTCTTTGCGCTCAGGGCTGGGCAGTCGGCGGGCCCTGGTTACCGATCTTCGATAGGGAACGCGCCAGTGCGGGGAAGGTCTTGTTCGGCCCAGGCGCCCATGGTGGCCAGCACGACCTCGAGTCGTGCGCCTGCCGGGGTGAGTTCGTACTCCACGCGGGGCGGGATCTCCGGATAGGCCGTGCGGGTGACCAGTCCTAGGAGTACAAATCGGCGCAGCCGTGAGGACAGGGTCTTGGGGCTGATCCCGGGAAGTCCGGCGCGCAGCTCGGTGAAGCGTTTCGGGCCGGTCAGCAACTCCCTCACGATCAGCGTCGCCCAGGGCCCGTCCAGCACGGTCAGGAACCGGGCGATCGGACATTCCGGCAAAGGGTGATCCAGCTCACTCATGCTCTCCCCATTAGTTCATTTGAGGGAACTGATTCCCTCAGGGAACTATAGCCGGAGCAGCCCGCACCCCCACTCCTTGGAGAACCTCATGACCGCGATCAGTACGGCCAACACCGCGAGCGAGATGGTGCGCTCGGCCACGACCACCGCGTTGCGGGTCGCCGCGCGCAACCTTGAGCTCTACGACACCGGCAACGTCGCCGGAGCGGACGAGGTGTTCGCCCCCGACGTGATCGACCACAACCCCGCTGACGGCGCCGCCTCGGGCATCGACGGCATGCGAGTGCTGATCGCCGCGGTCCGCGACGGATTCACCGGCACGCAGCACCGGATCTTGTTCCAGCAGGAGCTTCCCGGCGGCTGGGTGGTCCTCCACTGGCGGATGACTGGGACGCACACCGGAGACGCCTTCGGCTTCGCCGCCAGCGGCAACCCGGTCGACATCACCGGCACCGACATCGTCCGCGTTGTCGACGGCAAGATCACCGAGATCTACCACGTCGAAGAACTGCTCAAGCTCACCCAACAGATCAGCACCGGCACGCAGCCGGCCTGAAGATCGAGACTTTCTCGGACCACGCCTGCCCCCGAGCCCTGATCGGCAACCGCCGCGTCGACGCGGCGCACTCGTTCCAGGGGCCAGTCCGGGAAAGGCACGCCGGCGGCCATGAGCGGGTGGGGCGGCGGGCCATCGGCGCCGCCGGAGCCGCCGTCCCTGACCGGGGGGACGGGCTCAGCCGGCCGCGGCGCGTTCGGCCTGCGCCTTGGTGTGGGCGAGGCGGTAGGACTCCGCCCCGGTCTGGACGATCGCACCGTGAAGGTCCGCCGGTCGACGATGGCCGTGCTGCGTCGCCTCGCCGCACCTCGTGGACCGCAGTGCCGGACGCTCGCCGGCTCGGTCCCACCGCCACGGCCGTCACCGCAGCTCCGGCAGGCCGCTTCACGAATGCCATCCGCGACACCGGGATCGGCGAGTACGGGGCCATCCCAGACCTGGCCCAGCCCCGTCACCACGTACGCGCACGACCTGCGCTGACACGGCCGTCGCCGTCGGGGCGAACCGCCGCGGAACCGTACGCTCCCCGGCAGCAACTCCCGGCGAAGATCGCGACCATTCAACTCATCGCTCGGCATCTACCGATCCGCCATACCGCTCACCCGTTTACAGCTTGCCCGTCCTCATATCAGCACTGCTTTTGAGGATCGCAGAGTCGAGGCTCCAGTTCTCCGGTTGGACCCTCTCCCAGAGGCTACCTTTACCGAGTTCCCTTCCCACCTGGTCCTCCCGGCGGAACCACTCCTCAGCACTCCTGATCCTGTTGGGGTGGATTTCGTCGAGCAGAGCGTAATCTCGGGTGATGATTCCGTGCTTCCACGTATTCCAGAAGCCCGTGAAATTGTCCCGGAAGCTCATGGTGCTTTTGTCGTTGGGATCGGCGTTGTAACCAGCAGGCTGATCAGCAATGCCCTTCACGTCCGGCGCGTCCCAATAAGTGTCCAGATCAGTGTCGATGTACTGCGCCGGATGCCCGGTGACTTTCTCGAACGCCGCAGCCATGTCGGCATAGGTCATGTGCTCGATGGCGACTTCGAGGTCCATGCCATTCGCGCGCTCCGGATGGTCGAAGAGCCAGCGAACGTAGAAGCCGCAGTCTTCGAGGGCCACGTGAGGAACGGCTCCCTCGCCGAGAGGAACTCGCCACGTGACGACACCGTTTTCAACGCTGGGTGTCATGGGCGTGAGCGGTGAGATCACCATCTCAATGTAGGGACCTGACGTGAAGACCGCTGCTCCCATCCGGTCCCTGTTCTTTTCATTTTGAAACAGCACCCATTCGGCCATGCGGCCTTTACCGTCATAATGCCCGGTGCGGAACCTCGAGTCGTAGCCGGACTTCTTGAGGGTGTAGTCGAGGTTTCCGTAGACGAAGAACTTGATTCCTTCTTCAATCGCTATCTCGTAACTGCGGATCGCCCAGTAGGTCTCCGTTTTCTCACCGGTGTTGAATCCGTCGATGTTGATGAATACGCCGTCACAGCCTCGAAACCCTTCCCGCAGCACGTCCTCGTCGGCGAACGACCCTTCGAGGAGGGAGACGTTTCCGAGCGCGAGGAGCGCTTGGGCTCGGGGGGAGCTGGAATCGCGCGTGAGAACCCGGACGGAGTATTTCTTGTCGGCGACAAGAGAGCGGACGATGGGCATTCCTTGAGCCCCCGTACCGCCGATCACGAAGATATTGGAGGTGGTGTGAGAAGACATGGCGTTCGACTCCCGAGGTTGAGTACGCACGTGATCAGTACGCGATGGACGCGGTGCGTTCGAGACTGATCTGCATCAGCTCGGCGATCGAGAACCCCTCTGGGAAACCGATCGGTTTCCCACACGTTACACCGATCGGTTTCCGTGCGGCAAGGTCTCAGGCAGTGGCGCCTCGACGACCTCACGATCCTGGGCACGGAAGGCGCCCATCACGGTCGGCCAGGACGGATGCAGGTGCCAGGCAGCCTGGATGACCGGAGACCCGGCAACCCTGCACCGGCGCCCGGCCGTCGTCCGCAACCCCGGCAGACACGCGTCGGCCGGCACCGGCCTCTTCGCAACGGGTTGAACCTGTGCGGCCGGAGCCCTGCGCCTTCCTCCCGTTTAGCCGGGAGGGACGTTTGCCGACGCTCCATCGCAACGCGCATTCGTCTGCCCGGGGAGCTCCAAAGGCGATGCGTCAGCGCATGCCTGCCGCATCGAGCAGGAAGGCCGCCATGGGCGCGACGAGCCCCGTCAGTTTGTCGGCGCCGATACCCGCACGGGCGCTGGCGCCATCGAAGACCACCATCAGCTGCCGGGCCAGCCGTCCCGGATCGCTCACCCCGCCCTGTTCGGCCTCGGCACGGAAAAAGGCCATCAGGTTCCCCTTGACCCGGTGGGCCACCCGGCTGGCGGGGTGGCTCTGATCCCTCAGGTCGATCTGCACAGCCAGGTACGCACAGCCCCGGAATTCCGGCGCCTCCGCCTGCGACTCCAACTGCTCGAAGACATGCAGGATCCGCCCCCGGGGGGAAAGCCCGTCTCCTGCCTCAGGCAGGAGACGGGCGGCGTAGGAAGCGGCTCGCCGCTCCAGGCTCGCCGCCAGCAGGTCGTCCTTGCTCTCGAACAGCTGGTACATCGAGCGCTTGAACACCCCCGCCGCCTTGCACAACGCCTCGACGCTGATAGTGACGCCGTCGCGGTAGGCGAGCGTGGCCGCTGCCTCCAGCAGCCGCTCTCGGGACGTCGGCTTCGCCTGTTCAGTCATGATGTGAGGATTACTCGGCTTTCCGTAATCTGGCGGTCCATGGCTTCGGCCGGGCGCTGGTTGCTCAGACTGCGCGGGGCGATGACGCGCCAGCCGACGATTCGTCGGCTGGCGCATCCGGCTTCGGCTCCGTAGGGATGCGGGTTTTAGGGTTTGAGTACCGCCAGTACATCGTCGAGTGAGACGTTGGCGGGGTCACTCATATCGACACCATCGAACGTCTGCCAGACATAGGACGCCGCCCCGCTCTCCCGCAGCGGATGCAAGTCGGCCAGGGCCGGATCGTCCCGGAAGCTGATGAACGCCTCTTCGGACTCCCATTCAACGAGAAACAGGACCTGCCGCGGCGCGACGTCACCGGCTACGTTGTCTCGGAAACGACCGAACGCCACCATTCGACCACCATACTGCGGAGCCGCTTCGGGCAAACGACTGAAATACGCCAGGTACTTCTCCAAGTCGACCACGTCAAACATGTTCAGGGCGTAAAACTTCTTCTTCTGCGAATTTGCACTCATTGTTAATACCCTCTCCGGTTTCATGAATTTGTGTTCGCTGCTCTAGGCGAGCGGGTCAAGGACGCCGGCATCGTTGATGATGGCGCTGACGAAGGCCGCGATTTACGACATATGGGAGACTGGCTGGCAGAATGAACATCCAGTGCCCGAGTGAAGACTGAGGTCGCGGGAATCTGAGTAGTGTGTCTTTTGTTCGGGTAATCTGCCCGCTGGACGCTCGTGGACCTCACGCCACCGAGTTCACCAGGTCGGCCAGGACATCGGGCCTTTCCAGCGCGATGAAGTGGCCTGCTCCCGGCACCTGTGTGAAGTCGGCGGCCGGTAGCAGTTTCTTGTTCGCCTGCCGGTCCGAGGGTCGGGACCAGTCCTTCTCCCCGTAGACGAGGTGGACGGGTGCCTTGACCTCGGGGTAGCGCGAGCGGGCGGCGATGAGGCTGGGCAGGGCCTGGTACACGGCCCGGGCGACGGTCGGGTAGCCGGGGCGGGTGCCCACCTGGAGCAGTTCGTCCACGTAGTCGTCGCGCAGTGCGCTCTTGTCGCCGAGGCCGCCCTGCAGGATCTTGCTGAGGGCGGGCTTTGGCTCCACCCCGGCGATCACTGGACCTACCCCCGGGGCGAGGACACCGGTGACGACCACGCGGGCGAGGAGGCTCGACCGGGCGATTCCGCCGCGGAAGTCGTAGGTGTTCACCGAGACGACGCGTCGTACCCGCTCCGGGAGATCGGCCGCTGTGGTCAGGGCGAGCACCGCCCCCATGGACTCCCCGACCAACGTCACGTCGTGGAGGTCGAGTTCGGTCAGGAGCCGCTCGACGCCCGCACGCATGGCCGGCTCGTCGTACGACGCCCCGGGCACGATCTCCGAGTAGCCCATCCCCGGCAGGTCGAGGGCGTACACGGTGTACCGGTCCGCGATCAGCGGGATGAGGTGGCGGAAATGCTCGGCCTGCGTGCGCACGGTGTGCAGCAGGACCAGGGGGGCGCCGGTGCCCGCCTTGAGGTAGCGCAGCTGTCCCTCACGGCCGCTGCGAGGGGCGATGGTGTGGCTGGTGGTCTCCGGAATGCGGATCGTGGGGCGTGACCCGTGGCTGGGCATCTCGCCGATTCCTTGTGTGAAGGCGGTTACTTCGCCAGCTGCGGGTACAGGCCGGCCAAGTCGCCGGCCAGGCCTGCCTTGACCTGCCGGGAGATGTCGTCGGCGAGGACTTCGTGCGCGCCCGACTCGATGCCGTCGAGGGCGAGTTGGGCGACGTCACGCGGGTCGGACTTGGGCGCCTCGACGTCCGCCGCCAGGTCCGTGTCGACGTAGCCGACGTGAAGGCCGGTGACGGCGATGCCGCGCGGCTGGAGCTCCAGGCGCAGGGAGTTGGTCTGCGACCACAGGGCGGCCTTGGAGGCGCTGTAGGAGCCGCCGAGGGCGAGCCAGGAGAGCACGGAGTGCACGTTCAGGAGGTGGCCGCCGCCGTTCCCCTCGATGACCGGCACGAAGGCCCGAGCGAGAAGCAGCGGACCGTAGAAGTTGGTCTCGAACTCCCGGCGCACGTCGTCCACCGGGGAGTCCAGGAAAGACGCGCCGACCGAGGCACCGGCGTTGTTGATCAGCACGGTCACGTCCTGCGCCTGCGCGGCGGCGGCCGCCACGGAGGCCGGGTCGGTGACCTCCAGCGCCACCGGGACCGCGTCGGGGTGCGTCACCGTGCGCGGGTCGCGGGCCGTGGCGTAGACCTTGCCGGCACCGCGCGCGTACAGCTCTTCCACCAGGGCCTTGCCGATGCCGCGGCTGCCGCCGGTGACGAAGACGTTGGCGCCCTTGAGTGCGGTCATGACTGCCTCCACAGAATGAGAAACCGATCGGTTTCCGTCACGGTAAACCGATCGGTTTCAAGACGCAAGTCCAACCGGATCCCCGGACTCACCGGTTCCGTACCCGTGGATCCCTGGGACGACGAGTTCTCCGCCTGTCTGTCCGGCCTGGTCGATGTCGGCGTCGTCCAGGCTGAGTCGGAGCTTGAGGTCGAGTTTCCCGACCGTGTCGTAGAGCCGCTCCGGGACGGTGTCGGGGGGTGAAGGGGGAGGGGCGGCGGCAGGGGAAGCCTTCGACGGCGGAGAGAGTGCCCGTCAGGTTCTCGACGTACATGGTGATGTGGTCGCCTCGCGGCGTGGATGTCGGGCCCTGCGCTCCGTCGACGTACTGGGTCTGCGGGCTGACGGGTACGGCCATCTTCAGGTCGCGGATCGTGACGGCCGCCTCGGAGAACTTGGGCACCCGCTTGGGTCCGGCGGCCGTGTCCACGGTCTCCACGCCACCGAAGACGAGGTCGTGCAGTTCGAGGCGGCTTCCCTTCATGTTTCAGGACTCGGCGGCGAACCGACCGGCGCTCTTGTCGTCGGGGGCCTTGGGATCGCTGATGTCACAGGCGCGGGAGGCTCCAGTGGAGGGCTTCCGCTGGGGCGACGTCTCGGTGGTCCGGTGACCTGGAAGATCCAGACCAGGACCCCGAAGGTCGCGGTCGGGGACGCACCGACCAAGTACGCCTGGGGCGTCCTGTGGTCTTGGCGGTGCGGCGCAAGGTGTCCGACGCCGATATGGGCGCTCCGTCGGTAGGACGGCCGTGCCGCGAGGCCGATCAGCCAGTCGCTTGGCGGGGCAGCGTCGTCGGCCTACGCGGACTTCGACCTTGTCGGGCCAGTCCCGGGCCAGAAGCGACCCGTTCACTTGCACCTGGGAAACCGATCTGTTTTCCTGAGTGGAAACAGATCGGTTTCCGACCGGTGGTCGGTCCATGACCAGCGACTAAGGGGAAAAGTGAGTACCACCTTCGACCGCGGAGCGCCCGCTTCCGGGAAAACAGACTCGGGCCGCCGCGGCTCCCATGCCGTGCGCTGGTGGGTGCTCGTCGTGCTGGGCGTGGCGCAGCTCATGGTCACGCTCGATGCGACCGTCGTGAACATCGCGCTGCCCGAAGCGCAACATGACCTCGGCTTCAGTGACGGCAGCCGGCAGTGGGTCATCACGGGGTACGCCCTGGCGTTCGGCAGCCTGCTGCTGCTCGGGGGCCGACTGGGTGACCTGTTCGGCCGCCGTACGACCTTCGTGACCGGCCTGATCGGTTTCGCGGCCGCATCCGTCGTCGGCGGCGCGGCCGGCAGCTTCGACATACTCGTCGCGGCCCGCGTGGCCCAGGGCCTGTTCGCCGCGCTGCTCGCGCCCGCGGCCCTCTCATTGCTCAGTGTGACCTTCACCGACCCGGCCGAACGGCCGAAGGCGTTCGGCATCTTCAGTGCGCTGTCCGGTGCGGGCGCTGCGGTCGGACTCCTGCTCGGCGGCATGCTCACCGAATGGGCGTCGTGGCGCTGGGTGATGTACGTGAACGTCATTTTCGCGGGCGTCGCGCTGGTCGGCGCGTTGCTGTTGCTGGCCAAGCCCGTGGTCACCGAGCGACCCAAGATCGACATTCCCGGGACCGTCGTGGTGAGCGCCGCGCTGTTCGGCATCGTCTACGGGTTCGCGCACGTCGAATCCACCAGCTGGACCGACCCGGTCGCCCTCGGCTCCATGATCAGCGGCGTGGTGCTGCTCGCGGTGTTCGCCTGGCTGGAGCTCAGGGTCGCGCATCCGCTGCTGCCGCTGCGAGTCGTGCTGGACCGGACCCGGGGCGGTTCGTTCCTGGCCGTGTTCGTCCTGGGCATGGGGATGTTCTCGATCTTCCTGTTCCTGACCTATTACCTGGAGGCCAGCATCGGCTACTCGCCGATCGAGGCCGGTCTGTCCTTCCTGCCGATGGTCGGGGGCATCGTCGCCTCGTCGACCACGGTGCCTTCGCTGCTGCTGCCCAAGGTCGGCCCGAAGGTCGTGGTGAGCGCCGGCTTCCTGGTCTCCGCGTCCGGTATGGCCCTGCTGACCCGGCTCACGCTGGAGAGCGGCTACGTCGCCGACATCATGCCGGGCATGATCCTGCTGGGTCTCGGTATCGGTGCGGTGATGACCACGTCGTTCCAGGGTGCGACCGCGGGCGTGCATCACGAGGACGCGGGTGTCGCCTCGGCGCTGATCAACACCAGCCAGCAGGTGGGCGGCTCGATCAGTACGGCGCTGCTGACCACCGTTGCCTCATCGGCCGCGACCGACTACCTCTCCTCGCACAAGCCTGGCGCCCTGACCGTGGCCCAGGCCGGGGTCGAGAGCTACACGGCCACCCTGGCATGGGGCGCCGGCATCTTCGTGGTCGGCGCGGTGCTCGCGGCGCTCCTGATGCCGAATACGGCTCTGGCGCCGTCGGAGGGCGAGCCTGTGATCGCCCACTGAGCCTGAAGTCACCGTGGTGAGAAATGTCCTGCGCTGATTGATGCCCTCCAGGCATACATCAGCGCAGGACAGGGGCATCTCCGAGACGGTCCTGTGCGTTCCCTCCTCAGCAGACCCGTCATCGCCGGTCGAGGGCACGCACGATGGGGGCCGAGCTTCCGAGGCCGGCGAGACACACCGACCATTCTGGAGACCGCGGCGGCGGCGCCGAACCGACTCGGCCGTGGGCGGCGCCGTAGCACACTCCGGCCAGCACCGTAAACCGATCGGTTTCCAATGGGCCGGAATCGAGTTAACCTCGCAATATGACCACCGAAGCAATGTCAAGCTCCCGAGAGCGACTGCTGGAGGCAGCGGCCACGCTCACCTACCGCGACGGCGTCAACATCGGCGTCGACACGCTGTGCAAGGCGGCGGGGGTGTCCAAGCGCTCCATGTACAAGCTGTTCGAGAGCAAAGGCGAACTGCTGGCGGCGAGCCTGGAGGAACGCGCCTCCGCCTATATGGCGGCACTCCTTCCCGCGACGGACGACAACCGTCCACCCCGTGAGCGGATCCTGCATGTCTTCGAACAGGCGGAGAGGCAGGCGGGTGCACCCGACTTCCAGGGCTGCCGGTACCTCGTCGTACAGATCGAGCTCAAGGACCCGAACCACACCGCGAGCCGGGTGGCCGCGCGGGTCAAGGAGAACCTGACCGGCTTCTTCCGCGCCGAGGCCGAACAGGGCGGGGCGAGCGACCCGGACCTGCTGGCCCGTCAGCTGATTCTGGTCTTCGACGGCGCCAGCGCCCGTGCTGGAATCAAAGCCGACACGCAGGCCGGGCTCATCACCCCCACCGTGGCCGCCCTGCTCGATGCGGCGGACATGCGCTGACGCATCGCGTGACGAGCGGCCTCGGCGAGCCATGCGCTCGGTGAGCCGCAGCCGAGCACCGGCGACCGAGCAACTCCCATGGGCCCACGCCCGTTGCCGACCGAAGGCCGGCCGGCCAGGCCCGCCTTGACCTGCCGCGAGATGTCGTCGGCGAGCACCTCGTACGCGCCCGTCTCGACGCCGTCGAGGGCGAGGGAGGCGACGTCACGCGGGTCGGACTTGGGCGCCTCTACGCTGGCCGCGAGGTCCGTGTCCACGTATCCCACGTGCAGTCCGGTGACGCCGATGCTGCGCGGCTGCAGCTCCAGGCGCAGGGAGTTGGTCAGTGACCACAGGGCGTCGGTGGATCACTCAGTTGCCCTCAGAGACACTCCAACCAGCGATAGCACCACAGCTGTTGCACTAGCTAGAGTTCGACCACGAGTGGCTGAGCTGCACAAACCCGAGGTGCACACCACTACGACAGCCTCACTCCCCCAGAGAAGTCGGGGGAGTCGTACGGTGTCGCCACGGCCCAACAGTAGTTCGACCCGATGGCCGGGCTGCCCGTACGACCCGGCGGCACTGCGCGCCCGGCAGCTTCTGCTGATGACGGCTCAGGGCTGGTCGGGCGGGGTGTCCTGCAAGTACCAGCCGTGGGCGGCCATGCACTCCTTCGTCCGCTCCATCAGCAGGTGTGAGCCCTCCTTGACGCGGCTCACATCATGGCCGCCGTCGTTGTTGAACCACTGGACGAGAAGGCCAGCCCCGGGCGGTCCACGTCGCCGGTGTCGCACACCGGGTACAGCGCCAGGTGGATCGGCCGCCCCTGTTCGTCGTCCTGCGGCGCCACCCCGCTCATGATGAGGTTGCCCCGGCAGCGTGACCACTGCGCCAGCCGGTCGGAAACCCCCTGCAACGCCATGGCCAGCCCCTTGCTCTGGACGTGGCCCTCCACCCAAGACCCGCTGACCTGTGCCGTCAACTGTGCCGGCACGGCCTTGTTGGCAAGTGAGTCCTTGCATTGGCCCTGATCAGCAAGTCGTGACGCGTTGTAGTTGGCAAGGGTGGCGCAGGACAGTTGGCGAGCTGTCATCACGTGCGGTGATCAGGACGAGTGGGATCTCGCCGAGGTGCGCGATATCGAGAACGGTCCGTGACCGTACAGGCGATACAACGCTTCGTGGTCACTGCTCAGTCGGGGCGTGTTCTGGGGCTGTCTTGGTCGTTGATCAGGCATGAAGATCAAGTGGGTGGTCCGGCCGGATGGACGGACTGGATCCAAAGACAGTCGGCCCCTCTCGGCTGGCCGCGGCCGTCGATTTCTGTCACCCGCGAGTCACGGCCGTTCGCCCGTGAGTCTCGTCGGGAGGGCCGGCCGGTGACCTCGGGTGTGATCGACGTTCGGGAGATCGATCTGAGTGCTGTGCGGGAGCAGGTCGACGCGGTGCTGGAGGACTTCCTCGAGGACAAGGTGCGCGTGGCTGCCGGCAGGAATCATCCGCTCGAGGTAGCGGGCATTTTGCGGGACTTCTTGGCTGCTGGCGGCAAGCGCATCCGGGCCCTGTTGTGCGTCGTGGGTTGGCATGCCGCGGGCGGGAGCGAGGACAGGGCGGCCGTGCTGAGAGTGGCGGCGTCGCTGGAGCTGTTCGTGGCGTTCGCGCTCATCCACGACGACATCATGGACGACTCGGACACGCGCCGGGGCCGCCCTGCGGTGCACCGCGCCCTGCGTACGCGCCTTGGTCCGTTCCCGCGGGCGGAGAGGATCAGTGCCGGCGGTGCCCTCCTGGTGGGCAATCTCGCCCTGATCTGGGCACAGGAGTTGCTGCACACCGCCGAACTGTCCGTCCAGCGGCGCCGCGCGGTGCACGCCCTGTACGACGCGATGCTGGAGGAGGTGATGTACGGCCAGTACCTGGACGTGATGGGCACTGGCCCCGATGACGACGTCGACGCGGCTTTGCAGATCGTCCGCTACAAGACCGCCACCGCGACGGTCGAGCGTCCCTTGCAGCTGGGAGCCGCCGTCGCCGGCGCCGACGACACCACCCTGGGTGTGTGCACAGCACTGGGGCTGCCTCTGGGGGAGGCGTTTCAGATCAGGGACGACCTGCTGGACGTCTTCGGCAGCGCGGACGGTGCGTGCGCGCCTGGCCTGGGGGACCTGCGGGAGGGGAAGCGCACCGTTCTCCTTGCTCTGGGTCTGCGTGCGGCCACCCCGGCGCAGCGGCGTCGCCTGCGCGACCTGGTCGGCCGGGCCGATCTCGACGCACAGGGGGCGGCCGAGGTGCGGGCCATCTTGGAGGAGACCGGCGCACGGCAGCATACCGAGCGCATGATCACTTCACGTTATGAACAGGTCCTGCGGGTGCTGGATGCGTCCGCTCTGCCGTCGGCCGCGTCCCGGGCGCTGCGCGGACTGGCCGTCACCGCCACCCAGTACACCTCCTGACACACCAGCAGCTTCCGGCACACCTGGCCGGACACAGGACTATCCGACTCCTGGCGCCTCGGAATTGTGAGCGCTTGGTACTACGAATGGGACCTTCCTCGTGACCGATACCGCTCTTCCCACCTACCAGGTCAGAGAGCGCTTTGCCGCCTACGAACGCCGCTTCAACGCACGGTTCGAGCAGTACTTCCGCGACCTGGCAGACACCTTGGACGCTCCGTCGCTCAGCCGGTTCACTCCTGAGTGCCTTGACTTGGTGCGGGATTTGTCGGTGCGGGGCGGCAAGCGACTGCGGGTGGCATTCATCTACGAGGCGGCCCGGCTGGTGACGCCGGATCCCGTGCCCGGACTGGAGGAGGCCGCGCTGAGCATCGAGCTGTTGCAGACGTTCGGGCTGGTTCACGACGACATCATCGACGACGGTCCCGTCCGCCGTGGCGGTCCCTCCACCTACTACGCCTACCGCGAGAAGTTTCCCGACCGTCCGCAGGACGCGCTCGGGCTCGCCGTGCTTGCCGGCGACCTCGCGCTGGTTCTGTCCCTACAGGTGCTCTTCAACTCCCCGGTCTCTGTCCCGGTCCGCCATGCCATGGTCGGGGTGCAGACGGCGGCGGCCTCCGCCATGATCGTGGGCCAGATCACGGATATCGAGCGGGACTTCACTGACATCCCGTCCGAGGAGCTTCTGCATGCCGTGTCCGGCTACAAGACCGCCCACTACTCGATTCTTGCCCCCCTGCAGCTCGGTCTGCTGGCCGCGGGGGAGGAGCCGGCCCGTTTCGATGCGGAACTGCGCCGTTACGCGCGGCTGGTCGGCATCTACGAGACGATGCGGGACGACTACCTCGATCTGTTCGGCAACGCGCAGACGATGGGCAAGACCACCGGCCGTGACCTGCGCGACGGCAAGCGCAGCTACACCGTCAGCGCCCTGCTGGCAGCCGTGAGCGGCACCGAGCGGGCGGTGGTGGAAGCCGCACTCGGCGACTCCTCCTGCACACCGGAGACGGTGTCCGACGTCCGGGAGATCGCCACGAGCTGCGGGGTCGAGCAGAAGCTGAGGGCGGACATGCAGCGTTATGCGGAACTGGCCTCGGCCGAGGCCGCCGGCTGGCGCCCGCGCTGGCGTGAGGAGGCCGTCGCCCTCTTCGAGCGCCTGCCGCTGTGGAGCGTCGAACGGGCCCTGTGACCACTGCGCAGACCACCCCGGTGCGTGATCATTCCGTAGACGGCCCCGCTGCCGCTTCCGCGGCGGCTCCGGGGCCGGTCGTCGGCCGTTCAACGGCTGTCGACAGGTCTTCCAGGGCCTGCCGCCACCGTGCGGGGAGGCTGTCGGCGTCGGGGAGGGCTTCGTCGCTACGGAAGCACACGCTCGCCTCACCCGCGTAGACGAGCATGATGACCGCCAGGGGCGCGCCGGGCGGGCAGCACATGACGGGATCGATCCGGTTCACCACCGCGTCGCCGTAGCGAAGGCGCTTGCGCATCACCAGGCAGGAAGCTGCGAGAGTGAGCCGGCCCGGGGCAGTACTCATGGCCACGAGGCGCCGAAGAAGCCCGGTAGGGAGGCGGGTGAGGGCCGCGCGCAGTACGGCTCGGTGTCCGGGCGACTTGAGAGCTGCGGTGACCGCGCTGGTGCGAGCGAGCCGCTGTGCGAGAGGAAAGAGACCGCCCGGAAGGTCGACGCGGGTCAGGAAGAGACGATTGCCGGGCGCCGCCCACTCGTCGGCCGTGCGCAGGCTGAGGGGAACCATGACGGGAATGGGGGCCTGGGCGGCGCGCGGCCAGGCGGTGCTCGCCCACCCCGCGATTGCGTGGCCCAGGGCAGTGAGGTAGACGTCGTTGGTGCTGGCGCCGCCGTCGGCACGGGCCGCCGCCTTGAGCAACGCCGCGGGCGCGTGGACCCACGAAGTGCGGCGGCGGCTGGAAAGTGGCTGCGAGGGCGAGGTCCACACATGGTGTTTCCTGGCATGCCGCAGCAGGATGGCGGCGCTGCGCAGTACTTGCCGTAGCCGGGGCCGCGGCTCGGCGGGCGGTGTCCGCAGCACCGTCGCAGGCCGCTCGGTCGCCGTATCCAGCCCGAAGAGGGTCTCCATGATCGCGACGATGGTGCCGCCGTCCTGGACGGCGTGATGGGTCAGGTACAGCAGCGCGAACCCATCGGCGACGTGTCCGTGCAGCAGGACCAGGCGCCAGGCCGGGGCGTCCTCGGACCAAGGAACGCGCATCAGGTCTTGTACCGCGGCCTCGAGAGCTTCGGGGCCCCTCGCCACGCGACGGGCACTGACGTGATGCGCGGGGTCGGGAACGGCGTGTACCCACTGGGACTGCCTGCCGTCACCGTGCAGGAGGTGCGCCATGCACGGAAGGTGGGAAAGGCGCGCGGCCACGTACTCCTGAAGGTCAGGCAGCGCGGGAACGGCGCCGGACAGATGCAGTACCGCACCGATGGTCGAGGCGGCGTCCGGGTGCTCCGCGCGTTGTTCCAGGTCGCGCAGGAAGAGATCGGCGGCGCTGGGAGGGAGAAAAGTTCCCATCTCTGTCATTCCTGTCATCGCAGGAGGTCAAAAGCCGTGCTGCTGACGGCCGCGCCCACGCATGCTCCGACGGCCACCTGGGCGATGGTGTGGCACCGGAGTCGGACTCGTGACCAGCCGATCAACGCCACCAGCGGGGCGGACAGTGCCCACAACGGCCCGTAGAGCGAGGCGAGGACAGCCAGGGCGGCGGCCGCGACCGCGGAATGCACCGACACCTTCCAGAGGAAGGTGATGGCCATCAGCACGAGCAGCACGGCCAGCATCGCGGCCACCAGCGCACGGACGTCACGGGTGGCTTCCAGCCCGTACAGCAGCCCTGTACCGGTGATGACCGAGGCCAGGACGACGGGGCCGGCCACCAGACGTTCCTGGCGTTGTCGTACGTGCCGGTCGCTCCAGTAGCTGCGGCGTTCGCCGAGGTGGAGGATCACCGAGGGCAGCACGCTGGTGAACACGGCCGCGAGCAGGCCCCACCCGAATCCCTTGGTGCCGTCGGCGTGCCATCCGAGCAGCGGCGCCAGGGCCAGCATCCAGTTTCTCGGCTCGAACCCGTCGCTGACGAACCACGCACAGCGCGCGTCACCCCGGGCCGGCACACCGGACGCCTCCCGGCAGTGGGCAGGAAGGGCCGGGTCCGCTTCCCGCTCGGTCACCACCGTGGTCTCCTGCTCGGACACTCCAGCCCCCTGCCCTCACGACACCTGGTCGAGCGGATACGTCCCCCGGCCCAACGACCCCGAACAGCCCTGGTCACGGCGCCGAAGCGGTCTCCACCACACCTGGCACGGATGCTCGGGCCGGCCGGTGGGTGCGGGTACGCAGGGCGAAGGCGGCCATACCGAGTCCCGCCATGCCCAGCCCCCACCCGAAGCCCAGCAGCAGGCAGCTCCAGGGCATCACGTGCAGGCCGTCGGCCGTCACCGCGGTCTGTACCGCGCCGTGAGCAGGCAGGTACCTCACCAGGTCACTGTCCGACGCCGGGTTGATCAGCGGGTTCTGCAGCAGCAGATCGATGGAGCTGATCATGATGGCCAGGAACATGCCGGCCAGCTCACTGCGCACCACGGCCGCGAGCACGATGCCGATGCTGCCGTAGGTCAGCGCCCCGGTGAACATCCCGGCGGCGAACACCACCGGCTGCACCGGCCGCCAGAACAGATGCATCCACGCGGTGGCATAGACGGCGACCGCGGCCGCCACCAGGACGAGCGAGGCGCACTTCGCCAAGGCCAGACAGGAGCGCGGAAAGCCGGCCTGCACCAGACGCCGGTCGAAGACGTCGGAGCGGGCCGTAGCGACGAACATCATGAAAGCGACGACCAGCGCGAGAGCCTGCAGCGCCCCGACAATCTGGGTCAGAACATTCCCGTCCATGACCACGAAACGGCCGACCGGACGGACGTAGAACCGCAGCGGTGTCTGCGCCACCACTGCGTAGGCCAACGTGGTCCACAGCGGAACGAACAGGAGCACGATGAGCAGGGCCAGCCGGTTACGGGCCTGTTCGACCAGCGCGAACCGCATAGCCGTCCCGAAGCAGGTCCGCCATCGCTTCACGAGGCCACCCCGACCGTGCCGGTCCGCCCTGTCTCCCGCAGCACCCCGCCGTCCAAGCGGTACAGGATGTCCAGACGGGAGGCGTCGTAGGCGAGATGGGAGACCACCAGCACCGCGCAGCCCCGGTCCCGCAGAGCCGCGGCCAGGTCCCAGAACCGTAGGTAGGTCTCCCAGTCGAAGCCCTGATACGGCTCGTCCAGGAGCAGCACCTGCGGATCGTGCATCAAGGCCAGGACCACGTTGAGCTTCTGGCGTGTGCCGCCGCTGAGTGCCTCCACCCGCTCATGCCGGTAGCTGCTGAAGTTCAGCTCCTCCAGCAGCTCGTAGGCCCGGGTCAGACCTCTGATGCCATAGGCGGCCTGGAAGAACCGCAGGTGCTGCTCGACGGTGAACGCCTGGTGGAGCACGGTTTCCTGCGGACAGCAGCCCAATCGGCCCGCCCGCTCCACGATGCCGCTGTCGGCAGCGAGATCCCCGGCCAGGATCCGCAGCAGCGTGCTCTTGCCGGCCCCGTTCTCGCCGACGATGCCCACCAGCTGTCCCGGACGGACATCCAGCGACACCCCGCGCAGGACCGGACGCTGCCGGTAGCCCTTGCGCACATCCCGCACGTCCAGCACCGGACCGACCGCGCTCATCACTCCGCCCTCCACGCCCACCGCCTTCAGAGTCAGCCTGTCGCGAGGCCGCGCCCGACCGAATGCGGTCACGATCTCCTCAGGCGCACCGCCCCAGCAACGGCCGGACACCGGCAGTGCCCCGCAAGGGCCCCGGCCCAGTCGTGCAACGACGACGACCGTCACAGGACACGACCGATACGCCGTGAAGGTCGGCTTCCGCGCCCGGGGCGCCCGGACGACGCGGTCGGGCTCGCCCCAAGGACACCTTTGTGCCCATCACGAACTTCCTCTCGCACCCCACCCGATACGCGGGCGCGAGAGGCTCTCGGGAGCAGGTGCTCGCTGACGTTCCTGCAGGCCAGGCTCTGCTGCCCGTCATCCGCCGCGATGCGGGTGAACGCCGGTTTGTGACACGGGAGTGCGATCGCCGTAGCGGACGTAGGCTGGCTCAACAATCAGCCGGAGGAGCGTCACACCATGGAACCGACCGTCGACAAGCCAGCGCTGCAGGTTACCGTCACAGACATCCGTACCCTTTTGGACTCTTCCGCTGAGCTCCCCGTTCTGTACATCAGCTACGGTCCTGGCGACGAGGGCACCGAAGCGGAGCTGGACGTGTGGGCTGCAGGCCTGGTCGACCAGGCCGACATCGTCCTCACCCGCGCGACCGCTCTGGACCTGCTTGGCGAGGAACCCAATAGCGAGACCATCACGGCCTTCCTGCCGAAGGTTCAGAAAGCCGTGGACCAGATGATCTCGGTCCGAGGCATGTGAAGCAGATCTGCTGCTCGAGGGACCGTCTCATTCGGCCCGGCACCGTGCAGCCTCCCCGATCTGTGGCGATCAAAATTCAGTGTCACGAGGCGGCGCTGGTCAACTGCAGGGCAACCGGTCAAGGTTCCGTGTCATATGCGGCGTTTCGCCTGGCCGACGCGGTTCGGCTGGGCGGCTGGGTCCCTGGGTCCGCGACAGCCTCTTTCGAGGTAATTCTGATGAATCCGTACCCGTGCTGTACGCCCTGCTGTACGTTTGGGGTATGTCGAAGTCAGTGACAATCCGGGTTCCCGAAGACCTCCATGCCCAGCTGCAGGAGCGGGCCGAGACCGAGGGCACCACGGTGACCGCGCTCATCACCGAGGCCGCGCACAACGCGGTCCGTGACCCTCGCCTCGAAAACGCCGCGGAGGTCTTCCGCCAGTTCGTCGCCGACAATGCGGACGCGTTCGACGCGGCGTTCCCCGACGACGCCCCCGCCCGTCTGGACGCTGCCGAGGCCCCGGGGCGGGCTGCCTGAGGTGGAACTCCACATCGACATCCGCTGGCTGCTGGAGCGCCAGGCGGAGGTGCTGCCCAAGCACCCTGAAGTCCACGACTTCTCCAACCTCGTGGCCGCCGTCGCCCGCCACCGCGTCAACACCCCGCAGGTCGGCGCCAGGGTCGACAACGCCTGGCGCGCGGCCGCGCTGATGCACGCCGTCATCCGGCTGCGCCCGCTCCCGGCCCGCAACGCCCTGTACGGCGCCGCGATCGTCGTGTCGTACATGGACGCCGCGGGCGAGGCCATCGACCCGCCGTACGGCGCGCTGGTCGACCTTGCCCGTGACATCGACGCCGGCCGCGCCGATGGGTACGACGCGGCCGACCGCATCCGCTCCTGGCGGATCTGACGACCGGCCCCGGGAGGAGTACGAAGCCCGAGGCGCTGTCTACAGCTCCGGTTCTCCTGGTGAAGTCCGCCGTGGCTGCTCGCTGCACGTTGCAGTGCGGCTCCTGTCCGTCGTCGCCGGCCTCTTGTCCGGCTTCGCACTGAAATTCCTCGGAGCCCCGACGCTGCTCAGCGTCTCCGCCGGAGGCGGTGCCTTCATCGCCATCGCTGCACTCGGCATCGCGATCACCGGACTCTTCTCTTGAGCACTCGGCAACGTGCACGTTGCCGGGTTGGGCCTATGACGCTGACACAACCGTGTGGACCCTCCCGCCGGCCACTGCGACGACGGCCAGGGATCGCTCGGATCCCGCATATCGTCACCGGCCGGATACTCGAGCGTGCCCAACACCCTGCACTATCGGGGAGGGAACAGCGGCGGCTGTCCAGGGCTACCGAAGCGTGACGTCGCCGGGGGACAGGTCGATCCGGGCGCGGTACCAGCGGGCCTGGTGCCGACAGCGCCCGGTGCTGTCCCGGGCGACGTCGACGCCGACCTCCACTACCAACTCGGCACGCAGGTCACGGACGGCGGCCAGCGCGGCCTCGTCGGCGACGAATCCGGCGGTCTCCGGAAGGGCGTCCACGTGGGCGCGGACCCACTCGAGGCGCCCCTGTAGGGACGTGGATCAGGCCCGACGCGGTCCGAGAACGCCGCCTTCGCACCTTCTTCGTCTCAGGGAGGCATTTGCCTGCCCGCTACCGGGCGCTTCGCGCAATCCTGATCCATTACGCCGACATGATGATCAGCGATTTCGAGTGGTGACCACGGGGTGTCAGCCATGGCAGTCCGAGGCGTCGGGTGACCGAGCGGCGCCGCGCGAAACCCATCGGGCGATACCCGTCTGCGGCAGCGTCCGGTGCCGATCGTGACGTGGTCAGGCCAGGGTGCGGAAATGGGTATTGGAGCCCATCGACGAATCAGCGGGGGGTGGGCAGGCTGGCCGCAGGCCGGTCGAGAGCAGTGGCCGCAGCTCATGCTCGGGGTACGCGGTGACCGACAGTAGAGACTGAGGCATGAAGAGGAAGGCGTCATCGCGGTGTCCCTGTTCTGGCGGATCTTCGCTCTCAACGCCGTGGTGCTGGGGGCCGCGACCGCGCTGCTGCTGTGGGCTCCCGTGACCGTTTCCGTACCAGTCCTGCTGACCGAGGCGATCATCCTCGTGGCCGGCCTGGTGGTCATGCTGATCGCCAACGCGGCCCTGCTGCGGATCGGGCTGGCCCCCCTGGACCGGCTGACGAAACTCATGGCCACCGTCGACCTGTTGCGCCCCGGGCAGCGGCTGCCGGAACACGGCCGCGGTGAGACCGCCGAGCTGATCCGCACCTTCAACGCCATGCTGGAGAGGCTGGAGCACGAGCGGGCCTCCAGCAGCGCCCGCGTCCTGCTCGCGCAGGAGGACGAGCGGCGCCGCATCGCCCAGGAGCTCCACGACGAGGTCGGCCAGAGCATGACCGCGATCCTGCTGGGGCTCAAGCGGGCAGCGGACGAGGCGGACGAGCCCCTGCGCGGTGAGCTGCACCAGGCGCAGGAGATCACCCGGGACAGCCTGGACGAGGTGCGCCGCCTGGTGCGCCGGCTGCGGCCGGGCGTCCTGGAGGATCTTGGCCTGGTCAGCGCCCTGACCTCGCTGACCACCGAGTTCGCCACCCACACCGGGCTGCGCGTGGTGCGCCACTTCGATGCAGGCCTGCCCACGCTGGATCAGCAGAGCGAACTGGTGCTGTACCGCGTCGCCCAGGAGGCGCTGACCAACGCGGCCCGCCACGCTGAGGCCGGCCGGGTGGAGGTGAGCCTGAGCCACAGCGACGGCACGGTGGTGCTGGCCGTCGCGGACGACGGCCGAGGGACTGGGGTCGCGCGCGAAGGCTCGGGGATCCGCGGGATGCGTGAGCGGGCCCTACTGATTGGGGCCACGCTGGACGTCGCCTCCCAGCCGCAGGCCGGTACGCAGGTGCGGCTCGCCGTGCCCGTTCCCAGGAAGCAGCCATGACCACTACCGACACGTCCACGATCCGTATCCTCCTCGCCGACGACCATGCGCTGGTGCGTCGCGGCGTGCGGCTCATCCTCGACCGGGAGCCGGACCTTCAGGTCGTCGCCGAGGCCGGCGACGGCGCTGAGGCCATCGCCCTGGCCCGGACCCACGAGGTCG
Source organism: Streptomyces sp. Q2 (assembly GCF_056820935.1). Taxonomy (NCBI): domain Bacteria; kingdom Bacillati; phylum Actinomycetota; class Actinomycetes; order Kitasatosporales; family Streptomycetaceae; genus Streptomyces; species Streptomyces sp. Q2. The sequence goes on along the minus strand of NZ_JBXEJE010000026.1, from coordinate 62,894 downwards.
ATCTGGCCGTGTTGGACATCGCCATGCCCCGGATGACCGGACTGCAAGCCGCCCGCGAGCTGAGCGGGCTGATGCCGGATGTGCGTGTGCTGATGCTGACCATGCACGACAACGAGCAGTACTTCTTCCAGGCGCTGAAGGCCGGCGCCAGCGGATACGTGCTGAAGTCCGTGGCCGACCGCGATCTGGTCGCCGCCTGCCGGGCCGCCATGCGCGATGAGCCGTTCCTGTACCCGGGCGCGGTCACCGCCCTCATCCGCAATTACCTCGACCGCGTCCGCCACGGTGAGGAACCCCCCGACCAGGTGCTCACGCCTCGGGAGGAGGAGGTGCTCAAGCTGGTCGCCGAGGGCCACTCGTCGAAGGAGATCGCCGAGATGCTCTTCATCAGCATCAAGACCGTCCATCGGCACCGGGCGAACCTGCTGCAGAAACTCGGCCTGCGCGACCGCCTGGAACTCACCCGCTACGCCATCCGTGCCGGTCTCATCGAACCCTGACCCGCCTCGGCCGTTTCCGACTGCCTCAAAGTTCCGGCTGCCCACTTCCCATCCGGGACCTTGAGGCCCTTGCAGAACAGCTCCTGCCCAGCCACGGAAGAGACAAGAAGGGGGACGGCGCATGGCGCGCTCCTTGCACACCGTTCCCCGCGCGGGCGGCCTCGGCCCATCAGCGATGCTCGCTGTCCTGCTTGCGGTCCTCACCGCCCTGATCGGCCCACCAGCGCACGGCGGCACCTCCGCCACCGGCGGCGGGTCGCGGGCTTCCGGTGCTGCACATGTACAGGTCGGCAGCGCACCGTACGCAGACGACGGGCACTGCGCCGCCTGCGATGTGCTGGTCCGAAGCCCTCGCGATACCCCCGGCGAGCGTCTTGCGCCGCCAACCGCCGCCACCCTCGCTTCGTCCTGCACGGCGTACGGCCCGCCGTCGCCCGCACGCACGCCCCTGCTGGCGGCGAGCCCACCCGCCTCCCCGCACCCGGCGGACCCTCACCAGGGACGGGCACCACCAACAGCCGCAGGCACCTGAACCTCCTCTCCTTTCTTTCCGTTGACCGCAGCCACTGCCCTGGCCGCGGTGTGCCTGCCGGAGGCCCACTTTGACCCGCGCCCTGCGCATCCGAGGGCTACTCGCCCTCGCTGCTGTTGCCCTGTCGCTGTACGTCGCCCTCACTGTGCCCGTCCACCTCGGACTCGATCTGCGCGGCGGCACGCAGATCGTGCTGGAAACCCGCCCCACCGCCACCTCCGACGCCGACAGCGAAGCCACGGACCGCACCGTGGAGGTGCTGCGCGGTCGCATCGACGCGCTCGGCGTCGCCGAACCCACCCTCGCCCGCTCCGGCAGCAACCGGATCGTCGTCGAACTGCCCGGCGTGCAGGACCCGGCCAAGGCCGCAGACGTCCTCGGCCGCACCGCCCAGCTCACCTTCCACCAGGTCCTCGGCACAGCCGCCAGCGCCGACGACGCGTCAAAACCGCTACCGAAACGGCCCCGTCCGCAGGTTCTGGCCGACGAGTCCGGCCGGCTGCTGCGTCTTGAGGCAGCCGCGCTGACCGGCAGGGATGTCAAGGAGGCCACCGCCCGATTCGACCAGCAGGGCGGCGCCGGATGGCAGGTCACCGTCGACTTCAAGGGATCTGGCCGCGACGGCTGGACCCACCTGACCGGCCAGGCCGCCTGCCACCCGGCGGGGGACCCGTCCCGGAGGGTCGCCATCGTCCTGGACGACAAGATCATCTCCTCGCCCCAGGTCGACCCCTCGGTCGGCTGCGGCTCGGGCATCAGCGGCGGCTCCACGCAGATCACCGGATCCTTCACCGCCGACGAAGCCAAGGAACTGGCCCTGCTCATCAACGGCGGCGCCCTGCCCGTACCCGTCGAAACCATCGAGCAGCGCACCGTCGGACCCACCCTCGGCGCGCAGGCCATCACCGCCAGCGCCTGGGCCGCGGCCGTGGGCACCGCGCTGACCGCGCTGTTCATCATCGCGGTCTACCGGTTCCTCGGTGCCCTGGCCACCATGGCCCTGGCCTGCTACGGCCTGATCTCCTACGCCGCCCTCTCCGCCCTCGGCGCCACCCTCACCCTCCCGGGCCTGGCCGGGTTCGTGCTGGCCATCGGCATGGCCGTCGACGCCAACGTCCTCGTCTTCGAACGCGCCCGCGAAGAGTACGCCTCCCGCAACCGGCCCAGCCCGCGTTCATCGCTGACCGCGGGATTCCGCGGCGCCTTCAGCGCGATCGCCGACTCGAACATCACCACCCTCATCGCCGCCGGCCTGCTGTTCTTCCTCGCCTCCGGGCCCGTGCGCGGCTTTGGCGTCACTCTGGGCATCGGCGTGCTGGCCTCCATGTTCAGCGCCCTGGTCATCACCCGCGTCCTCGCCGACTTGGCCGTCTCCCGGTCCTGGCTTCGCCGTCGCCCACGCCTGACGGGCATCGCTCACACCGGCACCGTCCGCGACCACCTCACCCGTACCAACCCCCACCTGATGCGCCGCCCTGGGCGGTGGCTGGTCGTATCCGCCGCCGTCCTGGCCCTGGCAACCTCCGGTATCGCCGTGCGCGGCCTGGACTTCGGTGTCGAGTTCACGGGGGGCCGCCTCATCGAATACAGCACCGCGACCCCCGTCGACTCCGACCGGGCCCGTGCCGCCCTCGCCGACGCCGGGTTCCCCCGCGCCGTCGTCCAGACCTCGGGCGACAACCAGCTCACCGTCCGCACCGACCAGCTGACGAACGCGCAAGCGGCCACCGTCACGGAGACCATCGGCACTCTGACCAGCGATGCCGACAAGCTCCGCGACGAAGCGATCGGTCCCAGCCTCGGACAGGAACTACGCCAGGGCGCCGTCATCGCCCTCGGCGTCGCCCTCGCCGCCCAGCTGCTCTACCTCGCCGCCCGCTTCCGCTGGCTGTTCGGCACCTCCGCGGTCGCCGCACTCGCCCACGACGTGGTCATCCTCACCGGCATCTTCGCCTGGCTCGGCAAACCCATCGACGGCGTCTTCCTCGCCGCGCTGCTGACCGTCATCGGCTACTCGGTAAACGACTCCGTCGTCGTCTTCGACCGCATCAGGGACCTGTGCCGACGCGACCCCAAGACACCCTTTCCCGCCACCGCCAACCGCGCTCTGCTGCAGACCCTGCCCCGCACCGTCAACACCGGCATGGGCGCCGCCTTCATCCTCACCGCCCTGGCCGTCCTCGGCGGCGACTCCCTCACCGACTTTGCCCTCGCCCTGCTCATCGGCCTCGCTGTCGGCACCTACTCCTCCATGTTCACCGCCACACCCCTCGCCATCGAACTTCACAAACGCGCATAGGCGCGGCCCGGTGCTCCGTCGGTTCGGTCCGCAACCGGGGTGTGAAGCAGCCAGCGATCGTGGGGCAGGGGATCGGTCACTGGACTGGAGTGTGCTGCGAGGCTTCGGTCTCCTCGCCGGTGCCGGTCAGTACGCTGATCATTCCGTTGGGTTCGAGGTAGGCCAGGTGTACCCGGGCGGGGTCCTGGATGCCGTGCAGGCGGAGCTGGCTGAGGAGTTCCTGGTGCTGGCCATCGCAGCCCGCTACGGCACTCGTCTGATCGGGCGCCTGATCGCGGTGCGGGACAACGAACTGCTGGTCATCAGCTTCGTCGGCGCCGCAAGCCTCATCGCCGATATCTCCGAGGTCCTCGGAGTCGTCGACGCCATCGGCGCCTCCATGATCGGCCTGAGCTCGCCGGGACCTCCTCCGGGCCGCGGATCCGGGAACTGGTGCATCCGCTGCGCGACGCCTTGCGGCGATCTTCTTCTTCGCCTTCGGTCTGGCCAACAACCCGGCAGACATCACCTTTGTCGCCGGACCGGTCGCCATCGCCGCAGCACTGACCATCACCATGAACGTGGCCGTGGGGCGCCGACATCTACATCGGCGCGGGCGTGCTGCTGGCCACCGGCGTCGGGCTGCGGGTGCTCAACACGACGGGTGATGAAAGCACGCGGCGAGGCGTGAGGCGCTGTGTTCCATGGTCGCCCACGGTGTCAGCATCCCGGCTGCGCCCGGCATCCGGGTGACAGTGGCCGGCCTTCGCGCACAGCTGTCGGGCCTCGGGATAGGGATGCACCTGTGTCCCTCGGCTCAAAGCCACGACGCGGCCCTTCGCTCCGGGACAGCCCCTGCCCATGGGCAGAGCCGATGGACCCGACGGCGTCGTAGCTCCGTCAGACCGGAAGGCAGCAGCTGTGAAGATCAACATTGTGGGCCCCGGCAATATGGGCCACGCAATTGCCACCCGTGCCCTTGCCGGCGGCCATGGCGTGTGCATGGTCCACCCGGACGCCGACCCTGCCGGGCGCTGGCCGAGGAGCTCAAGGAGCAGTTCCCGGACGGCGAGAGCGACTGGGCCGCTTCGACGGGGCCAGCCGATGTCACTGTGCTCGCACTGTGGTACGACGCGGCACTGCAGGCCGCGAGAACCTCAGGGGCTGCGCTGGCCGGGCAGGTCCTGGTGGACATCTGCAACCCCATCGACGTCTCGACCATGGATGGGCGGTGACACCCCCGGACAGCTCGGCTGCCGAGGAGATCCAGCAGATCGTCGGCACGGACGTGAAGGTCGTCAAAGCGTTCAACACCACCTTCGCCGGCCCACTGACGACAGGCGAAGGTCATGACTTCCCGCTCGACGTCCTGATCGCCGGAGACGACTCCGCAGCCAAGGACAAGATCGCGGACTTTGTCCGCTCCGGCGCGATGCGCCCGTTCGACGTAGGACCCCTGCGCAGAGCCCGGGAGCTGGAGGCGATGGGATTCCTGCACATCTCCCTCCAGCAGCCACTCCAGCTGAACTGGCAAAGCTCGATCAAGATCCTTCCCTAGATAAGCCCCGGCGGGACCGTCCTACGTGAAAAGAAGCGCACTCTGGCTCGCGCTCACCCGTAGCAGCCAAGGCCCTGGAACTCACCGGGCGGTCCGGCGGGGAGAACGCTGCCTCCTGCGGCGGCGGAGGATGACCGCCAGGTCCACTGCTGCGATCACAGCGAGTGCTGCGCACGCCCCGCCAGCACCGCCAGTTGGTGAGGAGGTCGGGCTGCTGCCCGGCTGGGAGCGCGTTGACCACAGGGCGAACAGCACTGATGCGGCGACCAAGAACGGCGTGTGGAAGATGGACAACAGCAGCCGTAGGCCGAGGGCACTTCGGGCGGTGACAGGTTCGGTACCGGTTCGTTCGAAGCGGCCGGTGTAGCCCGAGCGTGATCCGGGCAGCGGGGTACGTCTGTCTGACGGCCCGGTTGCGCTCTGCGGCCGACTTCCCTTCCTTGGTGGCATGGTCGCCTCCTTTGGGGTGGTGCTGAGATTGCCGACAACGAGGCTGCGGCCGCCGATGGCATGCCCAGTGGGGCGCATCGGCGGCAGCCCACGCCAGCTTCCGGGTTCCACCCGCTGCCCCCCTGCCATGCCCGTGCCACGGTCGGGCGCCTGGAGGTGAGCCGGTGCCGCAGCCTGCTGGTTCGAGGCCTGCCATCTCGGGTGCGGCAGCCCGGTTGGCCGGTGATGCATGGGCCAGGTGCGTGGCGCCGGACACGCGTTTGGGATCGGCATCTGCTGTGATGGCCGGGGCTGGCCGAAACCCCCAGCGATGTGGGCTGCTTCCGTTGCAGGTCATCCCCCCGCCGACCTTGCCGGCGCGAGAGCCAGGAAAACGAGGTGCCGTGATGAGTGGACCAGTCGGCGTGGCCGACGCGCCCCCCGCCCTGGCCGACGCCGGCCATGCCACGGCTCCGTGTGTGGAGGTGAGCGACAGCCGCGAGGAGAGGGTCGGGAAGATCCGTGTGCGGCGCGCGCTGCCGCGCCGCGGCCGGCGCACGGTAGGTGCCTGGTGCTTCGCCGACCACATGGGGCCGGCGGACGTCACCGAGAACAGTGGCCTGGACATCGGCCCGCACCCCCACATCGGGCTGCAGACCGTCACCTGGCTCACCGATGGCCAGGTGCTGCACCGCGACAGCCTCGGCTCCGAACAGGTGATCAAGCCCGGGCAGCTCAACCTGATGACAGCCGGCGGCGGCGTCGCCCACGCCGAGGAGGCCACCGGCCACTACCGGGGCACCCTGGAAGGCATCCAGCTGTGGATCGCCCTGCCGGAGACCACCCGGCATGGGCCGGCCACCTTCGAGCACCACACCGAGTTGCCCCGCGCCGACCTGGACGACGGCGCGGGCACGGCGACCGTCCTGGTCGGTGACTTCACCGGGCCGGCCAGCCCCGCCCGGCACGACACACCGCTGGTGGGGACCGACCTCGACCTGCGCGCACCGGTCACCGTGCCGCTGCGCACCGACTTTGAGTACGCCCTGATCGTCCTGGAAGGAGCGGTGGCCGTCCACGGCAGGCAGCTGCTGCCGGGCAGGCTGGGATACCTCGGTGAAGGTCGCGACCACCTACGCCTGGAGGTTCGCGAACCGGCCCGGGCGATCCTGCTCGGCGGCGAACCGTTCCCGGAACCGGATCCTCATGTGGTGGAATTTCGTCGCCCGCGGCCACGCCGAGATCGACGCCGCCCACGCCTCCTGGACGGCCCAGGACAACCGCTTCGGCCGCGTCCGCTCCGCCCTGCCGCTCATTCCCGCCAAGGTCCCCTTTTGGCCACAGGCCGGAGAGAACTGATGAGCAAACCGCTGGCCGGCAGGCGCTCGCATTCATCGGAGTTCCCTTTCGTGGATACCCCCGGCTTTAGCCGGGGGAGGAAACGAAATGCCTGCGGAGCAGGGCAAGGAGCCGGGATTCGCCGTCAGGGCGGATCACAGTGCCCTGACGGGCAGGTTTGATCTCTACTTGCGGTCTGGCTAGTTTGTGCGCGTGGCCGCGAACCATGCGAGGCGGGCGTTCAAGTACCGTTTCTATCCGAGTGATGCGCAGGCAGTGGAGCTGTCGCGCACGTTTGGTTGTGTGCGGAAGGTCTACAACCTGGCGCTCGCGGCGCGTACTGAGGCGTGGGCGCGGCAGGAGCGGGTCAACTACAACCAGACCTCGGCGATGCTGACGGCGTGGAAGAAGACCGAGGAGTTGGCGTTCCTCAATGACGTGTCGTCGGTGCCGCTCCAGCAGACGCTGCGGCACTTGCAGACCGCGTTCACCCACTTCTTCAGCAAGCGGGCGAGGTATCCGCGTTTCAAGTCGCGGAAGAAGTCGCGGAAGTCGGCGGAGTACACGACCAGCGGATTCCGCTTCCGCGACGGCCGGCTGACGCTGGCGAAGACGGCGGACCCGTTGGACATCGTGTGGTCCCGGCCGCTGCCCGAAGGAGCGAAGCCGTCCACCGTCACTGTGTCGCAGGAGCCGCCGGACGCTGGTTCGTCTCGATACTGTGTGACGACCCGTCCGTCCAGCCTCTGCCCGCCGCCGACGGCGCGGTCGGCATCGATGTCGGCCTGGACCACCTGCTGACCTTCTCCACGGGGGAGAAGATCGCCAACCCCCGGCATGAACGCCGCGACCGCGTCCGACTCGCCAAGGCTCAGCGCAAGCTGTCCCGCAAGGCCAGAGGCGATGGTGCCAATCGGGCCAAGGCGCGGCGTAAGGTCGCCAGGGTCCATGCGAGGATCGCTGACCGGCGCCGGGACATGCTCCACAAGCTGACCACTCGGCTCGTGCGTGAGAACCAAACGCTCGTGATCGAGGACCTGACCGTGCGCAACATGGTCAAAAACCGCACGCTCGCCCGGGCCATCTCGGACGCGAGCTGGAGCGAGTTGCGCTCCATGCTGGAGTACAAGGCCGCCTGGTAAGGGCGGGAAGTGATCGCGTTGGACCGCTTCTTCCCCTCCTCCAGGCTCTGTTCCGTCTGCGGCACCGTGCAGGAGAAGATGCCGGTCAGCGTCCGTAGGTGGACGCGCGCCTGCGGTGCGGCCCATGACCGGGACGTGAACGCGGCGAAGAACCTTCTGGCCGCCGGGCTGGCGGCGTCTGTCTGTGGAGCTGGTGTAAGACCTCAACGGAGTTCTCCGGGCGGGCAGTCGGCGACGAAGCAGGAAACCCCACGGCGCGAGCCGTAGGGATCCCCCTCGTTCACGAGGGGGAGGAAGTCAAGGGGAGGTGGTCCAACGGCGAGCGGTCTGCTGCCATTCGGTCTCCCCTGCGCGCATGCGGCGCTGGTCCAGGACGCGTGCGGTGAGCCGGTAGACGAGTGCGCCGGTGATGAGCACCGTGATGGCGCTGAGGACGCCGGCGCCGACGGCGCGGTTGCGGATCTCATCCGGGCGCATGGGCGGCTTGGTGAGCGTTCCTTCGGCGTTGGTCCACACCTGTACGCGGTGCCCGGCCGGAAGACCGGGGTCCATGTCGGTGGTGGCGGTGCGGACGGTGCCGTCGGATGCGGTGTAGCGGACCTTGACTGGGTACTGGGTTTTTCTGGCCTCTGCTGAGCCCGGCTCTGGGTGCCCTGGCGTGTCCTTGAGGAGCACGGCCGTGGCGTGACGTCCGGTGCGGGCCTGCTCGGAGGCGTTGGCCGTGAGCGTGTCGTGCACAACCGTGCCGACCACCCACGCGGACAGGGGGGCGGTGATCGCCACCGTGATGGCGAGGATGACGCCGATCCATGCCTGGAGCAGATCGCTTGGGCGGCGCAGCGCGTTGCGCCGCCACCGCCACCATCGGACGGTGCGTATGGGCGGCGGCTGAGCTCGCGGAATCGGGTCGGGCACGTCGCCTCCAGCCACGAGTCGGGGGAACGGAGCTGCCTCCGGGGAGCAGCTCCATCAGGGCGTGGGGTGCAAAGGGGGCCCGAGAGAGGGGTGGTGCTGGGCGGAGCGCAGGGCCTGGGCGGCTCCGCGCACGGCGGCGGTGTGCGGCTGGGGCACGGGCTGGACCGGGGCGTGCAGCTGCGCGGACAGCTGGGAGACCAGCCCCGGCCGCAGGGCACCGCCCCCGGCGAGCAGCGGCCCGCGGTCGAGGGCGTCGACGAACTGCGGCAGCGGATCGTCGCGCATCATGGTGGTGACCACGGCGGTGATGCCGGTGACCAGATCCGCAGAGCTGCTGTCCTCCAGGTCGCGGGTGCCCATGGCTTCCCGCCGGGCGGTCATGATCTCGCCGTCAGCCAGCAATGCCACCTCGGTCAGGTGGAAGCCGAGGTCGATCACGAGCAGCGGATGAAACGGGTCAGCGCCGGTGCCCAGGGCGATGGCCATGACGCTGTCGAGCGCCAGCACGGTACGCGGGCGCAGCACCTGAAGGACGCTCACGGCGGTTGTGTAGTGGCTCTGACCGCTGAGAACCGGCATGGTGAACGCGATCACCGGCTGCGCGTTCTTCGGGATGCGGTGGGCCAGCAGGCGGGACAGCATCCGCGCGCTACCGGCCGGATCGACGATCGTGCCGCGCTGGACGGGATGGGCCGCGAGGTCGTCCGGGCCGGTGACGGTCGGCACGTCGAGGATGCCGTGGCGGCCGGCCGTCCAGGCGCGTGTACGGGTGCTGCCCAGGTCGATGGCGATCGCGGGGCAGCGCCGGCAGGCCGGCCACGGCGGGCGACGAAGGGTGGCGATCATGAGCGGGCCTCCCTGACCTGGTGGCAGCGCCCGCAGTAGCGGGCCTGCGGCACGATGCGCAGCCGCGCCAGCTCGATGGGGCGCCGGCACTGCTGGCAGATGCCGAACGTGCCCTGATCCATGCGCTCCAGGGCGGCTTCGACATCGGCCAGGACCATGCGGGCCGAGGCACACAGCTGGATGTGCACCTCCAGCTGGGCAATCGCAGCGCGTTCGCGGGCGCGCTGGGCCCGGGCAGGAGCGCCCTGCCGGAGCTGGGCGAGCTGGTCCAGACGAAAGTCACGCTGCTCGTTGAGGTTCTCGCGCAGCGCAGACAGTTCAGCCGCGCTCAGGCCCGCACTGGTGACGGCATCGACGACCTGCTGGTTCACGACTTCACCACTTTCCAGAAATGAAGTAGGGGGCGGGCACACAGAACGTTCCGGCCGCCCCTGCCCCTGTGTGCCCTGTGGCACAGGGAAGACCTCGCTGATCAGCCGGTGCGCTGCTGGCAGGGCACGCAGCACCCTGCGTACGGCAGGATCTCCAACCGCTCCGCCGGGATCGACCTGCCACACCCCTGGCAAATGCCGTAGCTGCCCTCCTCAAGCCGGGCGAAGGCCGCCTCGATCTCCTTCAGTGCCCGCTCGATCGCTCCCCTCTGCATGACCTGCAGATCATCGGCCTGCCGAGCACCGCCAGAGGCTTCGTCGACGGCCTGCAACTGGGCGAGACGGGCGCCGCGCTCGTGCTCCAGACGCTGGCTGGCCTCAGACGCACTCAGGCGTTCGACAGCAGAACCGGCGCGGGCAGTGGAGTCCAGCGACATCACGAAACAGTCCCTTCCCACATCAGCCGAGGGAGACCACCGCGTTCGTGGCACTCTCCCCTTGGCCTCCCACCCTCACCGCCCGGACACCAGACGGCCATCGGGCGCAGACCCCATTTCGGTAGGGGCACATAGTGCAGAGGGGTCCGCCAGGCTGAAAGCAGGAACAGCAAACCGGAATCGGCGACAAGAGTTCGCCAACTATCGCGCAACAAACTCGCCGACCAGGAAGCAACCCTGTGTGCTGACGGCTGCCGTTCCCGGTCCCGGACGAACGCGCCCACCGGCGGATTCGCATGATCGTCGCATCGTTGCAGGCTCAGAGTGCCAGAGCCGAGGCGAATGCCTGAGCCGGGGTCTGGCAACTCAGATTCTTGCGGGGGCGGTTGTTGATCCGTTGCTCGATGGCGCGGAGATCGTCAGCGTTGTGCAGGGACAGGTTCGTGCGCTTGGGCAGGTATTGCCGGATCAAGCCGTTGGTATTCTCATTCGTCCCTCGCTCACAGGGGCTGCCGGGGCGCGCGAAGAGCCGAAGTTCGCGGGGTCGGTGAAGCCGACGTGGACGGCCACCGTCCGGGCGTCCCACCGGGCACCTCCCAGCAGGCGCCGGGCTTCGAGGAGGCGCCGCTCGTCGATGAGTTCACGTACCCCCTTGCCGGTGGCGTCCCGGGCAGCACGGCTCACGGTGCGGACCGAGCAGCCGAGCAACTCGGCGTAATCCGCAGCTTGGTTCAGTTCGCGAAAGTGCAGCTTCACGGCGTCCAGGAAGCGCCCGTACCTGTCGGCACGGCCCGCGCCGGCCGTGGACGTGCCGATGGGGGCGATGCCCAGGGAGTTGGCCAGGCGCAGCAGCAACGATTCGAGCAGGCTGCGCCGCAGGGCGTGGTGGATGTCGAGGGGGCGGCGCCCCAGCGCGCGGTGTTCGCCCAGGAGCCGGAGTGCCGTCTGCTGGAACCAGGCGGTGTCGTCGGGGTGCGGGCTGAGCACGACAGGGGCATGATCTGCGGCCAGTTCCTGTGGCCCCAGCTCGTACGGACCAGCGTCGGACGCAGGGTGGCGGCTCGCACCTGAGTCGGCCAGCCTGGCGGAGGTCCTCACTCCACTCCGACCGAAAGCCTGCGATGGCCCGAGGAGTCGGGTGGCTGGAACGAGTCCGGGGGTCCGACCACACGCAGGCAGCATCTGCAGCGGTTGTGGAACGACGCCGTCGACGGCATCGATCCAGAGGACCGACAGCCACTCACCGAAAGCCCATGGTTTCGCGCAGGGGCTGAGGCAGATGCCGCGCCGACGGAGGACCAGGCCGAAAGCCCGTGGCTTCATGCGCGCCCCCTCTGGCACCCCGCGCCGCAGGAGGGCTACTCGGACGCCCCACCCTTCCGAGCTCGCCACCTGGGGCGTTCCGAAGTTGCGACCGTGCCTACTTGCGCACGTGGAAGCGCAGCATGGTGACCCCGCCCGACTGGACGTTACTCAACGGTTCCAGGTCGATCCGGTCGAGGCCCGGCGGCGCGAAGCGGACGCCGTCGCCGAGCAGCACCGGCAGCACGTACACGAGGATCTCGTCGACGAGGCCGCGCTGCAGGCACTGGGCGGCCAGGTCGGCGCCGAGGATCTCCAGGTTCTTGTCGCCGGCGGCGTGGCGTGCCGTGGCCACGGCTTCCTCGAGGTCGCAGGTGAGGAAGGTGACGTTGGGGTCCGGCTCGTCGGGCGGGCGGTGGGTGAGGACGAACTGCGCCCCGCCGTCGTAGTCGGTGTTCTCGTCGGACATGCGCTTGCCGACCTCGTACGTGCCCCGGCCGATGAGCATGGCGCCCGTGGCCGCCATGACCTCCGGGAACGTCGCCGACGTCATGTGTTCGAAGATCCAGTCCATCGTGTGGCCGGGACCGGCGATGAACCCGTCGAGGGACATCACCCTGTTCACCACCACTTTGCCGGTGCCCGCATCCGTCATGCGTCTTCTCCAAGCAGGTGGAGGGCCAGGATCACACCATAGGTCGGTGAACGACATCTTCTCCGGCGATCGCCTCGACCTGGACCTGTCCAATGGTGCCACCGCGGTGTTCATCGACGTGCTGATGCTGGCCGTGTCCGATCTCGCCTCCGAGGACTGGGACTTCCGCTTCGCGGCGCTGCTGACCCTGCAGGACCAGAACGTCATGGGGCGCGGTGCCGTCGGGTTCGACCTGGCGGAGTTCGACTGGGGTGCGTCGGAGCGGGAACGCGCCCGCGCGAAGGACTTCGTGCTGCGTGCCACAGCACTCGCGGCGAGCGGACATCGCTGGAGCGAGCTGGGCTACCACCCGCCCCGCGTGCATGACTACCTGCACCGCTTCACGACCATGGTGGAGTCCTGCGCCCCGCCCGCCGACAGCAGCGCCGCACGCGGCTTCCCCGGCCGGGACGAGGCCGCGATGGCCTCGTGCGTGCGCCACCGCGTCCTCAGCGCGCTCCCGCTCTGGGACGGTTGCTTCCTCTGCAATCGGCCGCACTACAAGCCCGGCTCGATTCCACATGAGGCGGGCCCTGCCCGCGGACTTCCCGCCCTTCCAGACGGTCTTCGGGTTCTTCAGCCGGTGGCGCGCGGCCGGCGTCTTCAACCTCATCCGTGACCAGTTCCGGCGCCGGGTCCGCCGCGCCATGGGACATCCCCGCACCCCGTGGCCGCGGTGATCGATTCGCAGTCCGTCAGGGTCGCCGCTACCGTCCCGAGGTCCACTTCCGGATTCGATCCGGGCAAGAAAATCCCGGGCCGGAAGCGACATATCGTCGTCGGCAGGAAAGGACTGCTGCTGTTCGTCATGGTGACGCCGGCCAGCACCCATGACGCCGTCGCGGCAGGGAAGGTCCTCTTCCGGCTGCGTCTCATGCACCCTCAGGTCGCCGTCGTCTGGGCGGATTCCATCTGCGGGGGAACGCTGGTCGACTGGGCCAAGACCTTGCTCAACCTGACGATCAAGACCGTGAACAGCCCGAAGGGGCGAAGGGCTTCGTTCTTCTGCCGCGAAGGTGGGTAGTGGAGCGGAGCCTGGCGTGGTGGTGGCTACACGCCCGCAGGAACGCCCGGGACTACGCCCCCCGAGCACTCCGAAGCGATGCTCACCCTCGCCGCCATCACGCTCATGACCCGTCGCCTCACCCGCCAGACCGCCTGTCCCACCGCGACGCAGTTGGGCGGTCCGACAACGAAGCGAGCAGCGGTGCTGGGCCGCGTGGCCCGGCGGGACTTTGACGGCAGAGGCTCGCGGTCCCTGCTACCCGGGGAGGCGGAAGCCGTTGAAGAGGTCGTCCATGCCGCGCAGGGCCAGGCGGGCAGGGGTGGCACGGACAGCGAGGTCGCGGGCCGCCACCGCGAGCGGGTTACGCAGGGCGCCCAGGCGGCCGACCCGGCGGGCGCGGACGCGTACGGCGTCGGTACGCCCGCGGCGGGCGGTGGTGTACGCGGCGAGGGCGGCCGGGACGGAGTCCGTGCTGTCGTCGCCGTCTCCTGCGGGAAGCAGGTGTGCGAGGAGCACCGCGTCCTCGATGGCCTGGCAGCCGCCCTGGCCGAGGTTGGGGGCCATGGCGTGGGCGGCGTCGCCCAGCCAGGCGATCCGGCCGTGGTGCAGGGTGGGGAGCGGGGCGGCCAGGTCGTAGAGGTCGTTCTGGAGGACGTCGGCAGGGTCGAGGCGGCGGACGCGGTCCAGCAGGGCCGGAATCGGGTCGTGCCACGAGCCGAAGCGGCGCCGGAGTTCGGCGCGGGGGTCGGCCGACCGGGTGCCGGCCGGGAGGACCGCGGTGGCGTAGAGGTAATACCGGCCGTCGGAGAGCGGGGTGACGCCGAACCGCTCGCCCCGCCCCCAGGTCTCGCTCATGGCCGGTATCCGGAGGTCCGGGGCGTCCACGATGGTCCGCCAGGCGGTCTCGCCGATGTAGTGCAGTCCGGGGTGGGCGGGGAAGTACGCGCGGCGCAGCGGGCTGTGGATGCCGTCGGCGGCGACGACGAGATCGGCGGGAAGGTTCGAGCCGACCGCCGTACGGATGGTCGGGCGGCCCGCGGCGCCGTCGACGGCGGTCACGGCCGTGCCGTAGCGGAGGGCCTCCGGCGGCAGGGAGGCGGCCAGGGCGGCGGTGAAGGCCGGGCGGGGGACGGCGATCGGGGGCATGCCGTAGCGGGCTGCCATGTCGGCGGTGTCGGTCCGGGTGAGCCACTGGCCGTCGGAGCGGCGTACGCCCATCGTCGTGGGTACGGCGCTGCCGGCGGCGCGGGCGGCGTCGATGCCGATGGTGTCGAGTGCGCGCAGGGCGTTGGGGGCGAGGCCGATGCCGGCGCCGGTGGCGGGGGGTTCGGGGGCGCGTTCGCAGACGGTGACGCGCCAGCCGCGGCGGTGCAGTGCGACGGCGGCGGTGAGGCCGCCGATTCCGGCCCCGGCCACCACCGCGTGACGTTTCGGCATGGAACTCCACTTCCGTTCGGTTCGAGCACCCTCTACAGCCGCAGAGTCCTGCCTCTGCAATCGTAGAGTCAGGGCATGTCAGCACGGGCTGCGCGTTACACGCCGGGATCACGGTAGCCCCACCCGTAGGCGACCATGACGGAGCCGCCCCGCTCGGCGCCAGGCCGAGCGCGGCGTAGACAAACCGCACGTGTGACGGGGCCCGCCGCGCGACCTTCTGAGCGAAACCGGACATGACGCAGACGCGCGCTCTCCGCCACGACGTCCCGCAGAACAACGTAGGGAGCCTTTCCATCCTCGGCTTGAGCTGGCCAGATGCATGGTGAGGAGGGCTTGGACGAGGCTGGTGATTCGGATCGTTGAGCAGCGGAGCCTGCGGAGGATCCGCCAGGACTTGAGGGTGGCGATGGCCTGTTCGACCAGGGCCCGGACCTTTGCGTGAGATCGGTTGACGGCCTGCTGGCCGACGGAGGGGCGGTCCCACCGGCCGCAGTACGGGAGGCGGACCGTGCCGCCTGCGCCCTGGTGGTACCGCCGCTACCAGGCCGAGGGCGTCGAGGATCTGGCACCCGCTCCAAGGCACCGATGACGCCGCCGAACGCCACCCACGTCGAGGTGATCGGGAACGTCAGCACACGGATGGCATGAATATCGGGCGTGGGGCGAGTTGCAAGACCGACGGCGTGCCCTACCAGCACGAGAAGTGGCAGCGGCCGCCCGCAAAGATGTCAAACCGGAACGTGCGGTAGAGGCTCCGGCATGCGCGCACCGAGGATGCGGGTGTCTCTCGCACTCAGGGGCGCGTCCCGTAGTGCCTGCGCAGCCCACGGGATGCGCCGTGGCCCAAGAGGACTTCTGAGGCGCCGTTCGTCAGTTACTTCAGGTTGAGTACGTCCCCGGCCGACACCTTGCGCGAGGTGGTCGTGGTGCCGGGGAAGTACCAGCGCCAGCTGCCTGCCGAGGTGACGGTCACCTTGGTGGTCAGCTTGCCGGCGTCGCCCGTCGTCACGGTCTTGACCGTGGTGTAGTGGGCGGCGCCTTTCTTCCTGAACTGGAGCTTGACCTGCTGTCGGGTGAACCCGTGGTACTTCAGGTCCTCCCAGTTGGCCCGCGACAGCTTGCCGGTGACGGTCACCTGGGCGTTTTGGGCGACCTTCTCGGGTGCGATCACCGTGGTGAGCTGGGCGGCCCGCTTGACTTTGTACTCGGCAATGTGGTCGGAGATCCAGTAGTCGCCGTCCTCCGCCTTGACGGTGGCGTTGACCTGCCAGATGCCGGCGACCTTGTTGGTGTCGATGTCGTCGCTGTCAGCTATCCAGGCGGGGTCGATGGTCATCGTGGCCCGGCACACCGAGGTGGTCGCGCTCTGCTTCGTGCAAGACGAGTCGTCGTTCCAGGTCGCGAAGGTGTAGCCATTCGTCTTGTTGAAGGTGCTGACACGCGTGAGCCCCTTCACTCCCGAGTTGTCCTTGATGGTGATGTCGATCGGGTACAGGATTGTCTTCGACGTACCCACGATGACGTTGCCCCCGCCGTTGACGACGGTCTTCACCACTCGGATGTCGCCCCGCCCCTCCGCGTGCGCTCCGGTCCCCGTCGTCAGCACCAGGACTGTTGCTCCGCCGGCCGCGGCCCAGGCCATTCTGCCTCGCATGATCCTCCCCTTGTCGTGTGCGTGCCAGGAGAGGCTATGTGATCAGGGGCCTTCCACGGTGTTCAGTTAACGGCTGCCGCAGGAGGCCGGGGGAGTACTCGAGTCTTAAGGCTGTCGGCTGCCGGCACCAAGATCACGACCCCCGCTTCCCCACCTCCCCACCTCGCCCCTCCGCCAGCTCCCGCGCCAGTCGTCCGGCGCCTCGCCCGCCCCGGCTTTGCAGGCCTGGCTGGAGCGGGGCGTCACCCGGTGCCGTGCGCGGCGCCTTTGACGGGCCTACCGACCGCCCCGGCACGGCCGCCGTTACCAAGCTCGACGCCGCCATCGGCCCCGTCGAGGAGCAGCCCCGCCGCTCCTGCCACCTCGCCGCCCTGCTTCCGCTGCCCGGACCTCCCGAGGAGGCCTGCCCGCAACCCCTTCCAGACCTACGGCCAGCCCCGCGACTCCAGCGACCCGCGCCGTCCAGGCCCCGGCGCCGGGCCGCTACCGTGACCGCGGCCCCGCCTCTCCCCGCCCCGCCCCGCCCCAAAGGCAAGCACCTGGCGGACGGCGAGTCCCGCCCCGTAGCTGCCACGCTGCTCGTAAGCCCGCGGCTTACTACCCTGGAACCAGGGCGACCATCCCTCCGCGCAGCCCAGGCCCTGCGCGGCCGGGGGAGCCGTGGTTCGTGGCGTGAACCAGGAGGGTGCCATGCGAAAGAGAACTCTGATCGCCGTAGCCGTCTCAGGAGCGCTGTTCGTCGGAATGTCCGGCCCGACAGCGGCGACGGGCCAACCGAACCCCGGTGCGACCCAGCAGGCCGCGTCGGCCCCGAAGCCGCCTCCGCCCCCGCCCCCGCCGCGCGACGTGACCAAGGACTGCCCGGAAGGTGACACCACCAACTGGGCGGACTGCAGCGATGCCACGTTCCGGCTGAGGCCCGGAGAAAGGATCTCTGTGCGCGCAGCCGCCGCGTCCGAGGTCGTCGACGCCGCCTTCCAGCTCGTGGAGGCCACGGACACTGACACGGTGATCACCGAGGTCGAGAACGTGGGCAAGAAGAAGTGGAGGACCCTGTTGAACAACGTCAGCAAGTTCACGGAAAGGCGCGTGACGGTGCTGGCCAGCCCCATGGAGACCTTCGACGACGGTGAGACGATCAAGGTGGAGGTCCGTGTCGGACACATTCCGCTGACTGCCATGGGCACCACGTACGAGATCCCCAAAAACAAGGCCTTCACCGTGAGAGTGGTGAACGAGTTGGTCTGGGGGAAACACCCCATCGCGATCACGCGGGTGTCCAAGCCGAAGCATGGAACGGAAAAACACCTCAGCGATGTCATCCGGTATACGCCCGCCAAGAACTTCACCGGCGAGGATTCGCTCCGGTACGAAGTGAAGAGCCGTTACGACGAACGTGACGACGCCACGATCACCTTCGTGGTGAAGTAGCAGCGGAGATGATCGGGAGCGCCACGGTACGTGCTGACGCGCACCGGCACGTGTCCCGCCTCCCGAGGTGTTTGAGGCGGCAAAGAAACTTCCGCTGAACCATGCGCGTCCCTCTCCTGGTACGCGTCTTCACCGGCGTCTTCCTGACCAGGGGGATCCCCACGGCGCCCGTCCAGCTGTTCCTCGTCCTCTTCGGCTACTCCAGAAGCGTTTCGCTATCTGGCCTGGTCAGGGTCTGTCAAAAGAGCGGTTCTGTCCCGTAATCGGCGGTAACGAGGAGTGACGGTCAGTGCCGGGCGGCCAGGGGCGACGGCTATGCGGAAGGGATCGCCGACGTGGTCCTGTTGAGCATCGCGATGTACGAGGCTGCGGTCTTCCCGCTCACCTCTGATGGGGTGAGCGATGAGGAACAAGAGGCCCGTCGCACCGTCGCGTACCGGCTCTCCGCCTACGACGGCCTGCCCCGTTCCGTTCGCGTGTCGGCGGCCGCAGACACTGCACCGGGCTGGCGAGATCCCCGACCCGCGGGAAGCCCAGGTCGCCCGCCTCAAAACGGAGAACGCAAAGCTCAAGGAACGGCTCGCCCAGTCGGAGAGCACCGTCGACAAACTCTCCGACTTCCGCACCCAGGCCCTCGCCCGACTCGCCGCACACCACGCAGAGATCGCCCATCTCCGCGAAACCGCCGCCGCGGCCAACCGTGTGACCCGCCTCCCAGCAGCCCGAACAACGACAATCGGATCCTGCAGCTGACATGCTCAGCCCACAGCAGCCGAGCCGGCCTTCACATATGTCGGAGGGTGTATTCCGCGCCGGCATACTCGCCGCCCTGCGGATCGCTCCCGGCCGGATCTTGGCCCGCCGGAAGACGCGAAGCGAAGGATTCGGCATCGTCCACGGGCACGTATCCCAAATCCGCCCCGGCATCGGTATCCCAGAAACGGCGGGTGTTGGCGGAGACTGCATAGACGGTCTCGAAGAGCACGTCCGAAGCGGTGAGAGCCGTCCGGACGAAGCCGAGGCCGTCGCGGGGGCTCAGCCACGTGGACAGATGCCGTCGCTCGCTCGGTGCGTCCTCAAAGCTCCCGATCCTCAGGCACACCACCGACAGGCCGAACTTGTCCGCATACAGCCGCCCGAGCGCTTCCACCGCAACCTTGCTGACCCCATAAAGGCCGTCCGGACGCGCGGGCATCTCGGGTGTCACGGTCTCCGCGACCGGATAGAAACCGCTCACACGATTGCTGCTGGCCAGCACGACCCGCCGCACTCCCTGCCGACGCGCGCCCTCCAGCACGTTGTGCGTCCCTCGGACATTCCCGTCCAGCAGATCCGGCAGTGGCGCCTCATCAGGGACCCCACCCAGATGCACCACCGCGTCCACGTCCTTCAGAACTGCTGTCACCGCCTCGGCATCACGCAGATCCAACTGGTGAACGTCCTCCGTCGGCGTCTGCGCTGTGAGCCCAACACGATCGATGAGCACCAACCGCGCTACCTCATCACGCAAGCCCGTCCGCACCACCGATCCGATCCGCCCGGCCGCACCCGTGATCGCCACAGTCTCAAGTCTCGTTCCCATGACGACCACCCTGCCGCACACCACCGACATCCGGACCTCCGCGAGCCTTCCGCAGGCAACGCGAAGCAAGGACGGGTTGTGACCTGCCTCACTGCGACCACTCGGGAATCGCAACACCGCCCGTCGACATCAAGGCGAAACCGGCCGCGGCAATCGCCCCGCTCAATGGCCACACGGACCTATCCGCACACGGCCTCTGCGGACACAAGGCATGCGTGCGCCACCCACAACTACGAGCGCGGGATGACGTTGTGGGAGGTGCAGCGGTTGCTCGCGCACGTCTGGACAACCACGGCGGTCAATTATCTGGCGACGGCGCAGGCCGATCCGGAGCAGGCGGACCGGTGGCGGCAGTCGGCGGCGCGGGCCGGGCAGCGGCTGGTCGCGGATAGGGGGAGTTTGCGGTGAAGTGGAATCTGCGCTGGGCGGCTGCCAAGCGTGACATCTGGCGGCCGGTTGATCTGCAGGCGTTCGCGAAGGTGGGGTTCACGCCGTCGCTGAGCAAGGTGGCCGCGTTGTGGGGCGGTACCCCGGTGACGGTGCGGCTGGACGACCTGGACAAGATCTGCGCGGCGCTGCAGTAGTGCACGGTGGCCGACCTGTTGGAGGCCGAATCGGTGGCCTCCCTGGCCGACACCGTCGCTGCCGGCACCGCCGCCACCCGCCGGGTGATCGCATTCCTTAGCGAGCAAGCCCTGCTGGAGCCGGACGAACTCTCCGAAGCGCCCGGACAGCTGCGGCCGATGCGCAGCGCCCCGTCCTGCCACGCGTCCGGGACCTGGGCCAGGAGCGACGCGACCGGCACGATGAACAGGCTCTGACCAAGCAGTTCACGCAACTGCCAAAGCCCATGGCCGGCCAACTCCATGCCTGGGTGCGGGTCATGCGCGGTCACGGCCGTTACCCAGCACCCTCCGGCCGACTTCCGCCGCTACCTGTACGTCGCGTGGCCCGCCCTGTCGACGATCAAGTTTTTCCCCAGGTTGGGCGGTTTGAGCGTCATGTAATTTCCCATCCCGAATTCTCCTAATTGGCCATGGGTAGCGCGGAGGTCGGGATCGAGGGACCTGGTCGTCGCGGAGCTGGTCAAGTTCCTCGTCCCGTGGTTCGGATGGCCGATGGGCAGCCCGGATGGCGAGGAGAACGTTCGTCGTGGTCGACATCACCGAGATCTACGTCCACTGGTACGCGGGCCGCTCGAAGAGCGAGCTGGCTGCGTCGCTGAGGGTGGACCGCAAGACGGTCAGGAAGTACCTGGCGCCGGCGGAAGCGTCCGGGATCAGCCCGGGCGGCCCGCCGATGAGCGAGTCCGACTGGTCGAAGCTGATCAGGGAGTGGTTCCCGGGGCTCATCGACAGAAGGCTGAGGCAGGTGACCTGGCCGGACATCGACCAGCACCGCGACTACATCAAGAGCCTGCTCGGGACGGTGACCGTCTCGACGATCCACCAGCGCCTGCGTGACGAACACAAACTGCAGGTGTCGATCTCTTCGTTCCGTCGGTGGGTGCACGCGACGCTTCCGGACGAGGTGGCGAAGTCGCAGGTCACAGTGTTGCGCGACGACATCGAGCCCGCTTGGAGGCTCAGATCGACTACGGCTTCCTCGGGCCGTGGAACGATCCGCGGACCGGGAAACGCCACCGGGTCTGGGCGTTCGTGATGGTGCTGCCGTGCTCGCGGCACATGTTTGTCCGGCCGGTGCTGCACCTGGACCAGCACGCGTGGACGGAAGCGCACGTCGCGGCCTTCCGCTACTTCGGCGGCGTCCCGCGCCGGCTCGTCCCGGACAACCTCAAGACCGGCGTCGACAAGCCCGACCTCTACAACCCGAAGATCAACAAGGCGTATGCCGAACTCGCAACGCACTACGGAGCGTTGGTCGATCCCGCCCGGGCGGCGAAGCCGAAGGACAAGCCGCGGGTCGAGCGGCCGATGCCCTACTCCGCGACTCGTTCTGGCGAGGCCGGGAGTTCACCTCGATCGAGCACATGCAGGCCGAGGCCGTGACCTGGAGCCAGCAGGTCGCGGGGCGGCGGAAGTGCCGGCCGCTCGGCGGGGCCGCCCCGATGACCGTGTTCGACGCGTTGGAGGCGGCCGAACTGCTGCCTCTGCCGCCGACTCCGTTCGTGCTGGCCCGCTGGTCGACGGCCACGGTCGGCCCGGACATCCACATCAAGGTCGGCCGCACCCTCTACTCGGTTCCGTGGAAGTTGATCGGCCGCAAGGTCGACGTCCGCTCGACCGCCACGATGGTCCAGGTCTTCCACGACGGCCAGCTCGTCAAGACCCACGCAGCCCTTGACCAGGGAAAACGCACCGACAAGAACGACTATCCGCCAGAGAAGATCGCCTTTCAGATGCGGACGCCGGTCTGGTGCCGCAGCCAGGCGTCTGAGGTCGGCGACGCCTACCGCGAAGTCGTCGACCAGATGCTGGAGGTCAACGTCCTCTATAGGCTCCGCGCTGCCCAGGGGGTCCTCGGGCTGCGGAAGAAGTACGGCGACACACGGCTGGAGGCCGCCTGCGCGAGGGCCATCGCGGTTGGCGATCCGTCCTACCGCACCATCAAGGGCATCCTCATCGCCGGCACCGAAACCGACCCCGAGCCCGAGACCAGCGGTGATGCCGGGGCCGCGGCCTTCCTCCACGGCCCCGCCCGGCTCTTCGCCACCGTCGCGACCCCCGACGCGACGGATGACGACCACGACGACCAGGTCCACGACGAAGCCGAGGTGGAAGCCCGATGACCGTGATGGACGCCGCCCTGCGGGAGTCGCTCAAGGCCCTGCGACTGTCCGGCATGCTGGAAACCCTCGACGCTCGCCTCGCCCAGGCCCACGGAGGCGAGCTCGGCCACCTCGACTTCCTCCAGGTCCTCTGCCAGGACGAGATCACCCGTCGCGAGACCGTAGCGTTCCAACGGCGCTTGCAGCGAGCGAAGTTCGAACAGCAGGTCACCCTGGAGGAGTTCGACTTCACCGCCTCCTCGAAACTGCCCGCCGCCCAGATCCGCGATCTGGGAGCCCTGCGCTGGCTCCACGCCGGCGAATCGGTCATCCTCTTCGGCCCCGTCGGCGTCGGCAAGACCCACATCGCCCAGGCCCTCGGCCACCTCGCCGTCCGCCAGGGCGCGCACGTCCGCTTCGCCAAGACCAGCCGCATCCTCGCTGACCTCGCCGGCGGCCACGCGGACCGCACCTGGGAGAAACGCGTCCGCGAACTCGTTCGCCCCGACGTCCTCATCCTCGACGACTTCGCCATGCGTCAGCTGTCCGCGGCCCAGGCCGACGACCTCTACGAACTCGTCTCCGAGCGGCAGGGACGCTCGCTGATCATCACCAGCAACAGGGCGCCCAGCGACTGGTATCCCCTCTTCCCCAACCCCGTCGTCGCCGAGTCCCTCCTGGACCGGCTCATCAACACCAGCCATCAGGTGATCATGAACAGGCCCAGCTACCGCCCGAACAAGCGGCCCAGGAACCCCACCGACAAGACCAAGTAGGAAAAACCGGTGGACGTCGTCGGGATACTTGGCAGTGGGGGCGGTCGCTGACGGTCCCTCATCCGGACGCGGCGTTTCGGCAATCAGTTTGGATGGCTGTGCCTAAAGCGCTCCGCAGTGAACGCGCGCTTGCCGGCCGCGGTCCCCATCGTGGCCGATGGGGCGCCGGTGGAGTGGGGACCTGCGTCGGTGCGGCGTGTCGCGGTTTCCCACGAAATCCGGTGGAGTCTCAGCGGCCGGAAGTGGTTGGGTCCTGCTCAATGCTTCGCTGACACGGCCCGGCACCGTGCGAGGCGCAAGGTCCGAATCGCAGGCGCGGTCTAGCCCGCGTGCCGTCGAGTGATGGAGGTTATCGCGGTGGCTGGTTATGGGGCGCTTTCCGACGTATACGAGTGGCTGATCGGGGACGACAGGTTGACCCCCGCCAAGGCAGCCGCGGTCTACTACAGCGATGTTGTGGGCTCTCTGCCGCCCAACGCGCGCGTCCTCGACTGCGCGTGTGGAACCGGCCAGCTCGCCGTCGGTCTGGCGAGTCTTGGCCTTGACGTGGTCGCCGCAGACGCCAGCAGCGGGATGGTTCGCCGGACCGAGAATGCCGCCGACGAGCAGGGTGTCTCGCTTCGAGCCCTCCGCGCGAGCTGGGACGAGCTGCCCGACCACCTGGAGGACTCCACGTTCGATCTGGTGTTCTGCGTCGGCAACTCGCTCGGGCACGCCGAGGGCGCAGCCGGGCGCCTGACCGCACTGGAAGTGATGTCGCGGCTGCTGAATCCGGGCGGACGCCTTGTGCTCCACTCACGCAACTGGGAGCTCGTGCGCTCCGCCGGCTCACGGGTAGACGTCCGTGATCGACTCATCCGCCGCAACGACCGCGATGCGGTCGTCAGCTACTACTGGCAGATCGAGCAGCGCTGGGAGCAGGAACACTTCCTCGAGATCGTGGTCGCCCAGATCGAGCCGGATGGGGCAGTGCGAGCCTGCTCGGAGCGGTTGTCCATCTGGCCCTACCGGTACGAGGACCTCGTGGCGCAGTTGCGGAGCGTCGGGCTCACGGTGCAGTCCACCACCTTCGACCCCGAGAGCGATGGATACCTGGTGGTCGCCAGCCGCGACCAGGCGCGAGGCACGTCTGAGCCGGTGCGCTGATCTGCCTTTCGTCGTCGTTGCCGACCTGCCAGCTCGCGACCGCCTGCAGCGCTTCGCGAAGTGTTCAGCGCTTGAAGCGGTTGCTGTGGGTGCGGTCCTCACCCTGCATCTGACCTGCTCAAGCTGAGGTTGGAAACAGCTCGCGATCTGCCTTACCGTCAGCTCACGTCAGTAGCTGGGGAATTACGTGAACTTCCGCCTGGGGAATTTCGCGATCGTCCACACGCCCTGACCGCATGGGCCCAGGCCGGGCAGGACCTGCAGCAGATCACCGCCGATCACATACAGGCCGAACTCGCCCGACACCAGGGCAACGTGGCTCGCCAACTCCTCAGCGTTCTGCGAAGCATCTTCCGGGCACTGAAACAGGAGAGGGGGATCTTTCACAACCCCACCACCGGGCTGCATTGGCCCGGCGGGGTGCACCTGCCGCTGCCGATCTCCAGCGACCGGCTGGAAGGCGCCCTGGACCGGCTCGACGGTCCCGCTGCGCGCCTCGTCGTCGGCCTGGTCGCCATCCACGCTGTGCGCGCCGCGGAAGTCGCGCGGCTCAACCTGGCCGACGCCGATCTCTCCGGCTGAACCCTGGCGGTACACCGGGGTGAGCACACCCACGTCGTCTTCCTCGACGACCTCAGCACCCGCCTCGTGGCCGACTGGCTGCGAGAAGTGAAAGCGAAGGTTCCGCGTCGAAGCGCCGGCCCGAGCCAGGACGATCGGCCGCGGTGCAGCGTGGCTGGGACCTCTGGCTTTGGTGGTCCGGCGTGCCCGCGCCGTCGACAGACGTTGGTCTCCGGAGCCGAGAAGGGCACGATGCATTTCACTCCCCATGAGCAGGAGCGCCTGCTGGTCCATGTGGCGGCCGACGTGGCGCGGCAGCGTAGAGAGCAAGGAATCAGGCTGAACTACCCGGAGGCGGTGGCGCTGCTCACCGCTTACGTCTACGACCAGGCGCGGATCGGCCGGAGCGTCGGCGAGATCATGGACTCGGGGCGGGGGGTTCTGACACGGGACGACGTCATGGACGGTGTCCCGGAGATGATCGACAACGTCCAGGTCGAGACGACGTTTCCCGACGGCACGAAGCTGGTGACGATCCACGACCCGTTCGACGCGCCGCACGGGGAGATCGAACTCCACCCGGGCAAAGTCGACTTCGTCGACGAGGCGGTGCCTTTGAACCCGGGGCTGGACGTCACCGAGATCGAGGTGCACAACCCGACCGACCGGCCGGTGCAGGTTGGGTCGCACTACCACTTCTATGAGGCCAACGAAGGGCTCGAGTTTGAGCGGAAGGAGGCGTACGGCAAGCGGCTCAACGTCGCGGCCGGCACGTCCGAACGGTTCGAGCCGAGGGATCGCCGCACGGTGGAGTTGGTGCGCATCGAGGGCGAGCGGAAGGTGCTGGGGCTGCGCGGGCTGGTCGGTGGGGTGTTGCAGGACCAGGCCCTGGACGACTGTGACGGTGAGGGAGCTGATGACCGTGGCTGAGCGGAAGAACACCAGGACGACCGCGCGCGAGGACTACGTAGACCTGTTCGGCCCGACGACCGGGGACGAGATCCGGCTGGCGGACACCGCGCTGCGTATCAAGGTCACCGACGACTGGTCCGGCGGTCTCACCAAAGATCCGGTGACCGCTCTGCCCGTTCCGGCGCCCGAGGACAACGACAACTGCCCGGGCGAGGACAAGGGCAAGATCAGCCTGCTGACGAGCAGGAGCGGGCACGAGATGGTCTTCGGCGGCGGCAAGGTGATCCGGGAGTCGATGGGCCAGTCGGCCCGGCCACGCAGCGACGTCGAGGTCTGTCCTGCCGACACGGTGATCACCGGCGTGGTGGTCCTGGATCACTGGGGCGTGGTCAAAGCGGACGTTGCGATCCGGGACGGGAGGATCAGCGCCCTCGGAAAGGCGTACAACCCGGAGACCATGGCCAGGATCCACGATGGCCGGACGGACGGGCCGACGGACTTCGTGATCGGCCCGGAGACCGAGGTGATCTCAGGCAAGGGCCGCATCCTGACCGCGGGCGGGGTGGACACCCATGTCCATTTCATCTGCCCGGAGCAGGTCGGCGAGGCCCTTGCGTCCGGGGTGACGACCTTGATCGGCGGTGGCACCGGACCGGCTGAGGGGTCCACCGCGACCACGGTCACCCCAGGCAAGTGGCATGTCGGGCGTCTGTTCAAGGCGCTGGATGAGTTCCCGGTGAACGTCGGGGTGCTGGGCAAGGGCAGCACCATGTCCCGGGAGTCGATGCTCGACCAGGTGAAGGCCGGCGTGATCGGCTTCAAGATCCATGAGGACTGGGGCGCCACCCCGGCGGTCATCGACACCTGCCTGAAGGTGTGCGAGGGCAGGAACAGCCCTGAGGACGACAAGCGGACCGGCGGCCTCGTCACCAACAGCGTGCAACTGGCCCTGCACGCGGACTCGCTGAACGAAGCGGGCTTCGTGGAGAGCACCAAGGCCGCGTTCAAGGGCCGTCCTCTGCACATCTTCCACATCGAGGGCGCCGGCGGCGGCCACGCTCCCGACATGATCACCCTGTGCGGGGAGGAGAACGTTCTGCCCGCGTCCACCAACCCGACGCGCCCTTTGACGGTCAACACCGTCAAGGAGCACATCGACATGATGATGGTCTGCCACCACCTCAACCCGGAGCTGCCCGCCGACCGGGCCTTCGCCGACTCCCGGGTGCGGCCATCGACGATGGCGGCCGAGGATCTGCTGCACGACATGGGCGCCATCTCGATCATGTCGTCCGACGCGCAGGCCATGGGCCGCATCGGCGAGATGATCATGCGGACGTGGCAGACCGCTCACGTGATGAAGGCCCGCTATGGCCAGCTGCGCGAAGGCACCGCCGTGGAGCAGGAACAGCAGCGGCGCGAGGCGGACAACTTCCGTGCCCGCCGCTACGTCGCCAAGTACACGATCAACCCGGCCATCGCCCACGGCGCGGACGACCTGATCGGCTCCGTGGAGACCGGCAAGCTGGCGGACCTGGTGCTGTGGGAGCCGAAGTTCTTCGGCGTGAAGCCGCACATGGTCCTCAAGGGCGGTCAGATCGCCTACGCGCAGGTCGGTGACGCCAACGCATCCATCCCGACGCCGCAGCCCGTCCTGCCCCGCCCGATGTGGGGCGCCACAGGAAACGCGCCGAGCGCCAACTCGGTCAATTTCGTGAGCCCGCAGGCCACGGTCAGCGCTCAGGAACTCGGCATCGGCAAGTCCCTGCACGAGATCAAGGACACTCGCCAGGTGTTCAAACGGCACATGATCCTCAACGATGCCACCCCCAACATCCGGGTCGACCCGAACACCTACGAGGTGTTCATCGAGGACATCTGCATCACCGAACTGCGCCGGCAGAAGGAGGAACAGGCGCAGGCCGATGAGGCGCTGTGCCCCCAGCGGCCCGCCCCCACGCACTACGCGTCGGAACTGCCCATGGCCCAGCGGTACTTCATCTTCTGACCGTCTGGCGGACGGCGGCGCGGGCGGAACGGTAAGCCGGACGTCGCCCGTCCCCGTCTTTCCCGCCGCGCCCTCGAAAGGCATGGCCACCCCTCCCATGAGCCGGACCGCTCTCCTCGTCCTCGCCGACGGCCGTTTCCCGGCAGGAGACCATGCGCATTCCGGCGGCGTCGAGGCCGCCGTCGCCGCCCGCGCCGTCCACGATCCCTCCACCCTCTACGCGTTCTGCCGTGGCCGTCTGCACACCGCGGGCCTCACCGCTGCCTCACTGGCCGCCGCGGCAGCCGCCGGATGCGACCCGCTCGTCCTGGACGAGGCCGCCGACGCCCGTACGCCCTCCCCGGCGCTGCGGGCCACGGCCCGCAAACTGGGCCGGCAGATGCTGCGGGCAGCCCGCGCGGCCTGGCCGTGCGAGGCGCTTCAGCGGCTTGCACGTGATCTGCCGGGCGGCGCCCACCAGCCCGTGGTGCTCGGCGTCGCCGCCCAAGTAGCCGGCCTGACCGCGTTGGATGCCGCACATGCCGCGGCCTTCAGCAACGTTGCAGGCCCGGCCGCCGCGGCCGTGCGGTTGCTCGGCCTCGACCCATTCGACGCCACTGCCGTCCTGGCCCGTCTCTGCGACGACGTCGACGCCGTGGCCCACCAAGCCGCCGACGCCGCCGCGCGCGTCGTCGACGAGGGTGTCGGCATCTTGCCGGCTGCGTCGTCGCCACTGCTCGACATCACCGCCGAACAGCATGCCGCCTGGCCGATGCGGCTGTTCGCCTCCTGACGCCCAACCCGCCACTCGCCGCACATCCGAAGGAGCTCACGCCCATGCACCTCGACCACACGCACGACGGCCCCGACGCCGTCTCCGCCGACGCCCACCGCCTCGACGGCACCCGCCGCGCCCTCAGGATCGGTCTCGGCGGTCCGGTCGGCTCCGGCAAGACCGCCACCGTCGCCGCCCTCTGCCGCACCCTGCGCGACCGGTATTCACTTGCCGTTGTCACCAACGACATCTACACCCGTGAGGACGCCGAGTTCCTGCTCCGCGAGGCCGTGCTGCCGCCCGAGCGGATCACCGCCGTGGAGACCGGAGCCTGCCCGCACACAGCGATCCGCGACGACATCTCCGCCAACCTGGAGGCCGTAGAAGAGCTGGAGGACCGCCTCGGCCCCCTGGATCTGATCCTCGTCGAGTCCGGCGGCGACAACCTCACCGCCACTTTCTCCAAGGGCCTCATCGACACGCAGATCTTCGTCATCGATGTCTCCAGCGGCGACGACATCCCCCGCAAGGGCGGCCCCGGCATCACCACCGCCGACCTCCTCGTCGTCAACAAGACCGACCTCGCCCCGTACGTCGGCGCCGACCTCGCCACCATGGCCTCCGACGCGGTCCAGCGGCGCGGCGACTTGCCCGTCGTCTTCACCTCCCTCACCGGCGACGACGGTGTCCGGCCCATCGCCGACTGGGTCCTGGAACGCCTCACCGCCTGGCGCCGCAAGACCACGCCCGAACCCGCCGCCGCGCACTGATCCCGCCACGACCCGGCAGAAGAGCAGAAGACATGAGCATGCTCGCCGAAGACCTCACGCCCCTCCCTGCGGCTCTCCCGGACGCGTCCGCAGTCGTGGCGACCGCCCGGGTGCGGGCCGGCCATAACGGCTGCACCACCACCCTTCCGCTGCTCAGCAGCGACGGCCCCTTTCACCTCCAAAGGCTCCGCTCGCGTGGCGGCCTGGCCCGTGTCGACGTCATCGGCGCCATGAGCGGTCCCCTCGGCGGCGACCGGCTCGCCTTCCATGCCGACGTCGGCCCGCGCGCCCGCCTCCAGATCACGTCAGCCGCCTCCACCATCGCGCTGCGTGGCGCCACCGACGACACGGCCACCTACCACATCCGCCTGTCCGTCGGCGACGATGCCGCCCTGCGCTGGCTGCCGCAGCCCCTGATCAGCACCGCGGGCAGCAACCTCCGCCAGACCTGCACCGTCGACCTCGCCGCCACCGCCCGCCTCGTCCTGAGGGACGAACAGGTCCTCGGCCGCACCGGTGAGATGAGCGGCGACCTGACGACCCGCCTCACCGTGCTCCGCGCCGGCCGCCCCCTTCTCGACCAGCACACCTCCTTCGGCGGCGCCCACCCTGCCTGGGACGGCCCGGCCGTCATGGGCTCGCACCGCGCCTGCGGTCAACTCCTCGTCGTCGACCCGTCCCTCGCCCCGGCAGCCCTTTCACCGGTCCTCTTCGGCGACCTCGACGCCCCAGCCCACGGTGTGCTGGTCCCCCTGGCCGGCCCGGCACTCCTCGCCACCGCGGTGGCCGACACCGCCACCCGGCTGCGACACCTCCTTGACGAGGCACTGCGACGAGCGCTCACCCCATAGGTGAGGACCACATGGTCATCAGCCCGTGCCCGTGCGGGGTGGCCACCTCCCTGTTGTCCAGCAGTGGACGAGCTGCAGGCGGCCGCGGGCCTGCTGGGCCGTCGACCACTACCGCTCCACCGCACCCCTGATCAGCCACCAAGGGGCGCGATCCACCGGTCGTTCGGCACGCTGGTGGAGTCGCCCACTGACCTGTTCAACCATCCGCGCCGCCGCGGCGGCCTCGGGCTGCGGGTGCAGCCCTCGCAGTGGGCGATGCGGGAGTCCTTCGCCGCATGGCGGACGGTCTTGCCGCAGGCCCGCAAGGAGGCGGCGGCATTTTCGGGGATCGCGAAGACCAAGGCAGTCATGAGCCGACCCGGAGGCCGTGGTCCCGGTTGCCGTTACCAGGAGCCGGGATCTCCGGCCGGCGTTTGGGTTCTCCGGTACGACTGCTTCGATGCCGGTGACATCCTCCAGCCAGTCGACGTCGACGGGGGACGGCCAGCTCCTGGAGCCCGACGCGGCCGATGACGCAGGCGCTTCGCGCACCAATCGCACCGCACCGATAAGACGGGCGACCAGGAGCATGTGCTCGAGCGCATCCCGTACGAGCTGTGCGTGCTGGTCGCGCTGCGGGACGCGGTCCGCCGCGAGATCTACGTGGAAGGCGCGGCCCGCTGGCGCAACCCGGAGGACGACCTGCCCGGCGACTTCGAGGCCACCCGCACCGTGCGTTACGCCGCGATCCGCCAGCCCCTGAACCCGAGGGCGTTCATCGCGGACCTGAAGAAGCGCATGACCACGGGCCTGAACCGGCTCTCGACCTCGCTCGTGGATGGCTCGGGGGGCGGGGTGAAGGTCACCACCCGCAAGAGCGAGCCCTGTTCACCGTGCCCAAGCTGGAACCGCTGGACGAGCCCACCGGCCTCCAGGCCCTCAAGGATGAAGTCGTACGGCGCTGGGGCGTCCTCGACCTCCTGGACGTGTTGAAGAACTCCGACTTCCTCACCGGCTTCACTGAGGAGTTCTCTTCGGTGGCCGCGTACGAGCGCATCGACCGTGACGTCCTCCAGCGCCGCCTCCTGCTGGCCCTCTTCGCCCTGGGTACGAACATGGGCATCCGCGCCATCGTGGCCACCGGCGAGCACGGCGAGACCGACGCCGCGCTGCGGCATGTCCGCCGACACTTCATCACGGAGCACGCCGAGACGTCGATGCTCGCCCTGCACCTGCTCCAGTCCGCGCTCGTGCACGTCAACACGCTGCCGGTGCAGAAGGTCCTGGCCGAACCGGCCTGGTCGAAGAAGCTGAGCGACCAGGACCGGCGCGGCCTGACCGCGCTGTTCTGGTCCAACGTCAACCCGTACGGCACCTTCCGCCTGGAGATGGACAAGCGGCTCGATCAGGGGTCGACCGCTGCCGTGCCCCGCCCCCGCACACCGGCGGAGGCCGCCGAGCGATCGAGTACGCAGACGCGATGAGCTGTCGCGGGACCGGGCCAGCGGCCCGCCTTGGGCCGGAATATCGCCGAGGTGAGCAGAGCGTGCAGCAAGCGTCCGCGGACACGCCCATGCCCCGGGGAGCTACGGCGCTCTCAGGTCCGGCGGGCCGCTACGGGAGTGGGCGACTGCGTGATCTGCTCGATCGCGGTTGCCTGGGACCAGACTGCTTGCCACTGGCCGTCTGCGTTCTCATAGGTGTCGGTGTGCCAGTAGCTCGCGCGGGGTACCGGGCGGTGCTTGAAGATCACCTCCAGGGTGGCCTGGTAGCGGATGACGGCGGCGTTCCCGTGAATGCGGACGTCGATGGGGCCGGGTTCCCATTCCACGTAGGTGATGTCTCCGGTTGCGATCGCCTGGAGGTATGCGTCTTTGGAGAGCACGTGGCCGACGGGGGTGACGAGCTGGAAGTCGGGTGCGTGCAGCTCGGAAGCGGTACTGATGTCGCCCGCGACGAGCGCTCGGAGTCTCACCCGCTCGACGTCGCGGATCTGCTCGGCGATCGCACCGCCGGCCGGGACGGCTGTTGTCTGCGCCATGGGGGATTCACTCCTGATGGGTCGAGAAGCCAAGCACTGGGCGTGGAGCACCCTAGATGACCAGCAAGTTTGGACTCATTGACGATTAGAGTCCATTACGTCAAGATCACAGCATGGCAGACGACCGAACGGAACACATCCTCGATGCCGCGCTGACCGCTTTCTGCCAGTACGGCTACGGCAAGACCACCATGCAGGACATCGCCCGCGCCGCCGGGATGTCCCGGGCCGCTCTGTACCTGCATTTCCCCAGCAAAGAAGATCTCTTCCGCGCAGGGTCCCGCCGGGCGCACTCCCGGGCGCTCGGCGAGGTGGACACTGCTCTCGCCCAGCAGGGCGACGTGCTGCCCCGAGTCGATGCCGCGGTGACCGCCTACTTCGGAGGACTCCTGGCGCAGATCTCGTCGAGCGTGCACGGCGGGGAGGTCCTCGGTGCGAGTCTCGACGTCGCCGGGGACATCGTCAGCGAGGCCCATGCGGCTCTGGTCACCCGGCTCACCGGCGCACTGCAGAGCGCGGCGGCAGCGGGAGAAGTGCAGTTCTCGACCTCCGACGCGACCGCCGAGGACATCGCGCTTCTCCTCCTCGCAGTCGCGGACGGGCTGAGGAAGACGAGTGCGGCGCCGCAGTCGCTGCAGCAGCGGAAGGCGTTGTTCCTGCGCCTGGTGCACGCTGGGATCGCACCCGTGCACCAGACGCACTCAGATGGCGACGCTCCGTCATAACGTCCCTGCACGTCTGTGCCCGTACCCGACACCCCAGGAGCCCACCATGGCGACCCAGTGTGACCCGACCGTCCCCGCCGGGTGGTCGAGATGATCGTCAGCACGACGACGGGCCGGGTCCGCGGGCTTGGTACGGGCAGCATTACGGCGTTCAAGGGAGTGCCCTACGCAGCAGCCCCTGAGGGGATGCTGCGCTTGCGGCCTCCGGAACCGGCCGCGCCGTGGGACGGGGTCCGCGACTGCGTCGGGTTCGGCGCGGCCCCGCCGCAACTGGCACCGGCACCCACCGCTCCACCGGCGTGGCGGCCCGGTGCCGGGCTGGACTGCCTGACGTTGAACATATGGAGCCCAGACGTGGGCGCGGCGGGCCTGCCGGTCATGGTGTGGATCTACGGCGGCCTGTGGAAGCACGGCTCCTCCAACATGCCGCAGTACGACGCCTCCACCCTGGCCGACTCCGGAACCGTGGTGGTCACCTTCAACTACCGCGTCGGTTTCGAGGGCTTCGGACACCTGCCCGGGGTCGCGGACAACCGCGGGCTGCGCGATCAAATCGCCGCCCTGGAATGGGTCCGGGACAACATCGCCGCGTTCGGCGGCGACCCCGCCAACGTGACCGTCTTCGGCCAGTCCGCCGGTGCCGCCTCCACCGCCCTGCTCATGGCCGCGCCCGCCGCGCGCGGCCTGTTCCGTAGCGCGATCACCCAGAGCATCCCCTCCGGGATCCGCACCGGCGCCGAGGCCGAGTCCGTCACCGCGACGATCGCGGCAGCCCTCGGCATCGCACCGACCTGGGACGCGTTCGCCGCACTGCCGCCCGAGACGATCCTCGCCGTCCAGGACGCGCCGCTGCGCGACCGGCAGGGGTTCACCGCGTTCGCCCCCGTCATCGACGGCGACCTCGTGACGGGACCGCCCTGGACTGCGCTTCGCACGGGCGCAGGCCGGGACGTGGACCTGGTCTGCGGGTTCACCCACGAGGAATACCGAGGCCAGGGACCGCAGCCCCCGCCCGGAGTCGACCTGGCGATTGTCGCCGAAGCGGTCGGGCTGGAGAAAGAGTCGGCCACCGCCTACCGGCAGAGCCATCCCGGCGTCAGCGACGCCGACCTGTTCACCGTGATGCTGTCCGACGCGCTCGTCCGCATGCCCACCACCTGGGTCGCCGAGGCCCATGCCCGCGCGGGCGGACGGACCTGGCTCTACGACTTCACCTGGCGCGGCCCCTCCCTGGGCGCCGCCCATGGCATCGACGTCCCGTTCGTCTTCGGCAACGCCACGAACCGCCCGGCCGCCCGGTTCCTCGGCTCCCCGCCGCCTGCCGACTTCGCCGGCCTGTCGGAACGCATCCGTACGGCCTGGACGTCCTTCGCCGCCACCGGCGACCCCGGCTGGCCGCGCTTCGCGCCCGAACACCCCAGCCCCACTACCCGGATATGGGACACACTCCCCACCGACGCCCCCTACCCGCTGGAAGACTCCCGGCGTATCTGGGAGCACATCGCATCCAGGTAGCCGTTCGTGCCTTTTGCGCCGCCGATTCGCCGAGGCATGACAGGGCGCGGGGAACGACCAGGAGCAATGAGGTGAGACATGCCAG
Source organism: Streptomyces sp. Q2 (assembly GCF_056820935.1). NCBI lineage: Bacteria > Bacillati > Actinomycetota > Actinomycetes > Kitasatosporales > Streptomycetaceae > Streptomyces > Streptomyces sp. Q2. The sequence continues at coordinate 28,591 of NZ_JBXEJE010000026.1, read as the reverse complement.
AAGGCAGCAGCGATCACTCTGTTCCGGGCAAGCGATAGGAGCCCGGGCAATCGGCGGACGCGGCGCGCCTCGTAGATCGGCGAAACGAGCTGTTGCATAGCCGGTCCCCGTTTCAACGCCGGACGGCGACGGCATTGCCGCAGGCCGGTCCGTCCTCACCGGCCCTCTGGCCGGGAAGCACGACCCGGCCGGGCACGGGGCCGCCCTGTTCGCCTTCTTCGCCGCTACGGCGGAGTCCGAGCGCGACTACATCCGCGACAAGACCCTCGAAGGCCAGGAGACCGCCCGCAAGAACGGCAAGGCCATCGGCGGCGTCAAGGTCTCCGACGAGGACATGCTCGCCACCGCCCTGCGCCTGCGCGACCAGGAACACCTGTCGCTGCGCGTGATCGCTTCCCGGCTCGTGAGTCGAACAGGCAAGAAGCGAGGCCAGCATCCAGCCCCGGCCACCGTCATGCGCATGCTGCGTGAGCACGACGAACACACCACCGCGCCTTTGGCGTCGTAGGAGACTGGCTGCCCTCCACCTCCGGAGAGGGGCTCGGCGCGAAGAAGGGCCAGCACCCCTCACCCGCCACCGTCATGCGGATGCTCCGCGAACACGACGAGCAGGTCGCCACGGCGGCGAGCACGTGATCACCCCGCTACTTTGCGGCTGGTGTCTGAGCTAGGACACCGGGGCCGAGTACTGGCGAAACCCCGACGCGAAGCGGGACGACGACCCTGCCGCCTGGCTGATGACCTGCACCATCCTCACCATCCTCACCATCCTCACCACCGAAGCCACCGACGCAGCCGGACGCGTCCACCCGCGCATGCCGCTCGCCCTCACCCAGGACCACTACGACACCTGGCTCGACCCCCACCAGCAAGACCCCGACGACCTGCGCGCGCTCCTCACCCAGCCCGCCGGCGGCCACCTGGACGCGAGGCCCGTCTCACTGGCCGTCAACAACGTCCGCAACAACGGCCCTCAGCTCCTTGACGAGATCGCTCCTTGGTTTGCAGCCTTCCGTGGCGATGTGGGCCCTGCCGTGGAGTGGACCCTGACGGTTCGGACCCCGAGCGGGGGTTCGTACCTGTACTTCCGCGTCTCGTCCTCACGTATCCGCCCGCGCTTCTCGTGTCTGATGCTCTCCACGCCCGACCCCTCCTATCCGCCGGCGCCCTCGGGGCAGTTGTGGCGCAGCAGCCGGACCAGGGCCTCGGGCACGGTGATGCAGCGCGGGTCGTTTGAAGTGGTTCCGCTTCTGGGGAGGCTTGCCCAGCCGGACGCCGACCAGGAGTTGGCCTTGGCCGCCCGCCAGGGCAGTTACTCCCTGTACCGTACGCCGAACGACCCCGGCAGGGACCTGGCGGTGCTGGCGGCAAAAGGACGATCCTGGATTGCGCGTCGGGGGCGATGCGAGCGCGCATGTGCCGAGGGCAGCGGCGCGCCGGCACAGGTCAAGCCGGGGGCGGGGGGGGGCGTTAGTGCGCGGGACTCTGATTGCGGGGCGATATCGACTGGGCGCACCATCCTCTCCTGGCCGAAGCCCTCAGACGTGGCGAGCGACCGACGAATTACTCGGCCGACCGGTCGCGATCAAAGAAGTGCGGATCGGTGAACCGAGTAGCGGGGACATGCGCATCCTGCGTGATCGCAGCCTGCGGGAGGCCAGAGCCACGGCCGGGATCGACCATCCGAACGTCGTGCGCGTCTATGACGTGGCGGAGGGCAGCGACGGGCTGTGGATCGTCATGGAACTGGTCGAGGCGCGTTCGCTGGAACGGGTCCTGGCCGAAGACGGACCGCTGAGTGCTCGGAAAGCGGCGCTGGTCGGGATCCATCTCGCGGAAGCGCTGCGGGCGGCGCACGCGATGGGGGTGCTGCACCGGGACCTCAAGCCGGAAAATGTGCTGCTCGGTTCGGGGGAACGGGTCATCCTCAGTGACTTCGGCATCGCCGCGATCCAGGATATGACCTCGTTGACGATGACCGGCATGGTCGTCGGCTCGCCCGACTACATGGCGCCCGAGCGCATCAGCGGCCACCGCCAGGGCCCGCCCTCCGACCTGTGGTCGCTCGGCGCCACACTGTGTGCGGCCGTCGCGGGCCAGTCCCCGTTCACCCGCCTGACAACGCTGGCCACCCTGCACGCCGTCCTCTACGAGGAGCCCGTGCTTCCTGCAGCTGGACCGCTGACCCAACTCCTGGCTGCCCTGCTGGCCAAGAATCCCGACGCGCGCCCTACCATCGACGAGGTCGCCGCAGCGCTGCGTGGAGTCGCCTTCTCGTCGGCCCCACACACTGCCCCGGCGTTGGAGTCCGGAGATGGGCCTGAGCCTGAGCGTGCGAACGCCGCCCCACGTCCTGATCCGGCCGGCGGAGGCGCCGACGCACCGCCCGACGTCGTGCACGACAGCAGCAACGGTCCAGGTTCGGACTGGTTCAGCCCCCGTAAGACAGGCCGAGAAGCCGTGCGCCCATACGTTCGTTCAAACGATCGCGCTTCCCCATCCTGGGGCGGCGGTGCCTCAGCCGGCGGGTCTTCGGAAGGCGCAGAGCCTCCCGGGTCCCATACCGGTCAGCGCGATGTATTCCCCCAGCGCCGGCTGGTGGCGGAACTGGTGGAGCAGACATCGCCGGGGCGCGAGGTGTCCTTGCAGGTACAGGTCATCTGCGGCGGCGAGACGGGCGTGCCGCTGCGGGGGTTCGCCATCTCCGCCCAGGGGGCCCGGCTGCTGATCACGGTGCACGCACCGGGGCTCCTGATGCTGGGTGATCCGCAGCAGGAGATGAGGGTGGAGGCCAATTGTGACTCCGACGTGCTCCGGTTCGGCCTGCGCACCTTGCGGCCGGGCCTGCACACCGTCACGGTACGGGCGTTTCGCGGGGGGTCGTTCCTGGGCGAGCTGCGGGTGCAGATCTCCGTCGAGGAAGGGGTGCCTGCCCGCGACGGACCGCCTCGCGTGGCTGCGCTGGAGTCGCTCGCCATGGACCCGGGGGAGGCGACGCTGCAGGTCCTCAAGGAAGGGGACGGCACCTACCGTTTCCAGCTGATCAGCGCGACCAGCTATGCACCGGAGTCCTTCCGGCTGCTCGCCGGGGATCCCGGGCGCGCCACGGAGAACATCTACTGGGAGCTGCGGGCGACCGCGGCGGCGGCCGGTGCCGGGACCAGTGCGGCGCGGGTGCGGGAGCGGCTGCGCAATCTCGGAGTCTCACTGTGGGGAGAGGCCGTCCCCGACGCGGTGCGGCGGCAGTTCTGGCAGGAGGCAGACCGTATCCGGGCCTTCACCGTGGTCGGCGAGCACGACGTGGTGCCGTGGGAGCTGTTGTATCCCGTGGACGGCACCCAGGAGGGGGACGGCTTCCTCGCCGAGTGGCTGCCCGTCGTGCGCCGCGTCTTCGGCCAGGATCGGGTACGGCAACTCGCCCTTCCACGGGCCACGTTCGTGGTGCCGCCCGCCTCGCCGCCGGAAGCGGACCAGGAAGTCACCGCGCTGCGCGCCCGGTTCGGTCCCGCAGTTGCCTATGGCGGCACGCTGACCGGCCGCGCGGAAGTCCAAGACCTCGTCAACGCGGGGATGGCCGGCCTGCTGCACTTCGCCTGCCACAACGTCTTCACCGAGGCCGGCTCCCGGGTCACCATGGCGGACGGCTCCTTCGACCCTCTGGACCTCGCCTACGCCAGCCGCTCCGGGGCACTGCGTGCGACGCGTCCACTGGTGTTCTTCAACGCCTGCCGCAGTGCGGGGCAGATCGACTGGTACTCCACGACGATGGGCTGGGCCCCGCAGTTCCTCAAAGCGGGCGCGGGGGCCTTCGTCGGCACCCTGTGGCCGGTGCGCTCGGACTCCGCCCTGACCTACGCGGACGCGTTCTACACCCACCTGGTCACCGACCGACTGCCCCTGGGCGAGGCATCCATGAAGGCACGCCAGGCCATCCGCGACCTGAGCGGCGACCCGACCTGGCTGGCCTACGCTGTCTACGGAAGCCCGGCCGCCCGCTGCACCCCTTCGTGACCCGCCCCCACCCGTCCGATGAAGGAGAAGCATGGACGAGCCGGTCTTCGTCATCCACGGGGTCGGCAACCGCGACCGCGACGGCTTCACACACACAGTGGCCGCGCTGGAGGCCGCCGTGGAACTCACCCTGCGCCCCGTCTACTGGGGCGACCTCGGCGCCGACGACACCTTCGTCGACCTGGCCCTGCCCCCACGCCGCACGGCAGGACTACGCGACGACGTCCCCGACGACACGGCCGGAAGCCCCAGGGACGCCGATACGGCCGGCGTACTGGCAGCCCTGCTCCACCACCACGCCACCTCCTCCGGCCCGGACATGGACCTGCCGCAGGCGGTGCGCCAGGGCGTCCGGGACGCCCTGGCCACCGAGGCCGACGACGGGCTGCGCACCGGCCCCGGGGACGCGGACACCGAGCGGTTCGTCCTGGACACACTGGCCGAGCAGTGGCCCGCCACCCGGTGGCTTTCGAGCACCGACGATGAGGCCCTGCTCCGCGAGACCGGCCGCGCGATCGCCGACGCCGTGAAGGCAGAGACGGACGACTCCTGGCCAGGACTGCGCGGGCCGGGAACGGACCGCGAACAGCAGCACAGCCTGATCCGGCGCCGACTGGCAGACCTCGACCGCATCGCCGGAGCCGCGATGCGGGCGGTAGCCGGACGCGCCAACCACGCCCTGCGCACCCGCTACGGACCCGCCACGACACGCTTCCTGGGCGATGTACTGGTCTACCAGCGCCACCGCGAAACCATCCAGGCACGCGTCCGCGACCAGATCGCCGCCGTCGACTCCCGCCTGGGCACGGGCCCCGACCACCGGGTGCGCGTGGCCGCACACAGCCTCGGCGGCGTGATCGCCGTCGACATGGCCACGGCCCAGGACCCGCTATGGATCTCCTCGCTGGTCACCTTCGGCTCTCAGCCCGCCTACTTCCACCTGTGCGACCCGCGCGGCGGCCAACTCACCCCCTACAGCCTGGATGCACCGGTCACCCTTCCCCCATCGCTGGCCCGCTGGACGAACCTGTGGCAGCCGCTCGACGTGCTGGCGTTCGCCGCCTCAGGCATCTTCCGCCTCGACGACGGAACATCCCCCGTCGACATGCCCCTGCCGCACACCGCCAGCGCCGGCTTGTGGACCCACTCGGAGTACTGGAACATGCCCCAACTCGCGAGTGCCGTCGCCGACGCCCTGCGCCCGCCAGGCTGAGGCGCCCACGGGGTTCAGAACCCTGACGCCGACGCTCCCTTCGCCCACGCCCAGCCCCGGCCTCTGCCTGCAGCATCCCTGCGGTCCGAGACCCATAGCAACCCATGGCCAACGCTGCCGCTTACAGCAGGTTCAAAGACGGATTCTCAGAGGCCGTTTTCGCCCGTGAAGTGAAAATTCCCCCGCATTCCGCAGCGCGTGGGTGTCGTCGCGGTGGGGGTGACGAGTCGGATGCAGGGGATGGGGCGTGAGGGGTGACCGGAGAGGCGGAACGCGCCTTACACCTGTCTCATCCCAGGACGTCCGCCGCATGGTCCGGTTCAGTGACGAGGGGTCACCACCGCCACCAGCACCGGCGGACCGGAGCCGATGCATGTCCACTGCCTTCACGCTGGGACTCGTGCCAGCGACGACGTTCTCGGCGAAGTCGGCGCCGTAATCGGTATCGGCTGATCCGCTTGCCGCATTCGGTTCCTGCACCCAGGAGCAGCAGCAACGTGAGAAGTGCAGCCAAGACCGCCTGAGACGCACAGGTCACCGGCAGATCAGCCCGAGAGAAGCCGTAGCTCATCGGCGCCGAGGAAGTCGACCCCACGCTCAGTACCAGGAAGAACCGACTCGTCTCACCGGGAACCGGCCCTCCCTTGGCAGCCCACTTCTTCATGCCTTCGACGAACCAGAAGGCAACCAGCGCTGCCACTTCGAGCCCTGACAACAGGATCGCCAGGCCAAGGTCCAGGACCCACTTCAACATGTTCACCATGCTGAAGCGGGCGGACAGCCACACGCCTGAGTACGGCTACTCAAATTGCGTGGCCATCAAGCCGGACTTCACAATGCGGCCGTCACAAAAGTTGCGGCAGGAGCAGTGTCTGACGAAAACACCTGGCCCGTGCTTCCAACGCCGGGACACACGCCTGGGCGCACGCCCCCTGTCCGGCGGTATCACCTGGTCATGGCCGAACGTCGTGCGTATCCGAGTGATCTGTCCGATGCCCGCTGGGAGTTGATTGAGCCAGTGCTGTCGGCGTGGCGGGCCGAGCGGCGCCGGTATGCGCTGAACATCGGCCGCCCGCCCGAGCGCGACCTTCGCGAGATCATGAACGCGATTTTGTACGTGGACCGCACCGGGGTGCAGTGGCGCTACCTGCCGCACGACTTTCCACCCTGGCAGACCTGCTACGGCTGCTTCGCCAAATGGCAGAACGATGGTGTGTTCATCCAGCTCACCGGCGTACTGCGCAGGCTGTTACGCCGGCAGGAGGGCAAGGATGCGGAGCCGTCCGCGTGCGTGATCGACGCGCAGAGCATCAAAACTTCCACCAGCGTACTGGCCTGCGGGCAGGGCACGGATGCGGCGAAGAAGATCGTGGGCCGCAAGCGGAGCATCGTCACCGACACCCTCGGACTGCTGCTGGCGGTGCTGGTCACCGCGGCGAGCGTGCAGGACTCCGACGCCGGCCAGACGCTCATCGAACAAGTCGCCGCGGAGCATCCCAGCGTCCGCAAGACCTGGGTCGACGGCGGATACCGCCAACACCTCGTCGAGCACGCCGCGACCCTCGGCATCGACATGGAAATCGTCCGGCGCACACCCGGCACCAGAGGATTCAGCCCGCTGCCGAAACGCTGGACCGTGGAACGGACCTACGGGTGGCTGATGTTCCACCGCCGCCTGGCCCGCGACTACGAAACCCTGCCCACCCGCTCCGAAGCCATGATCCACCTAGCCATGGCCGATCTGATGGCCCGCCGCCTCACCGGCGAAGCCACCATCTCCTGGCGCGACCCGAGCCCGCAGGATCAAACACCTATTCCGGGATGAAACATCGGGAGAAAACGACCTCTCAGAGGGCGTTTGAAGTGGGCAGATTGCCGTTTACGTCCTAGTACGTTCCTCGCCAGGTGGGTGTCGTCTCGTCCGTTATGCGCCTGGCGAGGTTGTCGATCGAGGCGATGTGGATCATGGCCTCGGAGCTGGCGGTGAGGGTCTCGTAGTCGCGGGCGAGACGGCGGTGCATCATGATCCACCCGATACTCCGCTCCACCACCCAGCGCCTTTTCACGACCTGAAAGCCGCGGCTCTCCGGATTCCGGTTGACGACTTCGACGTCGATTCCGAGGGTGGCGCCGTGCTCGACCACGGCATTCTTGAAGCCGGTGTCGACCCAGCTCTTCGAGATGGTCGGGTACCTCTCCTTCGCCTGGTCGAGGAGGCGGATTCCGAGGGCGTTCTCCGAGAGGCCGGCGGCGGTGACGGTCACGGCGAGGATGAGTCCGATCGTGTCGGTGAGGATGCCCCGCTTCCGGCCCACGATCTTCTTCGCGGCGTCCGTTCCCTGGCTGGTCACGGGCACATTGGTGGAAGTCTTCACGCTCTGCGTGTCGATCACGGATGCGGTCGGCTCGGGCTTGCGCCCCTCTTTCACTCGCGCCAGTCCGGTCAGGTCGTAGTTGAGCTGGGCAAAGATTCCTTCGTCGCGCCAGGCGGCGTAGTAGGCGTAAACGGTGCCGTGGTTCGGGAAGTCGTGCGGGAGGTATTTCCAGGGGATTCCGGTGCGGTTCACGTAGCGTTGAAGACGTCCCGTAAATCGACCTTGGCTGGCTGTCCGGTTGGTCTGCGGGCGAGGCGGGCCTTTCTCCAGGCCGTCAACGTCGGCTCGATCAGTGCCCATCGGGCTTCGGACAGGTCGCTGGGGTACGGCTTGCGCTCGCTCACGGCGTAGCGTGATCACATGCGAGACGGAGGGCTCGGTTCCGTCGTTCGTTGGGCGATTCCACAGCAACTTCAAACCAGACGGACTTCCAGGCATGGAAGCGGACGAGACGGATGACTGAGTATCCGCCCTGGAGGCCGTCATTCGCCGCCTATGGTACGAAGGCTCCCAAAGCAGGGCAGGGGCGAGAGCCGCATTTAGGGCTTGACCTGCATAAACGCCCTCTCAGACAGGAGCGCTGCGCGACTACGGCATCCACAGCATCGGACTGCTCGCCGCCATCCCCGCCGCCACGCTGCAGCGCCTGCTGGGCGGCCGCGCCGGCCGCACCGCCGCCGACCATGCCCGCGGCATCGACCCGCGCCCCGTCATCCCCCGCACGCTGCCCGCTGCCGCGACCGTCCGCTGTGCCTTCGACCGGCATATCCTGGACGGCGCCGAAGCCCGCGCCGCCCTGCTCGACCTTGTGGTCCGCCTCGGGCTCCTGCTGCGCCGCCGCGACCAGGTGTCCCGTGCGCTGACGCTGACACTGAAGTTCGCCGGCAATGGCAGCTGGGAGAAGACCCGCCGCCTGCCCGAGCCGTCTGCGCACGACGATGATCTGCGCATCCTCGCCTACCAGTTGATGGACGCCGCCGGTCTGCAACGCGGCCGCCTGACCGCGATGGCGTTGAAGGGGGAGGACCTGGTCGGCGCCGATCAGGTCGCTCAGCAGGTCAGCCTCGACGGCGCCCGTGAGGTCCGGCGCTCGCACCCCTCACCCAGCCCTCTAAGTTCCAGCACGCCTGAACCCTCTCGTGACAGCCTCCCCCAGATGGGCCGACGCCCCCGAGACCCCGGCCGCCGGGACACGGCGGCGAGGGGCGGGGGCGTCGTAGGTGAGTGGTGGAGAGTGGCCGGTGGGTGCCGGTGGGCGGGCGTGCTACTCGGTCTGCGCGGCGGCGGTCGTCACGTCCGTCACCTTCCAGCGCTGGTTGGTGCCGGAGTTCGCCAGCCATACGCCCACGCCGGCTCCCTCGTTCGTGGACTGGCCGTTGACGTCCGCGAGTCGGCCGGTGGCGGCGTTGACGAGGGTCCAGGTGCCGTCGCCGGTGGTGGACATGATCCACTGGGCGGCGCGGTCAGGGCGGCCTTCGGCGGGCTCTGCCACCAGGGTGCCGTCCCGGACGGCGAGCCGCTTGTCCTCGGCGGCCTCGCTGAAGGTGTACCGCTTGCGGTTGTCGGTGCCGGTGATCCGCTCCAGGCGCCACTGCTGACCGCTGGGGTCGGTGGAGTCGGCGCTCTTGATGACGAGGCCGGTGCCGTTGTCGGCGATGGTGAGGTCCTTGCCGCTCTGGACGCCGGTCAGCCGGTAGGTGTGGCCCTTGCGCAGCTCGGCCGCGTCCTTGGCGACGCCGGAGACTCCCTTGACGAGGAAGGACGTCACCGACTGGGCGGGCACGGTGAGGGTCGCCTGCTTGCCGGTGACCCGGACGGGCCTCTGCTTCTCCAGCTTGCCGTCGGCGCTGGTCACCACCGGGGTGACGGTGGCGTGGGAGGAGATCCGGCCGAACTTCGACAGGTCGAGCGTGACGTCGCGCGCCTCGGTGGTGCTGTTGACGTGGACGACCGTCGCCGCGTTGCCCTTCTTGGAGATGGCCGCGGTGCTGGAGGTGTCGTCCGTCTTGATCAGCCGGTCGCCGGGCTTGATGTAGTGGGTGAAGTTGCGGGCCGTGTCGAACTTCGTGTTCGTGTAGATCGGGCAGGTCTTGAGGGTGTCCGCGGACGTGCAGCTGAACGGGAGCTGGATCTCACCCCAGTTGCCGCCCTTCGCAGACTCACCGCCGGGCTTCATGTTGTCGTAGTCCTCGACCGGCTGCCAGAACACCCAGGCCCTGGGCTCCAGTTCACGCAGGTCGTCGACCATGCGCTGGGCCAGGCCCAGGCCGGGCCGCATGTCCGTGAAGCTCTGGCCGTCGCCCCAGTCGCCCTCGACCTCGCTCATCCACAGCGGCTTGTCCGCGGCCTTGGCCAGGTCGCGCACGGTGGTGCGCTGGCCGGTGCCATAGGTGTGGACGTTCATCTGGCCGACGAGGTCGCGGACCTCCTGGGGGTAGGAGTTCCAGTTGGTGGCGAACAGGCCCGGGTTGGTCTCGTCCATCGCGGAGATCTCCGCGTTCGTCCTGGACACCTCCAGGGTCGGGGCCAGCGCGCGGATCACCTTCTGCTGGAGCTCGGGGCCGATGTGGGCGCCCTCCTGCCGGCCGCCGACGGGCTCGCCGTCCGTACCGAGCTTGGTGCCCCAGTAGCTGGTGTTCGGCTCGTTGAACGGGTCGAGCGTGTCGACCTTGATGCCGTGCGCCTTCTCCAGGCGCTCGGTAGCCCCCACCAGGTACTTGGCGAAGTCCTCCACGGACTCGGTCTTCAGCTGGTCCTTGCCCGCGTCGAAGTTGCCGGAGACGTACCCGCTCTCGGTCATGAACCACGGCGGCGAGTTGCTGAACGTCTCCCAGTGGGTGATGTCCTTCTTGATGCGGTCGATCCACCACCGCTGCGTCTTGTCGGCCTTGTTGTTCCAGTCGGCGGGGTCGTCGGCGTCCCACCAGTCGACGTCCTCGCGGGTGGTGCCGGCCGGGGCCTTCCACCAGCCCTCGACCGCGCCGCCGGCGCGCAGGTAGTCCTTGACGTCCGGGGCGTTGCCGCCGCCGATGTTGTAGCGGGCGATGTTGAGGGCGAGGCCGTCGTCCCCGAAGAGGAGCTGGGCCAGCTTCTCACGTACCGCGGGCGGGTAGTCGCCGGTGGCGTTGGCGAACCAGACCAGGCTCGTGCCCCAGCCCTCGAACCTCTCCTGCTGGTAGGAGGGGTCGGGCCGGACGGTGACCGAGGCGGTGGCCGTCGGCTCCGCGGGCGCGGCCGGCACCGAGGTGGCGGCCAGGACGGTCCCGGTGGCGAGGGCCGTGATGCCGATGCCCAGGAGCCTTCTCCTACGGGTGGGGTGTGCCATCTCGAGTACTCCAGCTCTTCTGTGCGCCGCGCGTCCCGGCGGGACACAGAGATCGGGGCCTGCGTGGTGGGGGTCGAGGCGATATGTTTACGTAAACATCCAGTAGGCGTGATGTCTACACGGTGCGGATCTCGGCGGTCAAGGAGTCTGCCGGGACCGAAAGTTGCGTAGTCGAGCCACCGCGCGCGGTCACGCGACGCTCCGGCGTCGGACGCGGGCGAGCCCGACACGCGTTTACGCGCCCATCGCGGACCGGACCGTCGCCGACGAATACTTCGCCGTCTCCGAGAAGGTCGAGGCGCTCTATGACGCCCCGCGCCAGCTGCCAGCCGATGTCGAGGGCTCGGAGATGGCCAAGCTCCGCCGTGAAGTGCACCGCCGGATGCTCGGCAACGGCAACGGCAACGGCAACGGCAACGGCAACGGCTACTGCGCCCGGCCCGTCGAGGTGGACTGCCACTTCGAGTCGATCTGCGAGTCGTGCACGTTCTTCGTCACCACGATCGAGTTTCGTCCTACCCTCGAACGCCAACGGGACGATGCGGCGAGCTGCGACAGGTGGCGGATGTTCACGCTGGCTGGCGAAGGCCCTGAGTCGACCACCGGAGCTGCCGCGACTTGTCGAGATAGGTGACACCTGATCTCGATGGTTGACAGCCAGGGGACTTCGACAAGATCAAGACCGTTCACGCAACCGCCACACCATGAGAGACGGCGGCGTCCCGCCACCGTGCGAGCCTGCCACCACGCTCCGTCCCAGCCCTTGCTTCTCCTATCGAATTTCGATAGATTCCCATCGTCATTCGATGGAAGGATGGGTCGTGGGAAAGCTGACAGTGCGTGCGCTGCGCGCCGTGCTCGTGGTAGTGCTCGCCGGCACCGTGTTCGTACAAGCAGGGATGGTGCGGGCGTTGGTCAGCGGGAGCGATCCGGAGGACGGGTCGCTCCCGCTGACCGCGCTGCGCGTGATCACGATCCTGGGCATGGTGTCGGTCCAGGTCGCGCTGGTCTGTGTATGGCGGCTGGTGGCGATGGTGCGACGCGGAACCGTGTTCTCCCACGNGGCGGGGCCCCCCCCCCTGACCGCGCTGCGCGTGATCACGATCCTGGGCATGGTGTCGGTCCAGGTCGCGCTGGTCTGTGTATGGCGGCTGGTGGCGATGGTGCGACGCGGAACCGTGTTCTCCCACGCCGCCTTCCGGTGCGTAGACGGCGTGATCGGCGCGATCGTGGCGGCTGCCCTTGTGTGGTTCGCGGTCACGGCCGTCAATGCGCCGGGCCAGCGGGACGACCCGGGTGTCACCGTCATCATGGGCGGGATCGGCCTGGCCATCCTGGGGGTCGCGCTCATCGTGCTCGTGCTGCGGATGTTGCTCGCCCAGGCCGTCGCGCGCGACGTCGAAGCGGCACAGATGCAGGCCGAGCTGGACGAGGTGATCTGATGCCGATCACCGTCGACATCGACGTGATGCTGGCCAGGCGCAAGATGTCCGTGGGCGAACTCGCGGACCGCGTGGGGATCACGCCTGCCAACCTGGCGGTACTCAAGAACGGCCGCGCCAAGGCGGTGCGCTTCGCGACGCTCGCCGCGCTTTGCGAGGTGCTCCAGTGCCAGCCGGGCGACCTGCTGCGCTGGGAGACCGAGGACGCCGTCGGGAGAGCGCCGGACGGGAAGTGATCGCCGTGGACCCCCGCAACACCTCCCGGACCTGCCCCGAATGAGGGCACGTCGCAGCGGAGAACCGGCCCACCCAGGAGAAGATCCACTGCATCGCGTGCGGCCACCAGGCGCACGCCGACACGGTGGGCGCCCTGAACGTTCTACGGGCCGGGTTCGTCCGTCGCGAAGCCCAACCGGCATAGCGAGAAGCCCTCTCATTTATGAGGGGGAGGAGTCGCGTCCCCACGGGCTTGTGGGGACTGGCCCAGTAGGTGAGGGTGGAGCCTGAGCAGGTGAGTTGATCCGTCCGCGAGTCCTTGATCACTGCCGAGCCTGCTGATGAGTTGGTGCTCCGTGAGTCCGAGACCCGGGACCGTGCGGCGTTCATCGAGCTGCTCGCCTCGCCGGAGGTGCACACCAATCTCGGTGGTCCCCGGCCGCGTGACGAGCTTGAGCGCGAGACGCCCAGGGTGCCCGAGCGGTGGTCCGGGAGTTTCGTCGTTGATCTCGACGGGTCGAAGATCGGCCAGATTCTGCTCAGGAGAGCAACGGGGCACCGTCGCCCGGCTGCCGCGGGGAAGGCCGATCTCGGCTACGTGTTCCTGCCGCGGGCGTGGGGATTCGGGTACGCCGCCGAGGCGTGCGCGGCGGCACTCGACTGGTTCGACGGCGTCCTTCCCGGCGAGCCGGTGGTGCTCAGCACCCAAACCGCCAACGTCGGCTCGATGCGCCGCGCGGCAAAGTTGGGTTCACCGAGGTAGAGCGGTTCCATGCCTGGGACGCCGGGCAGTGGCTCGGCCTGCGGCCCCCGGTCACGCCGTCTGCTTGAGCTCGTGCTCGACAGCACGACTAGGGAGTGTTTTAGAAGTTGGCGGTGTGCTCCGGGGGGCAAGCTGTCTAGGGTAGACGCTCTGCAGAAACGCGCTCCGCGTCCGTCACTGTCAGTGGGCCCGCATACGGTTCTCCAATGGATCACCAGCTGTCGTCGCCTCGCCAAGAGGAGAACTTCACAGTCCGGGAGACCCGGCAACGCTCCCTGCGAGCCAGCGGGATGGGCGGGCCTGCTCCAGGTATGTGCGCATCCTGCCGGGGCGGAGACCACACATGAGCGGTACCTCGATGCACGAGACAGGAGGCGTGAGAGAGGCGTGGGGCCGGATAACCGCGTGGCCCTCGCCCCCAGCCCCAGCCCAGGACCGAGCCGGTAGCGTGGCTGCCGTCCCGCCGCAGGCCGCCGCACACCTCCTGCCCCGTCCAGGAAGAAGGCCCACCCACCATGGTCCAGGAAGCCTCGCCGCTCACCGGCCTCGGCCGACGCCGCCCGTCACAACCGCCATCGCCGTGTCACCTATGAGGGACTGCCGCATCCGGCGCACGCTCGTGTCGGGGAGGGTGTGAGGTGCGCAGGCCCGTCGATGGTGAGGTACATGTCCACTACGGCCAGATCTATGTCGAGAGTGACCCGGACGGTTTCGGCCCCGGTCTCGCGGAGGCGTTCGCCGGGCAGAGCAGCGGACTGTGCGGGGCGGCGATTCCCGGCGCGCTGTGGCTGACGACCGGGCTGCACACCGGCAGCGTCGGCTTCACCGTCGAAGTCCACGGCCAGGTCCCGCCGTTGGACCCGTCATGGGAGGAGGTCGTGGAGGTGTCCTTCCGCCCGCTGTCCGCCAACAGCGTGCTCATGGAATGGGCAGGCGAGGACGCCTGGGCGCTGGACCTGGACAGGGCCGACTACCGGGTGCGCTACTGCGCCACAGGCATGGACGCGGCACGCGAGCGGGACACCCGACTGGACGGCGACCCCCAACTCGACAGATACCTGCTGCAGTTCTGGCCTGCGTCGCCTCGGCCCGACCAGGTACTCAAGCAGACCTCGCAGAACGCCGCCTACTGGCATGACTACGCCCGACAGCAGCCGCCCCCCTCCCACACCCGCCGAACGCGCCGCAGCCGAGCACCAAGCCCGCCTCACCCAGCAACAAGCAGAACGAGAAAGCCTGCTCGCCCACGAACGAGGGCAATGGGGCGGACAACTGCCCAGCCAGGCCCTGCGCACCGTCGGCGGCAACGTCCGAGGCCTGCTCGCTTTCGACCCCGCACTCCTGCACGCCATCGACGCCGCCGGCCCCACCACCCAGCGCTCGGTGGCCTTGCTCGCGGCCCGCCGGGCCTGCGAGGGAGCCGGTCTGACCGGCCTGGACTGGATCGCCGACGCACTCACGGCCCTGGCCGCCGGCCGTCCGCTGCCGCCGCCCTTCGATGACCCGGACCGCCTGTGGCGGGTACTGGATTCGGACCCGCGTGTCCCGAACAGGACCGTCGGCCGGGCCATCCCGCCTGCACGGCCGCCCTACCACCCGCCCGTCCCCCAAGAGGCCAGGAGCCTCTGCCAAATCCCCCACAGGCGTCACCACCAGTCGTGGGCCCCGCGGCTGCCGCGGCGAAACCGCCGAGCCCGCCCACACCGCAGCCCGACGACAGCCCGGCCTCGTACACCATGGCCGTCGTCATCGGGGCCCCCGACCCGTCCCTGCGGATGTCGCAGCCGCACATGGCCCTGCCCGCACTCGTCGATCCCGCTTGGCTTCGATGACCTTGGCTGCACGGCGCTGACGAGTCGGCGAAGATATGGCATGTCCGGTTCAAAAACAGGTGCTCGGCTTGTTTTTTTATGGTTGGGACGGCTGACTGTCCGTGACGACTGTTACGGTCACGGCTGTGACTGAGCGGCTTCCTGAGTTCCCGTACCACCCCGACCCTGTCGCCACAGGGGTGGTTGTTCCTTCGGATATGACCTGCATCTGTTGTGGGCGGGGACGCGGGTACATCTACATGGGCCCGGTCTATGCCGTCGAAGACCTCAAGGACCGACTGTGCCCGTGGTGCATCGCAAGCGGCAGCGTGGCCGAGCGGTTTGACGCGCACTTCACGGTCGGAACCTGCCTGGGCGACGACGTACCCATTGAGGTCTTCTCAGCAGTCGACAGGCGCACCGGGCTTCTCGGCATCGCAGGAGCCACAGTGGTTCTTCCACTGCGGCGACGGCGCCGCCTTTCTGGGACGTGTCGGGTTTGCCGAACTCGCCGCTCACGCTGACGCGCTGGAGACAGTGCGACAGGAGACGAGCGGTTGGGGCTGGCCGTCGGATCAGGTTGAGCACTACCTCGGCTCGCTGGACAAGGACGACCGGCCGGCGTATCTGTTCCGATGTCGTGGCTGCGCAATCCACCTCGCATACTCCGACCTGTACTGGTCCGGCGACAGCCCCTGACCGATGCTCGCCAGCTGCTGCGGCCCGACCGGCCTGACCACGGCCTGAGTACTCCGAGTCTGGCTTGATCTCAGGTCAGCGGGGTGTTGGCCAGGACACGGCGGAGGATGCTCCACGAGAGGTCGGATTCGGTAGCGAAGGCGCGGCGCTTTTTTGACTTCTCGTCGGTGTAGTCGAAGGAGTCGCGGTTGTAGCTGTCGTCGTGGACGGCGGTCTGCTCGGGGTGCAGGCCGAGCTTGCAGGCGTCCCACTTGAGGTGTTCGTAGACCATGACGTCGAGCTGGCCGGCGAGGCAGAAGACGATGTCGGTTGTGTGGCCGTGGGAGTGGATGGGCGAGTAGTGCTGCGATCTCCAGGACGACGGGCGAGCCGATATCGCCCTTCGGATGGTCGTCGGGGTGGAGGTGGCCGTGTTCGGTGGCCAGGTCGCCGTAGTCGCCCCGGCCGGTGCACGCGACGCGAATGTACGGCGGATGAGTCTGGTCGTGCTTGTACTTCTCCAGCAGGATCTGGCGCAGCAGCCCCACCTTGTCGCCGGGTTCGGCGGCGGGGGCCAGATGCTTGCGCATCGCTTCAACCTCTCACGCGGACAGGCGCAGGTCCTCGGCCTTGCGTGCAAGGTCCGTGACGGCTGGCGGGACCATCAGCTGGCGGGCGTACTCGTCGAACGAGGTGGCCTGCCCGATCACCAGCGACGGGAGGGCCTCGGCGCCCTTGAGGCGCAATCGACGTTCCTTTCCCTTGGCGATGTGGAAGGGATACTTCGGCCCGCGGGGCTCCGGGGGACCGGGGGACCGGGGGACCGGCTGGGGTATGGGAGGCGGTCAGGCTCATGGGAAGACTCCCTGTTTTCCGGTGAACGCAGCTGATGCGGGCCCTGAAAGAACTGCGGAACGCCGTCTGCGGGTGGCCGCCGTTGCATCGCCGTCCCGGCCGACGCTTGGCGGCCACCCGCTGATGAACCGGCAGGCGTCAGGTAGAACTCCCGTGACAGCGGCGTTCGTGCTGGTCCGGAGTCAGCCCTGGTCCTCGGATGAGGGATAGATCCGCCACAGCTGGGAGAGGTTGGGTCCGCCCCACATGCGGGTCAGGCCCACCAGCCGGTCGTTGCCCTGGAGGTGGTCGGCGATGGCCAGGGCGTAGCGCGGGTGCACGACCGAGACCAGGTAGAAGTCATTGCCTCGCTCTGCGTGGGAAACCAACCGCCAGTGCTGGTTGAGGCTGTCCGTGCGTTCTCGAAGGGTCACAGTGTCGGGCGGGTTGGCCCCTGCGGTGAGGCAGCGGTGGTTGGCGTACGACTCGATGCGCACGGTGCCGTCGGCGTCCTGCCGCAGGAACCACCGGTGCGAGTTGTTGTCCTTGGCGAAGGGGTCCTGTGCCCAGGTCTGGGTGTGGTTGCCGACACCGTCGTGCCAGTCGTTGCACATGAAGTAGGTTCCGGTGACGTGGTGGGTCATCGTCACCGATCCGCCCGCGAGCAGTACGAGGTCGCTCAAGTCATGCTCCTCAGCTTCGAGAGTTCTTCGCAGGAGCGGGTCGCGCCCCTACAACTCAGCGTAGAGAACCGGCGGCTGCTCCACCGCGTGGCTAACCGGCCGTTTATTGAGGTCAGAGCCTGTCTGGGAGATCTCGAACAGGGGGACGGCGCTACTCGAACTACCTAACTGAGCGTCACCCACATGTCCCGCACGCGGCGCGACGGTATGGCAGCGCACCGCCGGATTCGAACGGGCAGGGCGAACGCCACGCGGCAGGCGAGAGCGGCAAGAACGAGAAACTGACAACTGTCCCAACGAGCCACCTGTCTCATACTGCGAGCTCACACCGAGGGCCGGCCGGACCACCGGGAAGCGCGTCGCTGCCAGCAAGACGGGCCCGCGGGAGCACGGCCTCGCCCTGGTCGACACCGTCATCGCCTTCCACCAGGCGGAGGGTATCGGCACATCACTCTGGCCATGCTCGCGCACGCCTTCCTGGCTGCCACGGCACGCCGGCCTTGGGAAAAAGGGGCGGAACAGGTGGGACAGCCAGGGCCATCGAAGTCACAGTGGCGGAGGTTCGGCGGCTCCTGGCAGCTTGTCGTGCCCGGCCCCCGCACCTGAGCGGACACCGAGGACTACACCACGCGCTTAGCTGGTCGAACTGGCGCCGCCGACGTCAAGCAGTTGCCCGCCGCTGTCACTACCTGCGGCGTTGTCGCACGATCGAGGGGCGGTCCCCCGTGAGACCGCCCCCGCACGATCGAAGTCCCGCTACACTCCAGCCGCCCAGCGAAACCCGCAGGTCAGACAGCAAAGTCCTACTGGAGTATTAATACTCCAGCCGTAGATCGTGATCTCGATGGTGAGGGGCGCCGAGGCCAGCGTGGATCATCTCGCCCGAGATCGCCCACGCCGTCACGGGCGTCGGCTCCTTCATCGTCTACCCGAGTTCACCGAGACGGAGGGCGTCCCGTATCTCGCTGAGTTTCGCGGTCGTTGCCGGGGTACGCTCGTGCGCTTGTTCAGCGAGTCGGAGGGCGTCGTCGATCTCGCTGAGTTTCGTCGAGGACAGGACGGCCGCCCGCTCTATCAGGTCGTCCCGTGACACAGTGGTCAGCCACGTGCAAGGGGTGAAGCCTGGACGCGGGAACGCGAGCCGCAGCACGCCTTCGAACGGAAGTCCTTCACCGGCGCCCACCATCACTTCGATGCCCAGACCGCTGATGTCGACGCCCGCCGGAGCGACGACCTGCATCACCCGGATCCCGGACGTGTCCTCTCCCGACAGCAGTACGACCAACCTCCGCTCGTCGAACTGAACCCACCAGACTTCGCCACGTTGCACAAGTCCTCCAAATGCAGGATGGCAGGCAGACGCTGCGCGACCCTGACGCGCTGTGGAGACGGGCGCGGCCACCGTCGATCATCGGTGTGTGAAGACAAACGATCATGCGGTGGCCGCAGGTCACAGCGTAGACCCTGCCCGCTGGCAGTAAGCGTTCGAGGGCCTGATGAGCCGGATAGCGGGGCGGTTCCCGCGGGTGGAATCCCGGCGCCGGGCCCGGAAGTTGGTACTCGGCCTGCTGTCCGACCTGCCGCGCAAGAACTGCTGGACCATCGCCGAGTGGGCCGGGGACAAAACCCCGGACGGCATGCAGCACCTGCTCGGGCGGGTCAAGTGGGACGCCGACCAGGTCCGCCACGACGTGCGCGCCTACGTGGTCGAGCATTTGCACGACGACGAGGCAGTCCTGGTTGTCGACGAGACCGGCGACGTGAAGAAGGGCACCGACACCGTCGGTGCTCAGCGGCAGTACACCGGCACCGCGGGCAGGATTGAGAACGCCCAGGTCGCCGTCTATCTGGTCTACGCCGGCCACCGCGGGCACGCCGCGGCGGACCGGGAACTGTACGTTCCGCGTTCCTGGACCTCCGACCCCGACTGCTGCTGGGCAGCCGGCCTTGGCGACAAGACGGAGTTCGCGACCAAGCCGGAGCTGGCCGCTCGCATGGTCACCCGATTCCTGGACGCCGGCCACCGGGTCGCCTGGTCGCGGGCGGCAACCCGAGGCTGCGCGCCGCGCTGGAGGAACGTGGCACCGGCTACGTCATCGCGGTGGCCTGCTCGCACGAAGTCACCACAGGCGCCGGGAAGTTCCGCGCCGACATGCTGGCCAGGAAGGTGCCCAAGAGAGCCTGGCAGAAGCTATCCGCAGGGGCCGGAGCCAAGGGCCACCGCTTCTACGACTGGGCCGTCATCGACCTCACCGCCCCCCAGCCCGGGAGCCGGCAGTTGCTAATCCGCCGCAACCGAAGCACCGGCGAACTCGCATATTACCGCTGCTACTCGCCGGCCGCAGTGCCGCTGACCACCCTGGTGCGCGTCGCTGGATCAAGGTGGCGGGTCGAGGAGTTTTTCCAGTCCGGCAAAGGCTTGGCGGCCTTGGACGAGCACCAGGTCCGCCGCTACCCGTCTTGGTCCCGCTGGGTCACCCTGGCCATGCTGGGGCACGCCTTCCTCGCAGTCGTCCGCGCGAACGAACACGACCGTCATCCCTCACCCGACGAGCTGATACCGCTCACCTGTAACGAGATCCAACGACTGTTCATCACGCTTGTCATCCAACGCGCCTTTGACCCTGTCCACCGGCTTCGCTGGTCCGTCTGGCGACGCCGCCACCAGGCTCGATCCCAGACCAGCCACTACAGGCGACAAGCCGCTCAAGCATGAAGATCACGATCTACGGCTGGAGTACTACGCCGCCCGAGAAGCCGGCGTGTATATCCGATTCGTTCGGGCAAGCCCTGCGGATGTTAAGAGGGAGCTTCCCAGAAAGTTCACGACGGAGAATGACGGTACATCTATTGTGGTCAGGGGGAAGTGAATGAGTTTGGATGAACAGGCAGATGCCGTGAGCACGCGGGAGGAATTTGCCCAATTCCTCGCCGATGCTCTGACCGATCTCCGCAACCGGCCTCAGGACTGGGAGAACGGCACGCTCGAGCGATTCCTCGAAGCGTGGTCCGCCTGGGTGATGGCCATGCCCAACTTGTACAGGAACCTCGGTGAGCGGCTTCCGGACCAGCCGGACTGGAACCTCCTGGCGAACATGGTCATGGCGGCTCGCGTATACGAATGAGCTGAGACAACGCTCACTTTCCGGCTCCGTTCAAAATATGGCCGGAGCCGGAAAGCAGTCCAGGAAATGGCCCCTCACGTGTCCGTGCTGAAGCGGCTCTCATCTTTTGAGTACGAGGCCGGTCCGGCGGGCGGGCGCGAGCCGATGGCCTTCGGAGCGGCGATCGGCGCGCTGGTAACTAGCGGCCGGGAGCCCCCAGCCGCCGGTGCTTCCTGCGCCAGCGGTGGCCGGCCATCACCGCAGAACTCCCCGGGCACGTAGCCGCCGCTGGCCACGACGCCGGCACCGGCTGGCTCACCGTATGCCCGGGAGCCCAACGGCCTCGGTCGTACGCCCCTGCGTTCCTTGCGTCCGGACCCGCGCTCCGTCTCGGAGCTGGCCGGAGGTTGCCCCGGCGGGCCTTGATGGTTCGGGTGCTTCAAATTCACCAACTACGTGGCTGATTACGGTAGTTGAACATGGCCGGAATCACCGACCCTAGCTGTGACTTGCATCACCCATTCAGGCTAGAGTGACCGTGCCGTGCCGCAGAGTGACGGCCATCGCGGCAGGTCAGGCACGCATGCGCAGATTTCACTTGCGACACCCAGACCGTGACATTGGTCGGCGCTTGCATGCGTGTTCGAAGATTTCGGCCGGTTGAGTGAATGCTCCCGGCGCCCGCCGGGATCCCATCTCCTCAACGAAGAGAATTCATGTACGAAGACGTCCGCGCAGACGACGGCCGTGGTCCCGTTACCCAGGCCCCGCTCCCGCTGGACTTTGAGGCCCACTACGTCATGAACCAGGAGGCATGGCACGGGTACGCGCTGCACTTCCTCCGCACCAACGACGCTGCGGAGCGTGCGGTTCACCGGGCGTTCCTGGAAACCCTGCGGCTCTGGGACGCCCTGCTCGGGGAACCGAATCTGCAACAGCTGACGTGGGCCATCGTGCGCCGCGTCGTCATCGAAGAGCGACTCGGGAGCAATAGTCAATAGTCGTGGATCAGGTAATGCGGCTATTCGCAGTTGGCCGTGGTGGCCTGCTGATTCAAGCGTGTGCGCCGTGGGTGATTGGGTCGCAAGGGTTGGAGTGGTGGGGTGGCTACCGTGGGTGCACGGCGTAGGTCAGGTGCGTCACCCGCGACGACGGCTCCGAACGGACCGGCTTCAGCGCGACTCTGGACGCGTCTACGCCGTCGAACAGGCGGATCCCGGAGCCGAACAGCACGGGTGACAGCGCGATCGAGAACTCGTCGATCAGACCCGCGTTCACGTACTCCAGGATCGTCGCGCCGCCGCCCGCGATGCGGACGTCGCGGGCGTCGGCGGCCTCGCGGGCCAGGTCGAGCGCGGTCTCGATGCCGTCGTTGACGAAGTGGAAGGTGGTCCCGCCCGGCCGCTCCCAGGGGTCACGCTTGGTGTGCGTCACGACGAAGACCGGGGTGTGGAACGGCGCCTCCTCCGGCCACATCTGCTCTCCGGCGTCGAACATGCGCTTGCCCATCACGCTCGCGCCGGTGCGCTCGAACGTCTCCCGCGCGATGTCGTTGTCGCGCCCTTCCTCGCCGCCCTCGCCGAGCTTCAGGTTCTCCCGGAAGAACCGCTGCGGGAAGGCCCACTGCTGGAGCTCCATCCATAGCTGCCCCATCAATTCCTCGGGGGACTCGGGCGCGATGAAGCCGTCCAGCGACATCGACACGCTGAAGAACACCTTCCCGGCCATCAGCCCTCCGCTCCGTTCTGAACGATCTCGGTGACGTACGCAGCCAGGTTGCTCAGGGTCTGCTGGCCGCCCTCGATCGCGTGGTACTTCTCGGCCGCATCGTCGCGCAGCTCCTTGGTGGGGAACGTCGTGCGCATCTCGATCCGGGTCGCCGCGCCGTCAGGCGCGAATGTCAGGACCGACTCGAAGGCGTTCGGGTCGTCGCGGGACTCACCATGGTGAAATTTGATCCGCTCCGGCGGGGCGAGCTCGGTCCAGGAGATCCACTCCTGGTAGTCCGTCCCGTCCGGTCCGTGCATCACGAAGTCCCATTCCCCGCCGACGCGGAACTCGAACGTCCGCGTGGTGGTGGTGAACCCCTCCGGTCCCCACCACCGCGATAGGTGCCGCACCTCGGTGAACGCCTCGAACACCAGCTCCCGTGGGGCGTCGATGACCCGCGAGATGACGATCTCTCGGTCGGCCGTCGCGGACTGCGCCGGCGTGTCCCGTTCTGTCGCTGCCATCGGTCACTCCTCCTGCCTTGCCTGCTTGAGGTCCTGCACGTATGCGTCCAGCCGGTCGAAGCTCTCGTTCCAGAACCGCTCGAACCCGCCGGTCCACTCGTGGACCGGTCGCAGCCCGCGGGCGTCAAGGCCGTACAGGCGCTGCTTGCCTGCCTTGCGGTCCCGCACCAGCCCGACCTCCCGGAGCACCCGCAGGTGTTTGGACGCGCGCGGCTGGGTCATCCCCAGCTCCTGGGCCAACTCGGTCACCGGCCGCTCACCCGCCCGCAGCAGCACCAGGATCTCCCGGCGCTGCGGCTCGGCGATCGCGTTGAAGACGTCCGACGTCGTCGCTGCTCGTGCCATGGCCGCCATCATATGCCTATATCGGCATGCGTCTAGCGGTTGGGAATCGGGCGAGTCTTGTCGGATGGCGATAGCATGCTTGATCAGGCTGCAGTGACCTCCTTCCGCTCGATCAGGACGTCGTTTTCGAACCGGGCGCCGGAGTGGACCAGGGCCACGAGGTGCGCCCCGGTGATGGCCCGCCAGCGTTCCTGGGCGGACTCGATGAGCTTGAACACCAGTGCGAGGGCGGCGGCTGGGCTGCCGGCGCCGCGGGTGACCTTGGTCCGGAGCTTGACCGTTGAGAAGGTTGATTCGATGGGGTTTGTCGTTCGCAGATGGATCCAGTGTTCGGCGGGGAAGTCGTAGAAGGCCCGCAGTTCCTCGCGGTCGTCGGTGATCTTCGCGACGGCCTTGGGGAACTTTGTGCCGTAGGTCTTGGCGAACGCCTCGATCGCCTGCTTGGCGTGTCGGCGGTCCTCGGCGTTGTGGATCTCCTGCATCGCCTTCGTCGCGCCTGGCTGTGCGGACTTCGGCAGGGCGTTCGTGACATTCCGGACCTTATGAACCCAGCACCCTTGATGGCGGGCGGCGGGGAAAAACTCGGCCAGGGCTCTCCATAGGCCCATCGCGCCGTCGCCAACGACCAGTTCGGGGTCGCGCATGCCGCGGCGGCGGCAGTCGTGCAGCAGATCGGCCCAGGACTCGGCCGGCTCGCGCAGCCTCTCGGCCAGGGTGATCAGCTCCTTGGTGCCATCCAGCCGCACTCCCATCAGCACCAGCACCAGCACGCAGCTGTGGGCCTGGCCGAGACGGACCTTGGGGTGCACGCCGTCGGCTCACACGTACACGTAGTCGGCCTGCGACAGGTCGCGGGCCTGAAACGCGGCGTGATCGTCGCTCCACTGCTTGGTCAGCCGGGTGACGGTGGCCGGAGACAGCCCGGCCGAGCCGCCGAGGAACTGCTCCAGCGCGGGCACGAAGTCCCCCGACGACAGGCCGTGCAGATACAAAAGAGGCAGCACCTCGGAGATCTTCGGCGACTTGCGGCACCACGGCGGCAGGATCTTCGACGAGAACCGCTTGCGCTCGCCCGAGGCCGGATCGACCCGCTTGTCGTTCACCCGCGGCGCAGTCACCTTCACCCGCCCGGCGGCCGTGACCACCGTCCGCGGCCGGTGACGACCGTTGCGCATCACCAGCCGGCGTCCGGTCTCGTCCCGCTGGCCGGCCAGCTCGGCTATGTACTGGTCGACCTCCGCTTCCAGGGCGGCGGCCAACATCCGGCGGGCGCCCTGGCGGACGATCTCGTCGATCAGGGAGCCGGAGGCGGTGCCATCGGGTCCCTCGGACACGGACGTCCAGGAGGCGTTTGAACCGAGAGCGAGGACGCGGAAGCGTCCGTAGCCGTGGCGGCCATGCAACTGCCGGCCGCTCTCGGTGCCCGGTGCGGTCCGCTTCCAGGATCCGCCCATGCCCTTGAAGGCGGATTCCACGGCTGCATGCCATGGGTCTGCTGTGGGTGGACGACGAAGGCTCGGTGTGGAGATCCATCCCTCCGGGCTTCCCGGATTCAGAGAACACTGAGTGGCGCTCTGAAGGGCAGGAATGGGCGGCGCGGCCGCTGCCGGGGATCGGGGCGCGCTTCCTCCGAAAACACTTCGGAGACCGGGCTCGGCGGGGCTTATGACGTGCCGTCGTACGAGTTCGCCGCCCGGTTCGGCCTGCGCCAACTGCCTGGCACCGTGGGCCTCGTGGGCCTAGACGGCCAGCGCGCCTCTGCGGCTTTCCGCGCGGATGAGCCCTGGCGCGGCCACCTGCTCTTCCTGCGTCGCGATCTCGTCGAGGACTTCGCCGGCGATCAACGGATCATGCAGGCGGCCTGGGGCGAACGCGAAGTGACCGTCGACTGGCGCTCTGTTCCTTCCTGGGTACGCGAGGCTCAGCGCAGTCACGGGAACGTGTGGCGCCACATCCGAATGCTTGAGAGCGGCTCAACGCGGCCTAAAATCTGACGAGCCGTACGCTGCTCCGACCTGACCCAGAGTTCCGGTGAAAACAACTCCGCAAGTTTGTGGGGTCAGCACGCGTAGTCCTGCACACTGTTGTCGTACCGCCGTCATCAACGCGCTGTGGTGCTACCTGTTCCGACGGCCTCGCCCCAGTGGAGCGGGCCGCGCACGCACGCGGAGAATGCGTCGTTGTTGGTGCCAGGTGTGATGACCCGCAGCGACAGGGTGGGCGACGCCTTCGTCCCCAGATCCCACTGCCGCAGGTCGGCTCCTCGGGTGTGAACACATCAAGGATTCGTACCGCCGTGACACAGCTGACCGCGGATTCCACGTACCCGAGGAAGCCAGCAAGCCCGACCACGCATAACCGATACCGTCCGGGTACCGCTGTGATGCCGAGACCGTCATTGTTCTGGCAGGTCAGCGGTGTTGGACTCAAGGCATGAAATAGGCTCAGCAACAAGGTCGCGGTCATCACCGGCGGCGTTCAGGTATCGGACTCGCCACGGCGCAGCGGTTCGTCGAAGAGGGCTCGGTGGTCTATGTGACCGGCCGCAAGCAGCAGGAGCGGGAAGCCGCCGCGGCGAAGGTGGGCGCGATCGCCGTCCAAGGCGACGCGTCGAACCCCGCAGATCTGGAGCGGCTGTACGAAACCGTGCGGGGCGACGGCCGCCAGATCGACATGCTGGTCGCGAACGTCGGGACCGCCGAAGTCGCCAGGCTCGAAGACGTCACCGACCACGCTTCGACAAGACCTTCACCATCAACGCCAAAGGCACGCTCAAGACTGTTCAGAAGGCCCTTCCACTGCTCAACGACGGCGCGTCGATCGTGCTGGTGGGCTCGGGTTGCCTTCTCTAGGGGGCGGAGAGTGGTGCGACGGGCTGAGGACACGAACGTGCAGCTCAACAGCTCTAGCGGAGAGTAGTTGGTGCCACAGGTGTTGCACCATCACCTGTGTGGGTGACAGGCGTGCCCGGGTGTGCGTCAGTTGCCGTCAGTGAGGATCGTGAAGACCCTGGCGGTTCACCTGTCGCCCAGCGGACCATCATGGAGATCCTCCAGGCAGAACGCGGTGTACCCACCAGTGTCGTCCTGGCAGAACGTGCGGAAGCCATCTCCGTTCAGGTTGCGTCGAGGAATGGGCTGCGTGGTGGTGGTCATGACCGGGCCGGCTTCGTGAGGCGCGGGTCGAGGCCGTACTGCTCGTGGGCGCCGAGGTTCTCGCGCAGGGTGGGGCCTTCGTAGTCGTCGTGGAACAGGCCGCGTTCCTGCAGGATTGAGACGACCTGGTCGACGAAGGCGTCGAAGCCGTCGTGGTAGCTGTCGATGGTGATCGAGAAGCCGTCGCAGGCCCCTGCCTCGAACCACTGCTGCATGTGGTCGGCCACGTCGGCGGCGGTGCCGGCCACGACCGGGTGGTAGTCGATGACGCCGTGGGCGAGCACGTCGCGCAGCGTCCAGCCTTCGCGGGCCACTTCGAGGGCGCGGGCGGAGCGCGGGTCGTGCGGGCTGGGCATGGCGTCGGCGAGCTGGTCCGCGGTCAGCGGCTCGTCGAGCCGGGCAGGGCCGAGCGGGAGGCCGAGCATTGCGCCGAGGTAGTGGACGCGTTGGTTCAGGTCGACGACCTCGTCCAGGAAGCGGCGCCGTTCCAGGGCGGCCTGGCGGGAGGGGGCGATGGTCGGCATGAAGCCGGCGAGCATCTTCACCTCGTCCGGGTCGCGTCCGGCGCGCTTGGCGGCGTCCCGCAGGGCCTGGCGCTGGGCCTGGGCGTCCTGGATGGTGTACGGGTTGGCGTAGACGCCGCTGGCGTAACGTCCCGCGAGTTCCAGGCCGTAACTGCCGCCGCCCGCCTGGAAGATGACCGGCTGGCCCTGCTCGGACGGAGGGATGGGCAGCGGGCCGCGGGAGGCGGCGTGCTTGCCTTGCAGGTTGACCGGCTGGATCTTGTCCATGTCGGCGAACCGCTTGCCCTCGACGTCGAGGAGCAAGGCGTCCTTCTCCCAGCTGCCCCACAGCCCCTGCACGATCTGGATGACCTCGTGGGCACGCTCGTACTTCTCCGCGCGCGGCGGGATCGTCGCGCCGAAGTTCGCCGCGGCGGCGGGGTCGGAGGTGGCCACCGCGTTCCAGCCGGCCCGGCCGTGGCTGATCACGTCCAGGGCCTTGAACTGGCGGGCGAGGTTGTAGGGCTCGGTGAACGTGGTGGAGGCGGTGGTGACCAGGCCGATCCGCCCGGTCTCGCGCGCGAGGACGGTCAGAATCAGCAGCGGGTCGATCATGTGGTGCGGGGCATGGTTGTCGAGGTCGACGTCCAGAACCGGGGTGTCCGCGATGAACAGCAGCTGGATCTTTCCGCGCTCGGCCGCCTGCGCGTACCGCACGAACTGATCCATGTCCGTGTAGCTGTTGAGGTTCGCACCCGGCGGCCGCCAGGCCCCGGGTGCGGCCCCGTATCCGCCGCTGAACTGCATGCCCAGGATCATCTGTCGGTTTGTCATGGTTACTCCTCAGACGAGGCGATGAGAAACGGAGAATGTCTCCGATGCGGGCCCGGCGCCGGATGGCTCCGGCGGCGGAGGAGCTACGGCCTGTCGAGGACTCCCGGGGTGTCATGCAGGACCACGCTCCGCTGCAGCGAAACCCGCTCTGTGCGGAGCGTGTTCACCGGTGCCGTCGGGTCGGCCATGCCGAAGGAGATGCCGAACAGCAGCTTGAGCTCCGCGGGGACACTCAGGAACTCGCGGACGGTGTCGGCGTAGACGCCGAGTACGGTCTGCGGGATGCCGGCCAGCCCTCGGGCCGCCAGCGAGAGCAGGAAGTTCTGCGCGTACATGCCGATGTCGCCGGCCGTCCGTACCCCGTCTCCGAGCGTCGGCATGAACAGGAAGGCGGCATGGGGAGCGTCGTAGAACTCCAGGTTCTCGCGGACCGCCGCACTCCTGCCGTCCCGGTCCGAGCGCTCGACGCCCCGGGCCCGGTAGACACTCGCGCCCAGGGCCTGCGAGCGTTCGAGGTAGAGGCCGTCGCCGTAGCCATCGGTGAAATCCGGCGAGGTCCGTCCCTCCTCCTCGGCCCGGAGCAGTTCTTTGGCCAGGGCGTCCCGTGCCGCACCCGAGGCGACGTGCACTGAATGGGCTGTTCAGCATCTACGGGCAGGTGTTGAACGCTCGCGAGAAGTTCGGCGCGATGATGTGGACCCCGGTACTGAACAACGTGGTGCTCGTCGGCATGTTCGCCGCCTATCTGGGGCTGATGGCGGTGCCCGACCGGGTTGAGGACATCACCGCCGGCCAGGTGCGGCTGCTGGGGATCGGGACGACAGCTGGCATCGCCGTACAGGCCCTGGCGCTGATCCCGTTCGCGCGGGCGGCGGGTTTCCGGTTCCGGCCGCGGTTCGACTGGCGGGGCACCGGCCTTGGCAAGAGCGTCCACGCGGCGAAGTGGACGCTGCTGTTCGTCCTGGCCAACCAAGTTGCCCTGACGGTGGTGTCGGCGTACAAGCGAACGTGCACCACCTCGTACGGATGAAAGTGCACCATTTCTGATGCGGTGACGGGGTGTCG